>JAEYAL010000291.1 GCA_023404805.1 Actinomycetes bacterium | reverse complement strand
CCGGCGCGCGGGGGGGCCGGCCACCCGCGCGCGAGGGGAGTCCGCCCGGCGGCGGCCCGCCGCGGGGAGCTAGCTGATCGGCGTGCCCTGGTGGTAGCGGAGCGCCCATTTGCCGTGCTCGTGGATCCAGAGCGAGGAGCGCCGCGAGATGGCGTGCTGCTCGTCGAGGTAGCGGGCCGCGTAGGTGATCAGGACGGTGTCGTGGCCCAGGAACTTGGCGTCGACCTGGCTGGTCTCGGAACCGACGCCGGGGTCCTTGGCGAGGTAGTCGACGATCGAGTCGCGGTGCCAGTGGCGGCCGCTGGCGCCGACCTCCTCGAAGTCCTCGTGGAGCAGCTCGCGGACGCGCTCGGCGTCGGCTCGGACGGCCGGATCGAGGAGCTGGTGCTCCTGCTCGACGAGATCCGCCAGGATCGCGTTCCGGACCGGGTCGTCGGCGTTCCAGCGCATCGCCAGACCGTATCCGCAGATGCGCCAAAAGTGGGAGCAAATCGACCAGGTTCGGGGGGACGAGCCCGTGCAGCGCAGCGCAGCGCAGGAGTGCGATGCTGGACGTCTCGTGGTCACCGAACAGGCATCGCCGCTCGGTCCGGCCAACCGCTGGAAAGTCCTCGCCGTCATCGCGGCGACGCTGCAGCTCGTCGTGATCGACATGACCGTCCTGCACGTCGCGGCGCCGTCGATCTCCGCCGACCTGCGCCCGAGCGCCGTCGAGCTGCTTTGGATCATCGACATCTACTCGCTGGTGGTCGCGCCGCTGCTGGTGCTCTCGGCGACGCTCGGCGACCGGTTCGGCCGCAAGCGCACCCTCGTTGCCGGCCTGGCGTTCTTCACCGCGGCTTCGGTGTTCGCGGCGTTCGCCTGGTCGGCGGATGCGCTGATCCTCGCCCGCGCGCTGCAGGGCGTCGGCGGCGCCGTGATCTTGCCAAGCACCATGGCGATCATCCGCGACGTCTTCCCCGACCGCGACGAGCGCGTCAAGGCGGTCGGCATCTGGAGCGCAGCGATGTCGGCGGGCGCGGCGGCAGGCCCGATCATCGGCGGCCTGCTGATCGAAGCGTTCTCGTGGCAGGCCGTCTTCCTGCTGAACGTGCCCGTGTTCCTCATCGTGCTGCCGCTGGCGTGGCGGATGATCCCCGAGAGCCGCAGTAGCGACCCGCCCGCGTGGGACCCGGGCTCGGTCGCGCTCGTCAGCGCCGGCGTGCTGCTCGTCGCCTACAGCCTCAAGGACGCCGCCCGCCACGGCCTCGGCGTGGCGCCGATCGCGTGTTTCGCGGCGGCCATCGTGATGCTGACCGTGTTCGCGCGGCGCCAGCTCGCGCAGGAGAACCCGACGCTGGAGCTGCGGCTCTTCGGGGCGACGGCGTTCCGCGTCGCCGTCGCGGCCGTCCTGCTGACGATGTTCGCGCTCGTCGGGCTGGAGCTGTTCTTCGCGCAGTACTTCCAGCTCGTGATCGGGACGGGCCCGGCGGAGTCGAGCCTGCGCCTCGCGCCGCTGCTGATCGCGACGATCATCGGCGGACTCACCGCGTCGTGGTTCCTCACGCGCTTCGGCACGCGGACCGTGATGGCGGTCGGCCTCGCGGGCGCAGGGCTCTCGCTGCTGCCGCTCCTCGCGCTCGGGCTGGAGGACAGGTACCTGCTGTTCATGCCGGCGTTTCTCTGCGTCGGGCTCGGGCTTGAGATCGCGCTCGTCGCGGGCAACGACGTGATCCTCTCGTCGGCCAGCGCCGACCAGGCCGGGCAGGCGAGCGCGATCGAGGAGACGGCGTACGAGCTCGGTGGCGGCCTCGGCGTCGCGGTGCTCGGCTCGATCCTCGCTGGCGTCTACACGTCGGCGGTCGTCCTGCCCGAGGGCGCGCCGGAGAGCGCGAAGGAGTCGCTGTCGGAGGCGACGATCGCCGCCGAGTCCCTGCCCGCCGATATCGCGACGTCGCTGCTCGAGAGCGCCCAGCACGCCTTTGTGAGCGGCCTACACACGGTCGTGATCGTGTCGACGGCGGTCACGGTCGCCGCAGGCCTCATCGCGTGGATCCGGCTCGAGCCCGGCCGCAGCGGCGGAGAAGACGTCGGCGGCGGCGACGACCAGCCAGCGCCACGTCCCAGCGGACAGCTCCTGACCGCAATCGACGCGAGACTAGGCTCACCCGATGAGTTTCGGCCCGCCCCGCGGTCAGAACAACCATGAGGCCTCCTGCCATGACGATGACCGAACCAGAAGCGCCCGCGCACGCCGCAGCACCGCCCGTCAACGCGATCGAGCTGCGCGGCGTCGTCAAGCGCTTCGGCGGGCTGACCGCCGTCAACCACCTCGACCTCGACGTCCCTGAGGGCACGTGCGTCGGCCTGCTGGGCCCCAACGGCGCAGGGAAGTCGACGACAATGCGCATGCTCACCGCGCAGGCGATCGCCGACGAGGGCCGGCTCACCGTGCTCGGCTACGACCTCCCCGGCGAGAGCAAGCAGGCCCGCGCCGATCTGGGGCTGGTGCCGCAGCTCGACAACCTCGACGTCACGCTCACCGTCGAGCAGAACCTGCTCGTGTTCGCGCATCTCTACCGCGTGCCGAAGAAGGAGCGCCGCGAGGCGATCGACCGCGCGATGGCGATCGCGAACCTCACCGAGCGCGCCAGCGCGAAAGCCGACGAGCTGTCGGGCGGCATGCGGCGCCGCCTGCTCATCGCGCGGGCGCTGGTCCACCGCCCGCGGCTGGTGCTGATGGACGAGCCGACGGTCGGCCTCGACCCGCAGGTCCGCCAGGAGCTGTGGGCGCTGATCGACGCGCTGCGCTCGGAGGGGACGACGATCCTGATGTCGACGCACTACATCGAGGAGGCCGAGCGCCTCTGCGACACCGTGGTCGTGATGAGCAAAGGGCAGCAGGTCGCCGCGGGGCATCCGACGGAGCTCACCCACGAGCACGCCGGGCGCGAAGCGGTCGAGGTCTATGGCTCGCCGGCGCAGCTGGCCGAGGCTGAGGCCGACGCCCGCGCCGCCGGGTTCACGACGCGCCGCACCGGTACGTCGGTCGCCGTGCTCGGCGTCGACGACCCGCCGCCCGGAGCCACGGTGCCAGACGGCGAGCGCCGCCAGACCACCCTTGAAGACGCCTTCGTCGCCCTGACCGGAGAGGACATCGCATGACCTCCGCCACGATCACTTCCGGCGCCAAGCCGAACCCCGCCCCCGCGCCGCCGCGCGACGCGACCACCGGCCGGATCGGACGCCTTGAGCCGAGCGCGCTGCGCGGCGTGCTCGTGCGCGAGGTCATCAACTTCTCGAGCTACTGGCGGGGGTCGGTCTTTTCCTCGACCGTCGAGCCGACGATCTACCTGCTCGCGTTCGGCTTCGGCCTGGGCGGGCTCATCTCCGAGGCGGCTGGCTTCGACTACGTCGATTTCGTCGGCACCGGCACGGTCGCGACCGCGGTGCTGTTCTCATCGGCGATGCCCGCGATGTTCGGGACGTTCGTCAAATACAAGTTCCAACGCACCTACGACGCGATCTTGGCGGCGCCCGTCGACACCGAAGAGCTCGTCACCGCGGAGGCCGTCTGGATGGCCTCGCGCGCGGGGGTGTTCGGCTGCGCACCGCTGATCGTCGCGATCTTCTTCGGGCTCGAGCCGTCGATCTGGATGCTCACCGTGCCGTTCATCGGCTTCATCGCCGGCTACGGCTGGACGTGTTTCGGCATCTGCGTCACCGCCTTCACCGATTCGATGGAGAACTTCTCGTACGTCACCTCCGGCTTCATCACGCCCGTGATGCTCACCGCTGGCACGTTCTTCCCGATCTCGACGCTGCCCGAGTGGGCCCAGATCATGGCGTGGTTCAACCCGCTGCACCACACCGTCGAGCTGGTTCGCCACGCCTCGTTCGGCTGGGAGGGCTGGGTCGATGTCGCCCACCTCAGCATCCTGGTCGTCTTCGGACTCGCGCTCTGGCGGCTGGCGATCTACGGGATGACGAAGAAGCTCGTGATCTGACGCGGCTGCCGCGGCACCGCTCCGGACTGGCCCTCAGCGTTTGCGGGTCATCCCGGAGCAGTCCGCCGGTCCGGCGGCGTCAGTAGTTCTTCGCGTAGAGCAGCGCGATGCCGGCGACTTCGCCGGCTGAGCCGCCGAACGAGAGCATGCGGTCCTTCTGGAAGAGCCCGACGCCGGAGGGCGTCGGCTCAGCCTTGGGGAAGGTCTTCACGAGTTTGGAGATCGTGCTGCCGCAGCCGATCTTCGTCTTGCCCTTGGTCAGCTTGAACCGGCCGATCGGGCCGCGGCCGTTCGGCTCCGAGGTCGCCGCGTCTTGGCCGCAGCGCAGGCTGGCTTCGTTCACCTTGCCGCGCTCAAACACGAGCGACCCGCTCCCCGCCGCCGGATCGGTCTCGTCGACCCGCCAGCTGCAGATGCCGGTGAAGTCGGAGCGGTCGAGCTCGGCGCCCGCGTGCGTGTCGCGGTACGTCTGGTCCTCCAGGGCGCAGGTGCTGCCAGGGCCCCAGGTCCTCACGGCCGTGGCGTAGCTCTGGCCGAGCTTGACGCCGCCGATCGACACGACCGCGACGATCCGCTTGCTCTTGGGCGTCGGCGGCGCCGCCAGCGCTGGGGCGGTCGAGGCCGCGCAGAGACCGGTAGCCGCTGCGACGGCGAGGGCGGACCGAACGGCGTGAGAGCGCAGGCGCATACGGCTTGAACGTAGCGCCGCCCTCGCGCGCCACGGGCCGGTCCCACGCGGCCAACCGCGCGAAACCGGCCCAGGGCGGACGGGTGTGCGAGGGCCTTGGCCGCCCAGCGCTAGCCGAGCGCCGCGAACACCACCTCAGCGACGCCGAGCTCGCCGCTGGCGCCCGCCTTGATCTTCGGCGACTTGGCCGGCTTCCCAGCCGCGATCCGCTTCGACGTCGCCGGGCCTGCGACGCCTTCGTCGGTCACGCCCTGCACGGTCACGGTGGCCGACACATCGCGGTCGACGCCGTCGATCAGGACCGAGCGGGCGCCACCGTCGAGGTCGATCAGCTGCTCGCCGCCGTCACCGAGGCGAACCGACACGCGGTGGCCGTCGGCGTCGTCTGCGCCGTCGAACCGCACCCGCAGGCGGTCGTCGCCGCTCCGCGAGACGCGGAGGTCGGTGACGCGCCCGGGGCGGCCGTCGGCGGTCGCGCGGAACGAGCCCACGACCTTGGTCGCGACCAGCGCGCCATCGCGTTCGAACACCGCGGCGATCTTGCGGGCCCGCACCGTCGACTCGACCGGCGTGAACCGGATCGCGCCCCGGCTGGAGCTGCGCGCGTCGCCCAGGTCCTGCTGGACGCCGTCACCCGTCTCCTGGAAGCGGACCGTCATGCCCTCGGGCAGGTCGGCGTCGTACTCCACCGTCCGCGAGGCGCCCTTGCCGGCGATCCTCACGCGGACGTCCGGTTCGTCCTCGCCGTCGGACTGCAGGCCCTGCGCCAGCGGCACCGAGCCCTCGGCCGGCTCCCAGCGCCAGACGCCTGCCGCCGGCCGCTTCACCGTCAGGTAGACGCGGCCGCTCTCAGGATCGCTGACGGCGAAGCCGCCGCCGACTGGCGCGGCCTGGCCCACGGGCGGGGCCGCGAACCGCGCCCCGGTCGGCGAGACGAACGCGCCGTGCGGCACGCCGCCCTGGCCCTGCGCAGCAAGCACGACGAACGGCAGGTCGTCAGCGACGCTGAACTGCCCGACCGCGATGACGCCCTCGGCCTGGGACTTCTTCCCCTTGCCCGGCTTCGCTTTGTCGCGGGCCTGCTTGAGGGCGTCGTAGTCCTCCTTGGCCTTCTTCACGGCGTCCTTGAGCGACGGATTGCCGCAGCCCTCGAACAGCTTCAACTGGCGGGACTCGAGCAGGTACGTGCCGCCCGCGCCCTCGTAGCCATCGATGCACGCGACAACCGCGGTCTCGTTGACCGTCACCTTGCCGCCCGCCGAGAACGGCGGGGCGCTCACGGTCGCCGTGCCGACGCCGGTGATGCGGCCGTTCGTGATCTCGCCCTTCAGCGTGCCCTTCACGCCGAGCTTGAAGACCTGGCCGAAGTCCTTCTGCACGTTGGCCTCGAACGACAGCTTCCCGCTGCCGTTCCAGTATCCGATCTTGCCGCGGCCGAGCTCGTCGCCGAGCACCTTCACGACGCCCGACCCCTCCCACTTGCCTGGCGGCTTGAAGTCGTAGCCGGCGGTGAGGATCAGCTCGGCGATGCGCTTGGAGCGCCCGGCGATCGGTGGCGTGTCGGAGCTGAAGCCGACCGCGCCGTTGAGCTTGAGGTCCTGCTCCCACGAGAACGCGGCGTCGATCAGCTGCAGGCGGGTGGTCGCCGACGCTGGCGGCGGCCCGAACGGCAGGTTCGCGTTCGTCGCCGTGACGCGTCCCGCGATGAGCTTGCCCGCCTTGAACGTGAGCGAGAGGCCGACCGTCGGGCGCGGCTTCGCCGGACTTGGCAGCACGATCGAGCCGGAGCCCGACCAGGTGTCGGTCGCGCCCGAGTACTCGATGGTCGTCGGGAGCACGTCGATCGGGCCCGCGCTGAACTTCGGCAGCACGACCTTCAGATCGGTCAGCGAGACCTGGCCGGTCGCGTCGACCCGGAAGGCGACCTTGGCGCTGAGCTTGCTGCCCTTGCCGCCCCGCGGGGGCGGCGGCGCCTGCACCGAGAGGTTCGTCTCGACCACCACGCCACCGGCAGGCGGCGTCGGCGGCGGCACGGCGTCAGCGGCGGTCTTGGGCCGCGGCGAGAAGCGCACCGACACGCCGCCGGAGAGCCCGAAGCCCTTCAGCGTCGCCGAGCCTTTCGCTTCGCCGATCTTGAACTCCTTGGTCCCGAGCGACCAGTTGAGCGAGCCCTCCCAGAGCGTGATGCCGTTGACGCTGACCGAGGTCTTGCCGGTGGCCTTCACGGTCAGTGCGCGCGGGTCGATCGTGATCTTGCCGCCCGAGGTCGGGTGCAGCAGCAGGCCGTTGACGCGGAGGTCGCCGAAGCCGTTGCCGGTCGCCGCGTACGCGGTGTAGATCCCCGTCTTCGGGTCCTTCTTGAGGCAGGCGCCGATCGCCCGGAACGTCGAGTTCGACAACGCGGCCTGGCTCTCGCAGGCAGGCTGCGGGTTCGGCGGCAGCGGCGGGTAGACGGGCTGGGGCTTGCACGGGCCGCGCTGCACTGAGATGCCAGCCGCCAGGATGCAGTCCGTGGCGGTGTAGGCGCGCGTCGCGGGCAGCGCCGAGCGGAGCGCGTCGAAGCCGGCGGCGCCACGGACGCGGCCAGCGAGCAGCGCTTTGCTCCCCGTCGCGTCGCGGGTGATGCTGAGCTCGTCGCGGGCGCCGATCGTCGGGCAGCCCGGAGCGCCAGCC
>JAEYAL010000272.1 GCA_023404805.1 Actinomycetes bacterium | reverse complement strand
CTCCCCGGGAGCGCGCGGCGCAGCACCGGCGTAGAGGTTCTGCGGCGAACTGCTCGGCGGCCGGCTTCCGGGCAGTTCGCTGCGGGGTTGGCTAGCGGTCGCTCGGCGAGTACGCGACGCGTGTGGTGGCGGTCGGTGCGGTGCCGGCCGGCGCCGTGCGGTTGTCGGCGGCCGTCGCGTCGTCGGTCGTCTCTCGCTTTGTGCGCAGGCCGACGCGCGCGGCCGAGAACCCGAGGGCGAACATGAAGAGCACCGTGAGGCCGAGGACGCCGACGATGGCGGGCGTCCACAGCGTCGCAGGCACGTCGGGCTTGCGCTCACGCTGCAGGTACACGAGCTCGTTCTTGAGCTGCAGGGTCTCGGTGCCGGGGTTGATCATCGCGCCGACTGGGATGCCCGGGTCGGCCGGGAGGTAGACCGGGGCGGCGAGCAGCCGGCGTCCGAGCTGCGTGCGCACGGCGGTCTTCCACGGGCCGCCGACCGGGATCGGCTCGGTCGTGCGGTAGACGCCCGGCGCGATCTCCTTCATGGAGTTGGCGACGAGGCCGCCGCCCTGCCAGGCGATGGCCGAGACGTACTGGTTGCCCTTGGCATCGGCGGGGTTCTTGAAGGCCATCGTGATGGTCGCGTCGTGGATCGGGCCGTCCTGCGGACCAGCGCCGACGGCGCCGCGCGTCTCGCGGTCCTTCACGACGGTCGTCGTGACGATCGGGCCGCTTGAGTAGTCCTGGTTGGCGGCCAGGCCGGCCAGCGCGAGGAGCGCGAACGCGGCGGTGAGGCTGTAGGCGCGGCGGTGCGTGACGACCGCGAGCTTGCCGTTGAGCGACACGGCGAACAACAGGCCGAGCAGCGCGCCAGCGGCGCCGCCGATGATCGCGAACGGGATGCCCTGGCCGAGCAGCTCGGTCGTCCACGGGGTGGGCATGAACTCCTGCGACCACGCGTACTGCGCGGCAAAGCCGATCGTGCCGATGCCGAGGCCGATCAGGAGCGCGGGTGCCAGCGTGCGGTGGCGCATCGCGGCCGAGACGAAGACGAGCTCGACGATGACTGCTTCGACGAAGAACAGCGGGAGCGTCGGCATCGACTGGTCGAGGCCGACGCCGACCAGCAGGTTCATGAAGATGCGGGCGATGGCGTAGAAGCCCGCGGCCAGGAGGGCCATGCCCGGGCCGCCCCAGCGCCGGGCGAACGTCAGGGCGAAGCCCGCACCGCCGGCGAGCAGCAGCGGCTGCCAGACCATCAGGTACTGGTTGACGCCCCAGTCCCACTCGCCCAGGTACAGCGAGAGCGCGATCAGCATCGCGCCCGGCACCATGATGCGCGGGCTGCGGCGGCGCCAGCGGTGGAAGAACGTCTTGGGCGGGCCGAATGCGCGCTCGCCCTCAGCCTGGAGGATCGCCAGGGCGATGATCGACAGGACGGCGCCGCTGATCATCATCAGGTGGGTCGGGCCCCAGAGGGTCACGTCCTGACCGAAGAGGCGGTGCCAGACATCGTCGAGCGGGAAGCCCGTGTAGCCCAGGACGGCGCAGGCCATCAGCGTGAGCGAGGCGACGGGGACGCGCCAGCCCGGCGCGATCCTCACCGCCGTCGGGCCGACGTAGGCGTTCTTCTTGGGCATCACGAGCGCGAGGACGCCGGCGAGGAACAGGCCCTGGAGGCCGAAAAGAATCGGATAGTGGGCGAGGTTGGCGAGCGGGCCCTCGTCGCGGCCGTTGTCGAGGTGCAGGGAGATATCCCAGTACACGCCGAAGAACGCCAGGGCGAGCGAGCCCCAGCCGATCGCGGCCGGGATCGACGACCAGCCAGGCTGGCCCTCGAGGTTGCCGACGCCGTCGCCGAGCTTCGTGAGCAGCTGGGTGCGGCCGGTGCGGTGCAGCCAACCGATCAGCAGGACGCCGATCGTCATCGTGCCCGCGAAGATCGTGGCGATGATCAGCTGCTCGACGGGCGCGCCGCCTGCGGCCGGCGTCGAACTCTCGGTGGCGACTGAAGCGAGGGGGAGGAGTGACATCGGGGTGAGCTCCCTTTCGTCGAGGCCTGGTGCATTCGGCCAGTGACGGCGAGCCGGGACTGACTCGCTGGTTACAGTGGCGTAACATACACACCTGTAAGGGTCCGGGCAAGATCGCCTGGACGCCATGACCACCCTGCATGGGAAACTTCTTCTGATGTCTCGATCGTCCCGGAGCCGCAGCCGCCCCCGCATGTCGGCGGCAGAGCGGCGTGAGCAGCTTCTGGACGTCGCCCTCGAAATTCTGTGCGACCAGGGCGCAGAGGCGCTTTCGATCGATGCGATCGCCAAGGGCGCGGGCATCACGCGGCCCGTCGTCTACACCCAGTTCGGCGATCTCCCAGGGCTGCTGCACGCGCTCGTGGAGCGCGAAGAAGCCAAGGTCCTGCAGCAGCTCGCCAAAGCGATTCCGGTCACAGTCGGCGAGGTCGAGCCCGACGACGTGATCGTCAACGCCATCGCCGCGTTCCTCGCCGCGGTGGCCGAGCGCCCGCGCACCTGGCAGATCGTGCTGACGCCGCCGCAGGGCATGCCGCGGTCGCTGCACGACAAGGTCGTCGAGCGCCGCGAGGCCGTCGTCGCGCAGATCACGCCGCTGATCGCCTGGGGCGTCACGAAGCGCGGTGGTCCGGCGGGGCTCGACCACCGGTTGCTCGCGCGCATCATCCTGGTGCTCGCCGAGGAGGCGGGCCGCCTGGTGATCCAGCAGCCTGAGAACTTCCCGCCGGAGCTGCTGGTCGGCCAGGCGCGCGTGCTGGTCGGCGCGCTGCGGTCGGACGATCTCGCCGGGGCGGCTGGGGCCGCGGTGTCGCCAGGCATGGCGGGTACGCCTGCTGGTGAGGACCTGCCGCCCGCGGGCTCCGACGCTGCGCAGTCCAATGGCGTGGTGCCGGAGGCTGAAGCTGAGGTCGAGCCTGACGGTGTGGCCAAGGGCGGCAAGCCGAAGGCGGCGAAACCGAAGGCGCCGTCGCGCTCGCGTTCGCGCAAGGCGTGATCGGCCGCGGACCCATTCCCGGGCAGTTCGCGCGGGTGGCATCGCCGGTCCCCGCGCGCTTGGCAGCTGACCGATGACCGACGTCGCGCTGTATTACGACCTCGGCTCGCCATACGGCTACCTCGCCGCCGAGCGGATCGAAGGGCTGCTTGGGCGCGAGGTCGAGTTCCGGCCGGTGCTGCTCGGGGCGATCTTCGGCATGCGCGACCGCGGCTCGTGGTCGCAGACGCCCGCTCGCCCCGACGGCATCGCCGAGGTCGAGCGGCGCGCCGCCGAGTACGGCCTGCCACCGGTCGTCTGGCCCGATCCGTGGCCGGGGAACGGGCTCTTCGCGATGCGCGCGGCGATCGTCGCCGGCCGCATGGGCCGCGGCAAGGCGTTCGCGCAGGCGGCCTACCGCGCGGCGTTCCAGGAGGGCCGCGACCTCTCGCAGCTCGTCGAGATCGACCGCATCGCGACCGCCGTCCGCCTCGACGCTGTGCGGGTGATCGAGGAGCTCTCGAATCCGAAGGTCAAGCAGGCGCTGGTCGATGCGACCGCCGCTGCGTGGGACGCCGGGGTGCGCGGCGTCCCGACGACGCTGGTCGATGGCGTCGCCTACTTCGGCGACGACCAGCTCGACCTGGTCGCGCGCGACCTGGCTGGCTGACGAGCGTCGCGCCTGCGTAGCCCGGGGCGCCCGCCGGCCCGCTGGGAAATTGAGCGTTCTTTAGTTGCCCCTATAGGGGAAGAAAAAGAACGCTCAGTTTCGATGGGCCGCTGGCAGACTGGCCGGCTTAGCGGTTGCGGCCGTGCTTGTCGTGCGCCGAGACCCATTCGTCGGCGACGATCGCTGAGCCGAGCGACAGCTCGCCTGCGACGACGGTGGCGCCGATGATCTCGCACAGCTTGAGCACCTTGCCGGAGCCGTAGCAGCCCATCATCTCCAGGCATTCGCGCTGGGTCGCGAGTCCGGTGCCGCCGCCGTAGGTGGCGCAGATGATCGACGGCATGGTGATCGAGTAGTAGTAGTCGCCGTTGTCCCGCAGCTCGACGTAGGCGTGCGCGGCATGCGACTCGGCGACGTTCGCGGCATCCTGGCCCGTCGCGATGAACATCGCCGTGATGCCGTTGGCGGAGTGCGCGCCGTTGTTGACCGAGCCCGAAAGCCAGCTGCCGATCTGGCCCGACACCTGGCGGCGGCGGTAGAGCGCGGCGCTCGTGGTCTTCATGACCTCGCGCAGGGCGGCGTCGGGGATCAGCGCCTCGGCGATCACGCGGCGGCCGCGCGTCTGGAGGTTGTTGATCTGCGAGTGCTTCTTGTCGGTCGCGAGGTTCGCCTCGAGCGTGTAGTCCAGCGGCGCGGCGGTGTAGTTGGACTTGATCCACTCGGCGGCGGCCCAGGTGGCCTTGCCGGTCATGTTCTGGCCGGCGGCGTCGCCCGTCGTGTAGTCGAAGCGGGTGAAGCAGAAGCGGCCCGCCAGGTACGCCTCGATCTCGACGAGCTTGCCGGTGCTCGTCGTCGACTCGGCCGCGGCCTTGATCGCCGGCTCGGTCTGGCGAAGCCACTGTTCGAAGTCGCGCGCCTCGCGGGCCGACTCGAACATGAACACCGGCGCGCGCTGCATCGACTCCTTCACCACGGTGGTCTGCACGCCGCCGGCGAGGTTCAGCAGCTTCATCCCGCGGTTGTACGACGCGACGAGTGTGCCCTCGGTGGTCGCCATCGGCACGTAGAACTCGCCGCTGGCGTGCTCGCCGTTGACCCGGATCGGGCCGGCGATGCCGATCGGCACCTGCGCGACGCCGGTGAAGTGCTCGATGTTGCCCGGCAGCGTGGCCGGGTCGAGGCTGAAGCTGCCGACGTGGTCGAGCGCCGCCCCCGTCTGCTCGCGGACGAACTCGCGGCGGGTCGCAGCCGCCTCGGCGGTGTGGTCGTCGGAGGAGCGCGGGATCTTCGGACTGCTCATGGCCCCGGCAGTCTCGCGCGTTCGCGAGTGAGCGCGCGTTCAGTCGCGGTGAGGCTGGCTCGGTTGCCGCCTTCGCCGACGCCGGCGCTTGGTCCGATCGTGCCCGACCGGTCCTGGCCGCGGAGGCGAGGCATCCGCCGGAGCGGCTTGCGGCGTACAGCAGGCATGTCCGCTCACCGTCCCATCCGTGTTCTTCTTTCTGCCGTCGCGCTGGCCGGCGCAGCAGGTGGTGGCGCCGCATCCGCGTCGGCGGCGCCCGTCACGCCCGTCCCGTCGCTCGACGTCCAGCGCTACGTCGGCGAGTGGCGGCAGGTCGCGTCGCTGCCGCAGTGGTTCGAGGCGCTCTGCGTCAGCGACACCGTGGCGAGCTACTCGCGCAACGACGACGGGACCGTTCGCGTGAGCAACCGCTGCGTCGGCCCGGCGGGCGCGAACATCGTCACGCGCGGGCGGGCGCGCGTCCTGGACCCGGTGACGAACGCCCAACTGCAGGTCACGTTCGTCCCGGGTGTCGGCGGCGGCTGGTCCTACCCCGGCGACCGTCCGAACTACATCGTGATCGGGCTCGGCGACGCCTACGACTGGGCGGTGGTCGGCGACCCGGACCGCACGTCGGCCTTCGTGCTCTCGCGCGGCTCGACGCTCAGCGCGGCGCAGTACGGCACCGTGCGCGCGGTGCTGCAGGCCAATGGCTTTGACCCGTGCAAGCTGCGCACGACGCGGCAGCGCGGCGGGCTGCAGCGGGTCGTCTCGCTCTGCGCCGTCTGATGGCCGCCATCGAGCTTGATCCGGCGGACGCGATCCCGCTGCGGGCCAGCCCCGAGGTACGGGGTCTAGCGTGGCGGCAGTTCGAAGCCGGACTGCAGCAGGAGGTCGCGTCCGCTGATGCCGGTGAGCTGGTCGAGGTACGCCGTCCCGGCGGCGACGCGCGCGCCGTTGCGGTCGATCAGGCATGACGCCAGCTCGGTCGGGCGGGATGTGACGGCGGCTGGCTCGGTGCAGCGGCCGTCGTCGATCAGGGTCTGGGTGTCGGCGCGGGTGCCGATGAACACGTCGGCGGCCGAGCCGTTCTCGATCTTGGCCCGCAGCGCTGGCGAGGCCCCGTATTCGACGACCGCGTCGGACTCGAGCTGCTCAAGCGCGGGCTTCAGTTCCGCCGCGGCGTAGATCGCCGCCGGGCCGGGCTGCGGATCGTCGTCATCGTCGCCGCCGACGTACTGCTGCGAGACGAACAGGAACGCGATCACGATCGCGATGAACCCCGCGCCGCGCAGCGCCGCGCCGACCTGGTTCGCGCGGTCCCCCGCGGCATCTGGGTCCCAGCCTGGGTTCCCGGGCTCGATCGGAGCTCGCACGCCGTCATCCCATCACACGCGGGCGCGGGGCTCGGCAGGTGTCGGCCCGGAACGTTGCGTCGTCGGCGGTCGCCGCCCCGGACTCCCGTACGTCGTGGCCGTCGGGCGACCGCGGATGACGGGAGTTCGCCGCGGCCCGGGCGTTCGGCCCGGACTTCCGTCAGTTGCGGTCGCCGGACGACCGCGAGTCACGGGAGTTCGCCGCGGCGCGGGCGGCGACGCGGGCGTCAGCGGGGTCGCAGCGCCGTCGCGAGCCGCGCTTCGTACTTGTCTTGCGGCACAAGCACGCAGCCGAGGCGCTCGGTGTGGCCGGTCGGCAGCTGGATGTCGCAGAGGTCGAAGTCGCGGTCGTGCAGGTAGTCGAGCGTGCGGATCAGCAGGGCGTTGCCCGCCGACGGCATGGTGCGCCGCATCGACTCGAGCATCGCCGCCCGTCCGAGGACCACGCCGAGGATGCCGGCCGCGAGCTCGCCGCCAGGGGTGCGCAGCTCGAAGCTGTGGGCGTAGCCGGCCGCGTGCAGGCGCCGGTAGAGCGCGGCTAGCCGCGGCGTGATCCAGACGCCCTCGCCCGGCGGCGGCTCCGCGCAGAGCTCGAGCACCGCTTCGTAGTGGTGGTCGATCGCGAGTTCAAAAGCTTCGCACGCGCGGACGTCGCGCCGCACCTTGCGCCGCACCGCATCCCGCGATGCCCCGTCGAGCTCGAACACCGCCCGCTCCGGCGCGGTGTACCACGGGATCTCGGGTGCGTCGGCGTCGTCCATCGGGAAGGCGCCCGCGGCATACCGGTAGACCGCCTCCTCGACCTGCTTCAGCACAGGCCGGAATGTAATCCAGGCGCGGCCGCCGCGCCGTTCGGCCAGGGGTCCGCAGGGAGCGCCGGTTTTCGGCGCTTGTGGCGGAGGCCTCCGGGCTGGGGTCGAAGGGTCCGCAGGGAGTGCCGGTTTTCGGCGCGTGTGGCGGAGGCTTGCTGTTGTGCGGTCTAGGGGTCCGCAGGCAGCGCCGGTTTTCGGCGCTTGTGGTGGAGGCGTGCTCAGTCCGGACGGCCGCGGCGACGCTTGAGCCGCGCGATGAGCCCCGGCGGTTTGGGCTGCGTGGCCTGCCACTCCTCGCGTGACGGCAGCGTGCCCGCCGCCCGCGCCTCGAGCGTGCACTGCGTGTGCGCGTGCCGGCGGCGGGTCGTGTCGCCCTCGGGCGCGACCAGCACATGCTCGGTCAGCGCCAGCAGATGCCCGCGGCAGAACGGGCACGTGTACGTCGACGGCTTGCTGTTCACCGCGCGGCGCACCGAGTACCACTCGGCCGGCGGCAGCGTGTCGTTGCGCGTCACCACCCCATCGTGACGCCCAGACCGGCCCCGCGATAGCATGGCGCCTCACCTCACCGGTGACGGCCCGCCCCGCGGCCGCCGCCACCGGCCAGAGGGCGCGTAGCTCAGTGGGAGAGCGCTCGCTTCACACGCGAGAGGTCGCAGGTTCGAAACCCGCCGCGCCCATCATGCGAAACCCCTGCGCGCGCGGGGGTTTCGTCGTTCCTGGGAGGCTGCGCCCCCACGGTTCACCCCGCGCACTTCGACGGCGTCTTCGCGCCGTCGGCGAGGCAGCGCTCCTGCACGTCGAACTTCTTCTTCTTGGTCACCTTGGCGGTCGTGACGACGCCGGTGGTGCCGGGCTTGGTGACCTGCACGGTGACCTTGGCGCCCTTGCCGAGCTTGGCTGCGGTGATCTTCTTCGCCGCCAGGGTGAGATCTCCAGCCTGCTTGGCAGTGGCCGTCACGGCGCGGTCCTTCTTCTTCGACGGGCAGCCCTTGCCGGCGCAAGTGACCTTGATCGTCTCGCCGCCGAGGAGGCCGGCCACCCGGATCTTCGTGACCTTGAGGACGCCCTTCTTCGTGGACCGCGTCAGGGGGAGCTGCGGCCGGGCGCCGGCGCCCGGCCCCGTCGGCTTCGCGGGCGTCGTGAAGGTGCGGTCCTCGCCGTAGGCGATGCCCTCGGCCGTCGCAGCGACGGCGCGGTAGTGGTAGGTCGTTCCGAGCGCGAGGCCTGGAAGATCGGCGCGCAGCGCGAGATCAGCCGTCCCGCTCGCGGTCGCACCGGGCTGCACGGGAACGGCGGCGGCGGTCGAGCCGTAGACCGTGGTCGTCCCAAACTGGACCGTCACCTCAGCGGGGTTGCCGCCGGGATTCGCGCTCAGCTCGACCTTGGCGGAGAGGCCCGTGTTCTCGGAAACCACACCCGTGGTGGCACGCGGCGGCCGCGACGTGTAGCGCAGCAGGCGGGCCTCGTTGAGGTCGGTGAAGAGCACGGTGCCGTCGGGGCCCGGCGCGGCGCGCCACGGGGCCGACCCGGCTAGCGGCGTAATGGGTTCTGCGACCGACCCGTCAGCCGGGAAGCGGTGCAGCGACGCGCTCCCGCCGCCACCGAAGGCGCTGGCGGCGACGTACAGCGAACCGCCCACAGACGCGGCACCGACCGGCGAGGGCACGCTGGTGGCGAACACGTTCATGGCGCCGTTCGGGGCGCTTGGGGCGATCCGCGCGACGCTGTTGGCGCCCCACGCGGTCGCGACGATCTGCCCGTCGGGCGCGACCCCGACGCCCTGCGCCTGGCCGCCGACCGGCAGGCCATAGGTCGCCTCGACGGTGAGGGCCGCGTTAGCCGCCAGGCGGCGCACGGCGCCGCCCTCGAAGTCCGGCACCCAGAGCTTGCCGTTAGCAGCCAGCAGATCGAACGCCTGCCCGCGGTCGTCGACCCACAGGTCGGCCGTGCCCGTCGCCGCAGCAACCGGCAGGAGCGCGGACGGCGTCGCGGGTGAGCACGTCGCACCGGTCCCGTCGTTTGGCAGCGACACGAAGACCTTGCCGTTGCCCGGGCCAGCAACGGCGACCGGTCCGCAGCGGTTGGCGGGCGTGTCGGTGAGCCGGATCGAGCTGAGGTTGGCCGGGTCGATCGCGGCGACCTTCTTGAGCGCGGTGACGGTCGCCCAGACCCGGCCCTCGGCGAACGCGATGCCGCCGGGCGCGCCGCCGAGGTCCGCCGACTCGGTGACGGTGCCGTCAGCGGCGACCTTCGCGACTTTGCGGGTCGCCGTGAGTGTCACGAAGACCGAGCCGTCAGGCCCGGCCGCGATGCTGTTCGCCGCATCCGGCAGCTTGACCGAGTCGAGCGTGCCCGTCCCGACAGCGCCAGCAGAGGCCGGCAGCCCGAGCCCGGCGGCGATCGTCCCGAGCAGCATCAGCTTGCGCACCATGGCGGCAGGGTAACCGGGCGCGTGTGTCCCCTCCAGTGCGCCGGACGCCTGGCGGCGCGGGGCGGCCGCGGCGTAACCGCGGGCGCGCCAGCCGCGGTCTGATTTCTGGATTGTTCAGCATTTGCAGTGGTATCGCCGAGAGAGATCCGTAGTCTGGGCGCATGACGCTGGCCGCCCTGCCGGACGGGAACGGAGGCGTCGACGCTTCAGCTCTCGCCGACGACACCCTCGCGGCTGAGCTCGACGCGATCGCGGCGGCCGTGCGCGCCGACCTCGGCGCCGATGACCGGGCCTATATCGTCGGCGTCATCGCGCTGCAGCGCCGGCTTGAGCTTGCCGCCCGCGCGGTGTTGCTCGGCGCGCGGTTCCGGCCTGCGGCGATCGTCGGCGCGGGCCTGCTCACGGTCGCGAAGGTGATCGAGAACATGGAGATCGGCCACAACGTGATGCACGGCCAGTGGGACTGGATGCGCGACCCCGAGATCCACTCGACGACGTGGGAGTGGGACCAGGTCTCGACGGCGGCGTCGTGGAAGCACGCCCACAACTACCAGCACCACACCTACACCAATGTCCTGGGCCGGGACCGCGACCTCGGCTACTCGGCGTTCCGCGTCGAACCCGAACAGCCGTGGCACCCCGTGCACCTGCTGCAGCCCGGGTACTTCTTCCTCATGGGCGCCGTGTTCGAGTGGGCGATCGCCCTGTACGACATGGAGCTCGACGCCGTCAGGCGCGGCGAGAAGAGCGTCGACCGCGCCCGCACCGAGATCAAGGCGCTGGCGCGCAAATCCGGCCGCCAGGCCCTCAAGGACTACGTGGCGTTCCCGGCGCTGGCCGGCCGCCGCGGTGCCCGCAACGCGCTCGCCGCCAATGCAGCCGCGAACATCGCGCGCAACCTGTGGGTGCAGACGATCGTGTTCTGCGGCCACATCCCCGAGGGCGCCGAGACCTTCTCCGAGGCGCAGTTCGAAGACGAGACGCGCGGCGGCTGGTACCGGCGCCAGCTCGCAGGCTCGTGCAACCTCGAAGGCAGCAAGCTCTTCCACCTGCTTACCGGCAACCTCTCGTTCCAGATCGAGCACCACCTGTTCCCCGACCTGCCGAGCAGCCGCTACGCCGAGATCGCGCCGCAGGTGCGCGACGTCTGCGAGCGCCACGGGCTCCCTTACAACACGGGCCGCCTCGGCCGCCAGTACGGCTCGGTGCTGCGGCAGATCCTGCGGCTGGCGCTACCCGGCAGCAAGTAAGCGTTCTCCGGGCGCGTCTCGGCGTGGGAGGATCAGCCCCGATGCTTCGAGTCGCTGCTGCCGTCCTCGCCACTGCCGCGCTTGGCGTGGCTGCCGCGGGCTGCGGCGATGAGCCGGTTGCCGTGACGCAGACGGCGCTCGGCGGGCAGTCGTTCGCGTCGGCGAGCGTCGAGGGCTACGAGCTCGCGCCGAAGACCGAGCTCACGCTCCACTTCGAAGCCGGGCGTCTGGCCGCGAAGGCAGGCTGCAACACCATCGCAGGCCCGTTCACCGTGGTGAAGAACGTGCTCAAGCAGACCGACCAGGTGCAGACGCAGATGTCGTGCGGCGCGCAGATCGATGCGCAGGAGCAGTGGTTCGCCGGGTTCCTCTCGGCCGGGGCCAAGGCGACGCTGCTGGAGCACTCGCTGACGCTCGAAGGACGCGGCGTGAAGGTCGTCTTCAAGCACGCCAAGTAGTCCAAGAAGGACGAGGGCCCCGCCCCAACCGAGACGGGGCCCTGCCGGCAGCGCTGCGTGCGGCGGGTGCCGAACCTAGTCGTTCTTGACGGTGTCGTCCGTCCGGAACTCTTCGACGGCCTTCTTGAAGTCGTCGACCTCGTCCGGGCAGTAGGTCTCCAGGATGAGGCGCTCGCCCTGGAACGACGTGACGTCGGAGATCACCGGGCGGCGGCCGACCTGCGACGCGCCGTTGGACAGGTGGTCGTTGAGGATGGCGACGCCGAGGGCGCTCGCGGGGTTCTCGCAGATGTTGCCGCCGTCATCACCCAGCGTGCGGATGATGATGTTGCGGTTCGGCGGCGTCAGGCCGGCCGCCGTGTACTTCGCGGTCAGCTCGTCGGCGAGCTGCGCCGCGCGCTCCGTCTCCTTCGCGGCGCCATACGTGGCGACGCCCCAGATCGTGAGGCCGATGCCGATGATCGCGGCGACCCAGTAGACGACCTTGAGGGCCGTCGAATCGGTGGACGGGTTCGCCGGCTCAGGTGCTGCGGTGGTCATGCCGCCACCTCCTCGATCTCCTCGGACTTCCAGCTGGGTTTGCGGAACTTCAGGAACAGCAGCGGGGGCAGCAGGCCCAGCAGGATCGTGCCAGCCGCGATGACCCCGATGTAACCGCCGGCGCCGCCGTTGTCGAACTGCGACGGGGGCACGAACCCGATCGCGATCGCCGCGATCGAGGCCAGGAACCCGACAGCTGCCAGGAAGGTGAGCGCGGGCGCCGTGTAGCCGCGCTCGACGTCCGGCTGGCGCTTGCGGAGGTTGACCGCCGCCACGAACATCAGCAGGTACACGATCAGATAGATCTGGGTCGTGATGACCGAGAGGATCCAGTAGGCGCTGGAGACCGACGGCACGAGCGCGTAGAGCAGGGCGATGACGGTGGTGACGCCACCCTGGACGACGAGGATGTTGACGCCGACCTCATTCTCGTTCTGCTTCTGGAAGAACGGCGGCAGGTAGCCCTCTCGCCGGGCGATCTGCAGCAGGCCCTTGGACGGGCCCGACAACCACGTCAGCATGCCGCCGACCGACGCGCAGATCAGCGCGATGGCCACGACCGGCACGAGGAACTGCATGTTGAAGTAGGCGAAGAACGCGTCGAACGCCTGCATGACGCCGGCCGTGAGGCTGAGCTCCTGCGCCGGGATCACCCACGAGATCGCGAGCGACGGCAGGATGAAGATCAGCAGCACGAGCCCGGAAGCGAAGAACATCGCTTTCGGGAACTCCGTCTTGGGGTTCTTCAGCGAGTCGACGTGGACGGCGTTCATCTCCATGCCGGAGTACGACAGGAAGTTGTTGACGATCAGCACGAGGCTCGCGATGCCCGTCCACTGCGGGATCAGGTGGTCGCTGTCCATCGGCGCGGCAGAGCTGTTGCCCTGCAGCAGGTAGATGATGCCGAGGACCACGAGCAGCGCGCCCGGGATCAGCGTGCCGATCATCAGGCCGTTCGAAGCGAGCTTCGCGATCCCCCCGACGCCGCCCTTGGCCGACACGAACACGCCCGTCCAGAAGACGATCACGATGATGATGCCGGTGTAGACGCCGTTGTCGGCGAGGCTCGGGTTGAACACATAGGCCAGCGTCGACGCCACGAACCCGAGCAGCGTCGGGTAGTAGAAGATCGTCATCGCGAACTGGCACCACACCGCGAGCAGGCCCCACTTGGAGGAGATGCCCTCGCTGACCCAGCGGAACACGCCGCCCTTCCAGCCCGACGCGAGCTCAGCCGCGACGAGCGACTGGGGGAGCAGGAAGATGATCGCCGGGACGACGTAGAGGAACACGGCCGTGAGGCCGTAGACCGCCATCGTCGGGGCGCTGCGGAGGCTGGCCACCGACGACGTCGTCATGAACGCCAGCGTCAGCCAGGTGATGTATTTCGGGGCGACCCGGGGTGCGGCAGCGGCCGCCGCCGCTGGCGCGCGGCCTCCGCCGGCTGAGGCGTCGATCGACTCCATGTTGTGTTCTCTCTCTTGGGGCTTGCGCTTGCGCGCACGAACGGATGGGGGAACGGCGCGAGCCTAGATCCGGGCGACCACCCATTCCGTCACCCTCCAAGGGCGATTCGGACACCCTTGAGCGGATTCGGACGCCTGCGTGCGGATCTGGGGTGCTGGCACGGGGTACGTTCGTCGCATGACCGACCGCTCCGACGTGCCGATGTCAGACCAGCCGCTGCCGGTGATCCGCCTCGGCGAGCACCGGGTCGTGAACCCAGCGCCTGGCGAGCCGCCGTTTCTGTCGGCGGCCTCGGGGACCGCGTGGTCGGGCGACCGCCTCTACTCCGTGGGCGACGACCAGGCGAGCGTCGCGGAGTTCACCCTCGATCCGGCGGCGGTGCAGGAGGCGCTGCGCGGCGGCCATGACGCCGAGCTGCTGGAGCCGGGCCGGGCCGAGCGCATCATCCCCGACGTGCTGCCGCTCGACCGCAAACAGCGCGCGTCAGCGAAAGCCGACTTCGAGGCGCTCACGCTCGTCCTGCCGCGGCACATCGGGGCGCTTGACCACCCGGCGCGCGACGAGATCCTGCGCCGCTTCCCGAACGGCCTGCTGATGCTGGCCGGGTCGGGCGGGATGAGCTGGAGCGGGTTCCGGCGTTCGACCTGCGTCGTCTACTCGCTCGACGAACGCGGCCACATCGCCGGGCTTCCGGCCAAGGTCTCATTCGAGGCCCTGCACCAGTCGCTCCAAGACAGCGACGCCATCAGCGGCGACCTCAACATCGAGGGCATGGCGGTCTACGGGCATCGGCTCGTCCTCGCCCAGCGCGGCAACTCGATCGACGCGGACGGCCAGCCAGCTGCCAACCTGCTGATCCACCTCGACCTCGGCGAGGTGCTGGAGTCGATCTACACCGACCTCTCCGTCGGCGGCCTCGAGCTGCAGGGCACCACCCGCTACGAGCTCGGGCACCTGCCGATCGAGCACGGCGGCGAGCAGTACGACGTGAAGATCGACTTCACCGACCTCGACGCCGTGAGCGGCGATCCGGAGCGCCGCCTCGTGTTCACGGCCGCTGGCGAGGGTCCGGACGGCTCGCCAGTGCAGAACGTGATCGCGGGCTCCGCGGTCGGCGTGATCTCGGCCGACGGCGAGCTGCTGTCGATCACGCCGCTCGCCGACCGCACGATCAAACTCGAAGGCATCGACGGCCGCTACAACCCGACGCTCGGGTCGATCGACCTGCTGCTCGTGTCGGACGCCGATGACCCCGACGTGCCCGCGCCGCTGTTCGCGGCTCGGCTCCAGGGCTGACGCCCCGGCCGCGTCGCGGCGCCGGCCTCAGCGAAGCGCGACGAACCGCGTCTCGATCACGCGCCGCGCCGTCGGGCTGGTCCGCACCCAGCGGATGAACCTCGCGGCGGCGCGGCTCGGCGCCTGGCGCGTCACGAACGACAGGTCGTAGGCGCCGCGGTAGGCGCCGCTCACGACGGTCTCGCGGCTGCACGGCGCGCCCTCGAACGGCACCGCGTGGAGGTGGTTCGTGAAGGCGAGGTCGACGTAGCCCCACGCGTTGCCGTTGGACGCCACGAACGCCCGCAGCTGCGACGGCGTGGAGAACGTGCGCGGCGTGTACGCGACCGGCGTGGCGAGGTCGACGAATGCCGCGAGGAACACCGCGTCAGCCCCGTTCCCCGGCGTGAGGCTCGCCCCGACCACCTCGGCGTCGCCCGAGCCGGTCACGTCCAGCCAGCGCGCGGTCTGGCCGCTGACGAGCTGCGCGACCTGGGCGCGCGACAGCGACGGGACCGGGTTGCCCTTGTTCGTGACCAGGCAGACGGCGCTGCGGGCGAACGGCGTGAACCGCACCCCTGCTGGGTCGCTCTGCGCGCGGGCGCGCGTGGCAAGGCCGATGTCGGTGATGCGCCGGGCCGCGTCGAACACGCCGGCCTCGCTGCCGCCCGCGACCAGGCTGAACACGGGCGGATCGGCCACCGCCTGGCGGTAGAAGTAGGCCAGGTCGGCGACCATCGGCAGGGCGGTCGGCGAGCCGCTGATCGCGACGGTCGCGCGTCGCCGCTGGGCTGACGCGGCCTGGCGGCGGGCTCGCGCTGGCCGCGCCGCCTCAGCGGGCTCCGAGCGCGGGCCAGCGCCAGGGGCCTGCTTCTTCTGCGGCGCAGCCACCCTGGCGGCGCTGCGGGCCAGCCGCTTGCCGGCGTTGGAGCGCGCGACGATCGTGAGCTTCGCCCCGACGACCTTGCCCGTCAGCGACAGCCGGACGTTCCAGTCGGTGCTCCGCGTGTTGATGCGGCCGAGCTCCCGGCTCCCGAGGCTGAGGTCGTAGCCCTTGATCGCCGCCGTAGCGCCCGAGACCTTCACGCGCACGGTCAGCTTCGTGGTCTTGCCGGAGCGCTTGCCCGTGCTCGTCACGATGGCGACGTCGGGCGTCTGCTTGCCCGCCGCGGGCAAGCTCGACCGCGAGCCTCGCACCGCGGCGCCGGCGTCGAGGTAGCCGGACGCGACCGGGAGCGTGGAGCGGCCGGCGCTCGTGAGGAGCTGGGCGCGCAGCGCGGGCGCCGAGATCGCGGGGTTGGCCGAGGCGATGAGCGCCGCGACGCCGGCCACCATCGGCGCCGCCATCGAGGTGCCCGACCGCTGCTCGTAGGCGCCGTCGTTGGCCGTCGACAGCACCGACTCGCCGGGCGCCGCGAGCTGGACCGACGTGCGGCCGAAGTTGGAGAACGGCGCGAGGTTGCGGCCTTCGTCCGGCGCGGTCGCCGCGACCGACACCAGGTTGGGCGCCGCGAGCGACGCCGGATAGGTCGGCGTCTTGTCGTCGTCGGACGCCGCGTTGCCGGCCGCGACGACGATCAGCGCGCCGGCCTTGTCGGCAGCGGCGACGGCCCGCACGATCGCGGCGTTGTTCGACGGCCCGGCGAGGCTCAGGTTGATGACCTTCGCGCCCATCGCCGCGGCGTACTCGATGCCGGTCGCGACGGCCGCCATCGAGCCGGTGCCGTCGGCGCCCTGCGTCTTGATCGTCATGATCCGCGCCTTGTAGGCGACGCCGACGACGCCCTTGTTGTTGTCGGCGGCCGCGATGATCCCGGCGACGTGCGTGCCGTGGCCGTTCTCGTCGGTCAGGTCGTTGGTGTCGCCTTCGGTCGTGAGGTCGATGCCATGCACGTCGTCGACATAGCCGTTGCCGTCGTCGTCGATGCCGTTTCCCGGGACTTCGCCGAAGTTGGTCCACGCGTTCGGCGCGAGGTCAGGGTGGTCGATGCGGACGCCCGAGTCGACGACCGCCACGACGACGCCGGTGCCCTGCGCCAGGGTCCAGGCGCTCGGCAGATTGAGCACGGCACCGGGGGCGATCGCCCACTGCTCCGCCGAAAGCGGCTCGGTCGGGGCGGCGTCGGCCGCCAGCACGGCACCGGGTGCCGCCACGAGCACCAGCAGCGCACCGGCGACCAGCCTGCAAATACTCCGGATTTGCAGGCCTCGAACGGACGCCGACCGCTGCGGATGCCACGTCTGGGCGGGGTAATGTCGGGTGTGGTCCGCGTCCGTTCCAGCCTCTTCGCGTTCGCCGCCGCAGCGTTGCTTGTGCCGCCCGCGGCGGCCCAGCAGCCGCTGCCCCAGGCCCGCCTGGCTGCGCCCGCTGACTGCATGGAGAACCAGGGCTGCGGAGTCGGGCTCAAAGCGGTGTACGGGCTCGACGCCGCCACCGTCTTCAGTCCGTTGGCGAGCGCGGACGCTGGCATCTCCGCCCTCGATGACGGAGTGGCTGAGGTCGCCGTGGTGTTCTCGTCGAGTCCCGCCCTGTCGCGGCCGGACATCCTCTCGCTGGACGACGACAAGGCGATGATCGGAGACGACCACGTGCTCACGCATGTGCGCACGACGACGCTCCGCAAGTACGGCAGCCGCCTGAGCCGGCCCGTCGATGCGATCAGCGCGGTGCTCACGACCCTGCAGCTCCGCGGCCTCAACCAGCAGGTCGCCGACGGCCGCCTCCCCGATGTCGTCGGGGCGGAGTTCGCCGAGTCGAACGCCCTCGCCTCCAGCGCCAAGCCGGTGCGCGGCCGGACCCTGGTCGTCGGCTTCGTGCAGACTGCCGAAAGCCGCCTGCTGGCGGGCATGTACGGGGCGGCGCTGCGCAACGCCGGGTTCAAGGTGAGGCTCGAGTCTGCAGGCGGTCTGCGGCCTGAGGCCTACGCGAAGTTCCGCCAGGGCAAGTTCGACCTGCTGCCTGCCTACAGCCGGTCGGCGGCGTCGTTCCTGGCCGGCAAGCTCGTGCGCGGCAGGGGCGCCAACGTGCGGCGGGTGCTGCGGCGCGAAGCCCGCAAGATCGGTGCGACGCCGATGCGCTGGGCTCCCGCCACCGACAACAACGTCTTCGCGATGAAGCGCGACACGGCGGCGCGTCTGGGCATCACGAAGCTGTCCGACCTCAGCCGGTTCTGGCCGTCGTCCGCGGGCTGACGCGTTCATGAACTCCCCCCACTGGCCACCATACGTCCGGCGGCGGGTTCATGTGCTGAATGGACGACAAGCCGAGGCGAGCGGCAACACCCGCGCGGCTGATGCTGAGTCGGCCGGGGCGCGGTCTAGCCGCCGCAGGCGACGCCCGGCGAGCCGGGAGGCCGCGGTGCCGCCGCGGGTGGCATGCTCTCCGGCGCATGGCGAAGGACGACCAGAACCTCGAACCGCCGATCCGCGCGGCGATCGACGCGACGAACCGCGGCGACCACCGCGGGTTCGTCGACGCGTTTGCGAAGAGCGGCGCGGTGAACGACTGGGGCGAGATGGCGACCGGCCGCGGCGAGATCGCCAAGTGGGACAAGGCCTCGAACACCGGGGCGAAGCAGCAGCTGCGCGTGACCGGCGTCAGCCGGATCGCGGGTGAAGTGCTCGTGCTGCTTGAGATCACCGCGGCGAGCGGTGAGGCGAGCTCCGGCACCTGGGCGTTCCGCCTGGCCGGCGGCAAGATCGCCAGCCTCGAAATCGGCTGATCGCCTGGCTGCGGGCAGGGTTCCCGCTCCGCGCGGGGTAACTACCGGCGATGTCGCAGCCGACGCCACCTTCCCGCGAACCGGTCCGCGATGCGCTGACCGCTGGCGGCGTGCACACGGGCGCGGTGCGGCGGAGCGTGATCCGGATCGTGCTGACGCTCGCCGGCCTCATCGCGATCTACTCGCTCGTGCCGGTCGCCGGCGACTCCCGAGCCAGCGAGATCGTGCTGATGGTCGCGGGCCTCGTGGCCTTCGCCGGGCTCGTCGTCCGCCAGGTGCGCAAGATCGTCGACGCGGAATTCCCGCGGCTGCGGGCGATCGAGGCGTTGCTGCTCGTCGTGCCGACGCTGATCCTGCTCTTCTCCTACACCTACCTCTGCATCTCGCAGGCAGAGGTCCGGAGCTTCTCCGAGCCGCTCTCGCGCGTCGACGCCGCGTACTTCGCGACGACGACCTTCGCCACCGTGGGGTTTGGCGACATCACCGCGCAGACGGAGAGCACGCGCCTGATCGTGACGCTGCAGATGATCGTCGGGCTCGGCGCGGTCGTCGGCCTCGCCCGGCTGATGCTCGGCGCCGCCAACCTCGGCCTGAGCAGCCGCACCGACAAACCGCTGGGGTAGCGCAGCGGCCGCTGCCAGCAGGCGCTACGGCAGGCGCCAGTCGACTGGCGGCGCGCCTTGCTCCGCCAAAAGCGCGTTGGCCCGGCTGAACGGGCGCGAGCCGAAGAAGCCGCGGTGCGCCGACAGCGGGCTCGGGTGCGGCGATTCGATGCACGGCGCGCCGGCGAGCAGCGGCTTGAGGTTGCGCGCGTTGCTGCCCCAGAGGATGGCCACGAGCGGCCCGCCGCGCTCCGCGAGCGCGCGGATCGCCTGCTCGGTGACGGCTTCCCAGCCCTTGCCCTGGTGGGAGTTCGGCTGGCCCGGCTGCACGGTGAGCGAGCGGTTGAGCAGCACGACGCCCTGGTCGGCCCACGGGGAGAGGTCGCCGTTGGCCGGACCTGGAAGGCCGAGGTCCTGCATGTACTCCGTGTAGATGTTCGCGAGGCTCCGCGGCACGGGGCGCACGTCCGGGGCGACCGAGAACGACAGGCCGACCGCGTGGCCGGGCGTGGGGTAGGGGTCCTGGCCGACGATCAGCACGCGCGCATCGGCGAACGGCCGCTGGAACGCGCGCAGCACGTGGTCGCCGGCGGGGAGGAAGCTCCGGCCTGCCGCCTGCTCGGCGCGGAGGAAGTCGCCCATCCGGGTGATCTGGTCTTCGACCGGCGCCAGCGCCTGGGCCCAGCCCGGGTCGATGATCTCGCTGAGCGGGCGGGGCGCGGGCATCGCGGCGGAGGATGGCAGAGGCGCCGGCGCGGGCGGCCCGAAGGCGGCGTGGCCGCGCCGAGGACGAGCCGCCGCGGGATCGTCCTAGGCTGGTCGCGTGGCCACCGCCCTGCAGACGCCGCCCACGCCGCCGGGCGAGCGGCGCTTCCACCGCGCCTGGCTGGTGGCCGGCGTCACGATGGGCGCGCTGGTCGCTGCGGCCGCCTTCCGCTCGTCGACGGGTGCGCTGCTGCAGCCGCTCGAAGACGACTTCGGCTGGTCGCGCGCGACGACGAGCGGCGCGGTCACGCTGAACCTCGTCATCTATGGCCTGGCGGCCCCCTTCGCGGCGGCGCTGATGGAGCGCTTCGGCATCCGCCGCGTGGTGCCCGCCGCCCTGCTGCTGGTCGCGCTCGGCTCGGGGCTCACGCTGGTGATGACGCAGGCGTGGCAGCTCTGGCTGCTCTGGGGCTTCGCCGTCGGCATCGGGACCGGGGCGCTGGCGCTCGTGTTCGGCGCCGTGGTGGCGAACCGGTGGTTCGCCCGTCGGCGTGGGCTGGTCGTCGGAATCTTCTCGGCCGCGAGCTCGACGGGCCAGCTGATCTTCTTGCCGGCGATCGCGCATCTGGCCGAGGGGCCGGGGTGGCGCTACGCCGCCGGCGTCGTGACCGTGTTCGCGCTCGCGCTGGCGCCGCTGGTCTGGCTGGTGCTGCGCGACGGGCCTGAGGACGTCGGCGCCGTCCCGTACGGCGCGCCGGCCGACTGGGTTCCGCCAGCGCCTCCGCCGCCCGGCCGCAGCGCCGCGCGGATCGCCACCGACGCCCTGCACGAGGCCTCCAAGACGCGCGTGTTCTGGATCCTCTTCGCCACCTTCTGGGTCTGCGGGTGGTCGACGAACGGCCTGATCGGCACGCACTTCATCCCCGCGGCTCACGACCACGGGATGCCGGCGGAGACCGCCGCGGGCCTGCTGGCGCTGATCGGCATCTTCGACATCGCGGGCACGGTCGCGAGCGGCTGGCTCACCGACCGCGTCGACAGCCGCTACCTGCTGTTCGCGTACTACCTGCTGCGCGGCCTCTCGCTGCTCGTCGTCTCGTCGCTGCTCGGGCCGCACGTCGAGCCGAGCCTGTTCCTCTTCATCGTCTTCTACGGCCTCGACTGGGTCGCCACCGTCCCGCCCACGGTGGCGCTCTGCCGCGAGCACTTCGGGCCGGAGAAGGCGGGCGTCGTGTTCGGCTGGGTGTTCGCCAGCCACATGGTCGGCGCTGGCGTCGCGGCGAGCTACGCGGGCGTGATCCGCGAGACGACCGGCGACTACTTCTGGGCTTGGATGACCGCGGGCGGCCTCTGCATCCTGGCTGCCGGGCTCATCCTGCTGATCCCGAAGATGCGCCGGCCAGGGCAGGCTGACATCGGCGAGCCGGTCACCGACTCGATGTAGAGGCCTGGCCCGAAGCGAGGATCATAGGACAGTTTCTGGCCGCTATTGGCGAGACGGTGTCATCAGACGCCGACGCCGGAGACCAGCTCCGGCAGGGCACCGACTCTCGCTTCAGGAGCACCCCATGGACATCCGCCTCGAGCTCGTGATCCTCCCCGTCACCGACGTTGACGCCGCCCGCGCGTTCTACGAGCGGGCCGGGTTCAACACCGACCACGACCACACCGTCAGCGACGACGTGCGGTTCGTGCAGATGACGCCGCCCGGGTCGTACTGCTCGATCGCGTTCGGCCGCGGATTGACCGACGCCGAGCCAGGCAGCGTGAAGGGCCTCCAGGTCGTCGTCGACGACATCAACGAGGCCAAGGCGCACTTCGACGCCGCTGGGATCGAGAGCGGCGACGTGAAGGAGCTCGCCTGGGGCGACTTCCTCGGGTTCGTCGATCCGGACGGCAACACCTGGACGGTGCAGTCGATGGCCCGGATCAAGCGCATGCAGCCGTCGGCAGAGGCCACGAGCGCGATCTAGCCGAATGCGCCGGCGGGCGCCGCTCCCCTCAGCGGCGCCCGCCCGCGTTTGCGTTCAGCCGACCGGCGTTTTCGCGTGTTCCAGCGCCCAGTCGAGGGCGTAGTCGGCGATCTCCTCCCAGCCGTCCTGCGCCGTCATGAGGTGCGAGCGGCCCGGGTACTCGGCGGTCTCGACGATGCCCGTCTTGTAGTGCTTGGCGTTGGACTTCTGCACGGCCGGCGGCATGATGTGGTCCTTCTCGCCGGAGATGAAGAGCAGCGGCGCGCGGCCCTCTTTCTTGTAGTCGACGTAGATGTCGTGGTGGCCGGGCTGCACATTGGCCAGGACGCTGTTCCAGAGGATGCCGCCATTGGCTGGGACGGCGTAGCGCTCGTAGAGCTCCTGCGCGCGCTCGGGCGTGAAGCCTGCGTTGGTGAACGCGTAGTGGAACTGCTCGGCCGTGAACCCGACCGCCTTGTGGCGGTTCGCCGGGTTCTTGAGGACCGGGAACGTGGAGCGCAGCTGCGAAAGCGGCGCGACCGGCACGCCTTCGGTCGGCGCGGAGTTCAGCGCGACGCCTGCCACGCCGTAACCGCGGTCGAGCATCACCTGGGTGAACGCGCCGCCCGCTGAGTGGCCGATGATGATCGGCGGGGCGTCTAGCGCCTCGATCACCGACGAGAAGTGGTCGATGATCGCGGGTGCCGTCACCTGCTCGATCGGGGTCGGGTCGGCGTTGAGGGACTCGACCTCGACCTCGAACCCCGGGTAGGCCGGCACGACGACCTTGAACCCTTTGGCTTCGTAGTGCGCGGCCCAGTCCTCCCAGGAGCGGGGCGTGACCCAGAAGCCGTGCAGCAGCACGATGGTGTCCGGAGCCGTCGAATCGGTCATGGGAACTCTCTCTCGTGCGGGCCGCGGTTGACGCTGGTGGGTGGCCCGCTCCGGCCATCCTGCGATGGCGGGCCGGAGCGGCGCAAGTGGCGGAACGTCGACTTCTCGCCGGCGCTCCGACGGAAAGTGATCAGGTGTGACCGATTTTTAGGGCTGCGAGCTGACCGGGGCGCCGAGGCCGCAGAGCGTGCCGGGGTAGTTGCGCTTGCAGGTCGCCGAGCCCGACTGCAGGAAGCGGAACTGCTGGCGCCAGGTCTGGCCCGTCGGCGTGCCGCAGATCAGCGCGGCGGCGTTGGTCCCCGGCGTGTTGTTGCCGCCGGCGGAGTCGAGGCAGCGGCCCTGCGTCCCGCCGCGCATGCCGAACAGCCCGGTGTAGCTGCGCGGAATGCCGGTCTTGACCTCGTTGTTGGAGAAGTCCCACGACAGCAGCTGGCGCTTGACGACGCTGCCGCCGCGGCTGCACTTCTCCGCAGACACGCGGGTCGTGACCGAGCCGGTCGGGACGAAACCGACGCAGAGCCCGTACATGCGGTTCACGAACTTGCGCGGGTAGCCCTGGCCGCCGCCGGCGTGGCCGCTGAACGGGCAGCCCCAGTTCACGACGCAGTCGGCCACGGTCTCGAAGAAGTCGGCCAGCGGACTGTTCGACGTGATAGCGGGCGACGCGGGCCATTCGGGATACACGGGCGTCCATTGCTGCCGCAGCTCACCGGACTTGTAGCGGTCGAGGGTGAGCTGCCCCGTCGACGTCGCCGTCAGGAACTGGGCGGGCGACGAGGCCGTCGCAGGCTGCTGGTCGATCGAGTACCACGTGGTCGTCGTGTTCGCGGCAGAGGCGCCGCCGGCGAGGCCGCCGAGCGCGGCTGCGGCGACGCAGGCGGCGAGGAGCGTCTTGCCGCGGAGGTGCCAGCGGCGTCGGGCGTTCTTGGAGTCGGTTGCGCTGGGCATGAGCTTGGTCCTCGTGGTGATCGCGGGCTGCTGGATCGCGTAGACCCAGCCTCCTGCGTGCCGAGGTGCCGCTCTATGCCGCGCGAGGCGCTGGCTGTGTCACGGATGCGACACAGCACGGGCGCGGCAGGCCCGGGCCACCGAGAGGGAGTGGCGGCCCGGGCCGGCCAATCGGAGCCAGCGGGGCGACGGCGCGTGTCGCCGGTACTGGCCCGAAGCGAAGGCCACTAGCTGGGGACGTACGCGAACGTGTCCGGGTTCGGGCCGATGCGGCCAGACTCGCCCCGGTCGAGCGACTCCAGGACCTCGATGTCGTGGGCGTCGAGCTCAAAGTCGAAGAGCGCGAAGTTCTCAGCGATCCGTGCGGGCGTGACCGACTTGGGGAAGATCACGTGTCCGCGCTGCAGGTGCCAGCGGAGCACGACCTGCGCGACGCTGCGGCCGTGGCGCTCAGCGACGGCGGCGACCGCGCGGTTGTCCACGATCTGCCCCTGCGCGAGCGGCGACCACGCCTCGGGCACGATGCCGTGCTCTTGGCCGTACTGGTGGACGGCGTTGTTGAGGAACAGCGGGTGCAGCTCGATCTGGTTCACCGCCGGGACGACGTCGGCCTCGGCCGCGAGCCGCTCGAGGTGCGCGACCTGGAAGTTCGAGACGCCGATCGAGGTGGCGCGCCCGTCGGCCTTGAACTTCTCCAGCGTCTTCCAGGTCGACACGAAGTCGCCGCCGTAGAGCGTCGGCAGCGGCCAGTGGATCAGGAACAGGTCGACGCGGTCGGTGCCGAGCGCGGTAAGGGTGTCTTCGAACGCCTGCTCGGCTTTGGCCGGCTCGTGGAAGCCGTTATTGAGCTTGCTCGTAAGGTAGACGTCGTCGCGGCTCAGGCCCGCCGCGCGGACACCCTCGCCGACGCCCGCCTCGTTGCCGTACATCTCGGCGGTGTCGATGTGGCGGTAGCCGACCTTGAGCGCCTCGGCGACCAGCTCGGCAGTGTCCTCCGGCTTGATCTGCCAGGTTCCGAATCCGAGCTGCGGGATCGTCGAGCCGTCGCTCAGCGTGATGTCTGGGACCGCCTGAACTCTGCTCATGGACCAGAGGCTAGGACCTCCGCCTGGTCATCCATGAACAGGGCGCCCGGTTGGGGCCGGCCGGCCGCGGCCCGGCGCCGCCGGCGCCGCCGGCCAAACGGACCGCGGTCCACGGTCGTTTTGCGGCCGCGATCTTGAGTCTGTCTGCCGGTGCATCGGGGGCCGCCCGTGCCGTGCGAAACGGACCGCGGTCCACGGTCGTTTTGCGGCCGCGATCTTGAGTCTGTTTGGCGGTGCATCGCCGGCCGGGCCCCAGCTTGCCGGACGGGCTCCAGCGCTGCTTCACGCTGCGCGCTGTTGTTGGCGCCGGTAGGCGGCGAGGACGCTCTCGCCGCACCAACCCCAGTTCTCGGCAAGCATGCGATTCGGGATGTGAAGCACGTCGATGCCCGCGATGAAGAAGTCCATCCGCCGAACCTCGTCGTCTTGCCGGCGCTCCTCGAGCTTGTGGTGCCCGCCGTCGGTCTCGATCGCGAGCCCGACCTCGGGGAAGAAGAAGTCGAGTTCGTAGCGGTGCCCGCGCACCGTGATCGGGTGGTTGACCAGCGGCTCGGGTAGGCCGAGCTCTCGGATCAGTTCGAGGAACTTCAGCTCTCCCGATCGGCTGCGCACGACCATCCCCGGGCGGGTGACCGGATACGCGTTGAGCATCCGCTCGCGGACCAGCGGGTTCCCCGGTCGGCGGTGCCGTTCGATTTGAGCCTCGACCGCCGCCGGGTCAAGCAGCGACCTGAAGGACGCCTCGCGCCACGCGTTCCGCAAGACCCACGCGCCTTCCATGCCCGCCAGATCAACCATCGTTCGCGGCAGCAGAGTCGTCTCGAACCCCGCGACCCATTCCGTAGGCAGCGGTCCGGTGGTCTGACGGATGTGAAGCAGGCCGAACGTCCCGTTCTGCATCGGAGCCAACGCCCGCACCGGAGTCTTGAGTCCACGGCCCAAAGTCGTCACGACGGCTTTGCCTGACTGCACGCGCAGGACCTCCCGGAGTTCGAGTCCGCTGCGGTGTGAAGGACGCGCAGACGGCCCGGCATAGAGGACACATGCGCGGAGAAACTCGCGTGGCGACAGACCCGGAACGCCGACGAGATAGACGCCGGGGAACACGCGGATGAGGAACCCCCGCCGGAGCAGCCGCTTGATGACGCCGTCGTCGATGCCCGCAGCGAGGATCTGCGGCCTCGTGACGCACCGGTCGGTCGGCTGGGCCATCGCGGCGATCGTTCGCATGTGCTCGTCGTGGGTCATCCAGCGAAGGGTCGCGAGAAGTTCGCGCCGTGTTGCGCACAGGCCGTTCCAATTTTGCGCAGAAGCGGCGCGAGTCCACGCCAAACGGACCGCGGTCCACGGTCGTTTTGCGGCCGCGATCTTGAATCTGTTTGCCGGTGCGTCGTGGGCCGCCGGCGCCGCTGCGAAACGGACCGCGGTCCACGGTCGCCAAACGGCCGCGATCTTGAATCTGTTTGCCGGTGCGGCGGTGGGCTAGCCATGTCGCGCCGCCGCCGCCC
>JAEYAL010000331.1 GCA_023404805.1 Actinomycetes bacterium | reverse complement strand
TCGCCGGCCGACCTGCGGCGCGCGCATGCCGCGCTCGCCGCCGCGTCGCAGGACCGCCCGGGGCACGCCTGGCATGCCGCAGCGGCAAGCGACGCCCGCGACGAGCGGATCGCGGGCGACCTGGAGGCGGTGGCGTACGAGTTCGTCGGTCTCGGTGGCAACGCCGCGGCGGCGCGGGCGCTTGAGCGCTCGGCACAGCTCTCGCCGGACTCCGAAGCCCGGGCGCGGCGGCTGTTCCAGGCCGCGTTCGCGGCACGGCTGGCCGCGCTGACGGAATGGGCGCAGCGGCTGCTCCGCGAGGCCGGCCAGGCGACGGACGACGCCGGCCTGCGGCTCAAGATCGAGGTCGAGGCGACCATCTTGGACTGGCAGCAGGGGCGGTACGCTCCGGTCGCGCAGTACCTGGCGGCAGCGGAAGCGGCGCTTCCGGTCGACGCGGCGCTCGCGGTCGACGCGCTGATCCTGGCGGCCAACACGCTGACGATGGTCGGCCGTGTCGCCGAGGCCCTGGGCATCGTCCGCGAGCTCGAGGAGCTGCCGCCGAGCGATGATCAGCGCGTTCGCAACGCGGGGCAGGGGGTGCGCGGCGCGTTGCTGGTGCTCAGCGCCACCGATCCGGAGCGCGGCCGCCAAGACCTGCTGAGCACCGCACGGGACGGGATCGCCGACCCGTACGTCGAGAGCGGCTCGGTCGCCGAGGCGCTCGTCTGGATCGAAGAGGTCGACGTCGCTGGAGAGTTCCTCGCCGCGCTGGTCGGCAGCGCCGAGTCGAGCGGGAGCTACCACAGCCTGATGGTGCTGCTGCCGATCGAGGGCAGCCGGCAGGCGGTCATGGGCCAGTGGGCGGAGGCGGGGGCGTTGATCGAGCGCGGCATGCGCCTCGCCGAAGTCGCCCACCAGCCCTTCCAGTTCGGCCTCGCGGCCGCGAAGCTCTCGGTGCTGCGCGCGGCGGAGGGCGACCCGGCCGTCCATGAGCTCGCCCGCGCGCTGGAGGAGGGCGTGCGCAAGCACCGCTTCGTCGTCTTCCGGCCGTACCTGCATACGTCGCTCGGGCATTTCGAGCTCGGCGCCGGTCGTCCCGCTGAGGCCATTCCGCATCTGGAGCGGGCCCGCGACTGGGCCGAGCCGGCCGGCTACGCCACCCCTGGGCTGTTTTCGTGGCCGTGGGACCTGACGGAGGCGTACGTGCAGCAGGGCCTGGTCGACGAGGCCCGCGCGACCCTCGACGCGTTCCACCTCGTCGCAGCGCGCACCGGGACTCCGGCGGCGCTGGCGATCGCCGCGCGGCTCGAGGGGCTCCTCGCCACGACCGGGCAGTTCGTGGAGCACTTCGCCGAGGCGCTGCTGCACCATGCCCGCTCGGTCAACACCTTCGAGCACGCCCGCACGCAGTTGCACTTCGGCCGGCGGCTCCGCCAGGCCGGCGAGCGGAGGAAGGCGCAGGAGCAGCTGGAGCTGGCAGCCGCGGCGTTCTCACGGCTCGGCGCCAGCGGTTGGCGGTCGCAAGCCGCCGCCGAGCTGCAGCTCCTCGATCAGGCCCTCGCCCCGGAGGTCGATGGCGTCGCGCAGCTCACCCGCCAGGAGGCGCTGGTCGCCAGGCACGTGAGCGCGGGCATGACCAACAAGCAGATCGCCGCCGAACTGTTCCTCACGCCCAAGACGATCGAGTGGCATCTCCGCCAGACCTATCGCAAGCTCGGCATCACGTCGCGCGTCCAGCTCGCCACCCGCGTCCAGGCCGCCGTACCGGGCGACGGCCTGACGCGAACGGCGCACCAGCAGGTCGACGGCGGCGGCTGACGCCCGGCCAGCCGGGCCCCGTCGCTACTTCGGGCCGACGATCGTCTGGGTCAGCTCCATGCCAGTCACGTCCTCGTACTTGAAGGTGACCTGGCCTCGCTCGATCGCTTTGCCGTCGGCCTTGACGGTCCGGCCGGTGACGGCCGTGATGGTCCCGACTGCGGTCTCGCCGTCGAGGCTGAAGCTCACCGTCTCGCCGACCTCGACCACCGGCGGGCGGCCGCTCCATTTGATGTCACGCAGTTCTTGGCTCATCCGACAACCGTCTCATGGACTCGGCTCCGCCGTCGGCTGGGGTCAGCGGCGCGCTCTCCCGCCAGGAGGGAGCGGACCGACCCAGACTGGGGCGCAGGGTGCGGTGCGCGCGCCCGGGCCGCAGCCCGGTCAACGGCGGCCAGCGCGCTGCGAATCCGGGTGATCGGGGCTGCGGGCGCGAACGGCACCCTCGCGGCTTTTAGCCTGGCAGGCGAGATGGGTGTTGAGCGACCGGTGATCGACCCGACCAAGGCCAAGTCCACGCTGCTGCGCGGCGGGCACGTGCTGCAGGTGCAGGTGCCGTACCGCGGTGAGATCTCGATGCGGGCCAGGCGCGAGGCTTCCGGGTTGCTGCGGGCCCGGCTCGTCGGCGACGGCGGCGCGGTCCGGTCGGTGGCGCTGCTGCTCGACCCTCCGCAGCTGGTGGCGACCGTCGCAGGTGAGCGCGACGCGGTCGCGGAGCTGCAGTCCGGGGTGCTGGCGCGCGCGGTCGCCGCCTGCGTCGCGGATGCGCTTGAGGAGCTAGCCGGCGACAGCGGCGCCGAAAGCCGGCTGGATCGACTGCACGAGCCTGCGCAGGCTGCGCGCCGGCTGCCGGAGTGGTGGCAGACCCGGCGGAGCCGCAGGCTGCGCGCCTGAGCGGCGGGTAGCGCCGGCCGCGCCGAGCCTTTCCGGACGAATCCCGACCGCGTCTTCAGCGTCCCGCCGCGGGCCGTGCTCTGGACCGCTCCGCGGCCGGGGCTGCTTCGGCTCTGGCCGCGGGGGCTGCCGACGCCGGTTGCCCGGCTGCAGCGCGCTGCTTCAGGTCCGTGCGGTTCAGCGTCGCGGGAGGCGGGCTGTGGCGGTACTGCGCTCGGCGCAGCTGCATGGCCGCGATGACGTGCGGGTCGGCCTCGTTATGCATCGGTTTGCGTGCCCCTGAGTCGCCATGCCGCTGGGTATTGGCGGCCCGGTCGATTCTGGCGCCGGCCCTTGCCTCTCATGACGCCAGCAACGCGGGGGAGGGGGCAGCGGTGGTCGGCTGCGCCCGGAACAAGCGAAGGCTTCGAGGATCCGCCAAGGGATGGTCGACGAGAGTGCCCGTGGCCGCCCGCGCTCCGGCTCTACTGCGGCGCCGACGCGGTACGGGCTCGGTCGGCGAGCCACGCCGCGCTTTGCAGTTCAGCGATGCGCTCGAGGGAGCCCGTGGTGAGCGCCATCTCGCTGTTGTGCAGGCCCCAGTCGGCCCACGGCTCGGCCGGGGGCAGGTCCGTGGCGCGCTCCGCGGCGATGATCAGGGCGGCGGTCGTGGTCGTGGTCCGGCAGCTTGCCGTGAACACACCGGGGAGGTCGGAGCGCAGGCGTTCGCCGTCGCCGGCCAGGAACGCGGGATTTGTGCATGCGGGCACGTACGGCCGACCCGACGGTCCGCCGTAGACCCTGTTCAGCGGCCCGAGCCGGCCGAAGAGCGCCGATCCAGCTGGTGCCCGCGCAAACGCCGAATAGGCGACGACGCAGCCGTATTCGGCTGGCTGCTCGCAGGTCGGGATGTGCGCGAAGCTGCCTCCCACGCGCTGCCCGCGCTTCACCGCGACGTGGCCGCCGATCAGGAATGCGCCCACGAGCTGGCTGCGCGTCTGGTCGCGGCGGTCGATCTCGTCTTGCATCAGGCGGAGCAGCATCGACGCGCCCTGCGAGTGGCCGATCAGGATCACGCCCCGGCCGTGGTTCTCGCGGGCGAGGTAGTCACGCCACGCCCCGCGCACGTCGGAGTACCCCAGATTGAGCGAAGCAGACGTCCGAGTCTGCCCGGTGGCCAGGCTGGCGCCGATGCTCAGCCACGGGGTGGCCTGCCGGTAGATGGGGGCGAAGAACCGGCAGCGCGCTCCCAACCGCGACGACTGCCAGTGGAGCATGTGGTACCCGCGCCGCTCGATGTGGCGAGGCGCGTTGACGCCTTGCGCCTGCGTCAGGCTCGGGTACACGTAGAAG
>JAEYAL010000244.1 GCA_023404805.1 Actinomycetes bacterium | reverse complement strand
ATTGAGCGTTCTTTAGTTGCCCCTATAGGGGAAGAAAAAGAACGCTCACTTCCGTCGGCGCGCTTGGAGGCCTGAGTGTGGTCGCGGGGCTGTGTGGGGGCGCCCGCGGCGCCTAGGCCGCTGCCGTCGGCGCCAGCGCCCGCACGCGCGGCGCGACGTGCTCGGCGAACCGCCGCATCTCCGCCTCCAGCGGCTGGAACTGGAGCATGAACAGCTCGATGCCCTGCTCGTGGAAGGCCCGGATGCGCTCGGCGACCTGGTCGTAGGAGCCGACGAGCCCCGCCGCGGTGCCGCCGTTGGTGCCGATCGCTGGGTACTTCGCGAACGTCTTGAACATCACGGCCTTCTCGTCGGCGTTGGCGAACACGTGCGCGTTGTCCTTGGCGTCGAGCTCGGCGTAGCCCCAGAACTCCTGCTCGACGGCCTTCGCCTCCTCCTCGGTCTCGCGTGCGATCACGTAGGCCGACAGGCCGAACCGCACTGGCGCGCCCTCGCGCGGCCGCGACTGGACTTCGCTGATCAACCGCTCGACCTCGTGGGGCGGCTGGCCGTTGATGAACCACACGTCGGCCTGCCGGGCGACGAGGTCCTTGGCCGGGTCGGACTCGCCGCCGACGTAGATCGTCGGCCGCTCGCGGAACTTGCTCGCGGGTTTGAGCTGGTAGCCGTCGATGTCGAACCACTTGCCCTTGAACGTGACCTTCTCGCCGGACACGAGAGCCCGAACGATGTGGAGCCACTCCTCGCCATAGGCGTAGCGCTCGTCGTGGTCCGGGAAGCCGATCCCAGCCCGCTGCAGCTCCGGCTTGAACCAAGCGTTGACGACGTTGATCGCCGAGCGGCCCCCGCTGATCTCGTCGATCTGCAGCGCCTGCTTGGCGAGCACGACCGGGTGGTAGAGGTACGGCTTGATCGCCGTGATGATCTCGATCTTCGACGTCACCGCGGCGAGCGCCGCCGACGCCGTCCACGCCTCGATCTGGTCGCGGTCGTCGCCCAGCGGGTTGATCGTGTGCTGCGCGACGAGCGTCGAGTCGTAGCCGAGTTCCTCGGCGAGCTGCAGCACCCGCTTGTTGCGTTCAAACGACGGGTCGAACGGGTCTTCGGGATGGCGGTTCGTCGCCCAGCCGCCGTGGACGATCGCCCAGATGCCGAAGCGGGGGTGCGTGGTGGTGGCGGGCATGGGGGCTCCTCGGTGGGGCGGCGGTCGGGCTGGGCGCTTCGGCCCTCGCGGCGAGCTGGTGCGAGGCGAATGGCGTTACCCGAAGGTAGAGCGAAAGCGGGTAAAGGTAGCTAGATTCATCTGCTTTGGGCCCGCCTTGGGCTGTGGCGTTGGGCTGCGGCGGCGCCACGTCCGTTCGTCGACCGTCGTCCCCGGTGTCGAGAGCGACGGGGGGTGAGCGTCCTCGGGTGACCGGCGCGGGTGCGGGCGCGGATGGCTAGCGTGCGTTCTGTGAGCGACGAGCGACCTGACCGCAACGCGTGGCTGTACGTGTGGGCGCTCGCGGTCGGATTGCCGGGCTACGTGATCGTGCATTACGCCGAGCCGACGGCGCTCGACGTTTTCGGCCGGTTCCTCGTGGTGATCGGGATCCTCCCGGTCGTCATCTTCGAGCTGCTCGCGCTCGTGACGCTGCCGTACTTCGCCGCGCGCCACTTCAACCCGGGGCCTGAGCGCAAACGTCAGCGCGCGCTCGACAAGGTCGAGCAGCGCAGGATCGCCGCGCGGCGTTCGCTCGCCGAGGCCGCCCGCGAGCGCCAGGCGAAGTAGCGCCGGTCGCACCGGACCGGATCGCCGCGGGGCAGCGCGCCGCTACGGTTTGGCGCAGTCGGGAAGTTCGGCGCGCGCGGCTCGGCCCGGTGCGCGCTGGCTCAGCCCGGCGGCAGCGTCTCGTGCCGCGGTACGCCGTCGTCGGGCACCGGTGCCCACGGTGCTGCTGAGCGGACGAAAATGTGCCACTGCGGCTCGACGTCGATCGGGCCTTCGAACACGCCGAGGCGGATCGAGACCTCGGCGTCGGTGTGCGGGTCACCGGAGAAGAGGTGTGAGCCGCATTCGGCGCAGAACACCTTGGGACGGCTTTCGGGCGTGGGGGTGAACGCCTTGAGCAGCTCAGCGCCGGCGAGCAGCTCGAAATCGTCCTGCGCGACGCGCCCCTGTACGGACGACCCCGTTCCGGTGCGCTTCTGGCAGTGCGTGCAGTGGCAGTACCCGGCGGTGATGAAGGGGCCCGACACGCGGAACCGCACGCCGCCGCACAAGCAGGAGCCGTCGACGGGAAGTGGCGCAGCGGCAGTCATGCCGCCAGCGTAGCCGGGCCGCGGCGGTCGACTTGGGTCGGCGGAAGGGCTTAATAGGGCGCTCTGCCGACCCGAGTGGCCGCGAGGCGTTTGGCTTCCACTGAGCGTCCTTTAGTGGTTGCTATAGCGACAACTAAAGGACGCTCAGTTTCCTGACGGGGCCGCGGGCGCGGCGCGCCGCGGCTCAGCAGACGCCTGGGCGCCGCGGTGCCGGGGCGACCGTCTCGCTGAGGCCGAGGAAGGCCGACAGGTCGCGCGGGTCGTCGACGGGTGCCCAGCCGCCGGCCGTCTGCTCGTAGGCGAGCTCCGGGCCGGTGGTGACGAGCTGGCGGACGGCGGCGACGAGCCGCTCGGCGTCTTCCAACGAGGAGCCGGCGCCGAACGAGGCGCGCAGCGCGCCGCCCTGTAGGCCGAAGCGCGCGAGCAGCGGGTGGGCGCAGAACCGGCCATCGCGCACGCCGATGCCGTGCTCGGCCGACAGGTACGCGCCGACCTCGCCCGGCGTGAAGCCCTCGACCGTGAAGGTCACCACGCCGATCGCGTCGCCGCCGCGCGGCTCAGCCCCGATCGCGGCGGCGGCGCGGCCCGTGCCTTCGGCGCTACCC
>JAEYAL010000241.1 GCA_023404805.1 Actinomycetes bacterium | reverse complement strand
GTGCAGGGCGGCGAGCCGCAGCAGCGCAGGCGCGCCACCGCGGTCGACCGCGCGGCCGCGGACCGGCGCGAACACCGCCGACCCGGCGCCGAACGCGGCCGTGGCGGCGCCAGCGACGGCGAACGATCCGGTCGCATGCTCGATGGCGAGCACAAGCGCGAGCCCGTACCCGTTGAACGCCCACCAGCCGACACCTGAGGACGCGGCCAGCGGCAGCGCCCGGGGCCGTGCCAGCAGGGCACGATATGAAGACAACGTCTCAACCTCTCATGGCCGCCGCACGGCCGTGATGCGGCCGTAGCCCGGTCGCGCAGCCAAACGGCGCGGCGGGGACAGCCAACCAGCTGCCGCCAGGCGGAACCTGGCTGGAGCTGGGTAGAACTCAGGGGCGTGGAACTCCGCCGCGCGGTCGGCGCGGGCTGGAGCTGATCAGCCGGGAGTGGTGAGACGGGCGTTCGTCACAGGACGCCGACGGTAGCCGGCCGCGTCGCCCTGCGCGAACGGGGGTAGACAAGCTGGCGCTCGCCGAGCGCCCTCAGTCGTTGGCGTGCAGGACCGCGTTGAGGCCCTGCCACGAGCCGCCGGAACGCGGGTGCGCCTCGACGGCGCCCGACACGGAGTTGCGGCGCACGAGGATGCCGTTCTGGCCGGAGAGGTCGCGGGCCTTGACGGCGCCTTCGGGCGTCGAGACGACCGTGCCAGCGGTGAGGTAGAGGCCGGCTTCGACGACGCAGTCGTCGCCCAGCGAGATCCCGAGGCCGGCATTGGCGCCGAGGAGGCAGCGCTCGCCGAGGCTGATGACCTCCTTGCCGCCGCCAGAGAGCGTGCCCATGATCGAGGCGCCGCCGCCGATGTCGGTGCCGTCGCCGATCACGACGCCCGCCGAGATGCGGCCTTCGACCATCGACGCGCCGAGCGTGCCGGCGTTGAAGTTCACGAAGCCCTCGTGCATGACGGTCGTGCCCGACGCGAGGTGGGCGCCGAGGCGGACGCGGTCGGCGTCGGCGATGCGCACGCCCGACGGCACGACGTAGTCGGTCATCCGCGGGAACTTGTCGATCGAGGTCACGTTGACCGGGCGGCCAGCGGCGCGCAGCGCCAGGCGGACCTGCTCGAAGCCGTCGACGGCGCACGGGCCCTGGTTCGTCCAGACGACGTTCTGCAGGATGCCGAACTGGCCGTCGAGGTTGAGCTCATGCGGGCGGACCAGGCGGTGCGACAGCAGGTGCAGGCGCAGGTAGACGTCGTGGGCGTCGGTCGGGATCGCGTCGAGGTCCTCGATCAGTGTCGCGACGGCGACGAGGTCGACGCCGCGGGCGTCATCCGGGCCGACCGAGCCGGCGAGCGAGCCGCCGCCGAGGTCGGAGGCCTTGGCGTGGGCGAGACGCACCGAACCAGCCGCGGTCAGCCCGGCGCGCGCGGCGAAGTCCTGAGCGACCTGCGGGTCGATCGTCGGCGCCGGGTAGAAGGTGTCGAGGATCGCGCCGGTCGAGCGGACGATCGTCGCCAGGCCGACGGCGAAGGCCGGTCGGGCGAAGGTGGAGGCAGCCTGGTCGGTCACCTGCCTGAGGCTACCTGTGCCATGCGCTCGGCGGCCTCGTGGCAGCGCTCGAGTGTCGGCACAAGGGCCACGCGCAGGTAGTCGCCGTAGTCGTCGCCGAAGAACGACCCCGGTGCGGCGACGATGCCCGTCTGCGCGAGGATGGCCGCGGCGAGCGCCGAACGCCGCGGGCGGCGCGCGGGCTGCGGCGGCCACGCGCGGTCCGGGTCGACCGGCTCGTCAGGTTCGATGCGGCCGTCGAGCTGGAACGCGAGGTGCGCGATCTCGGGCGCCGGAGCGACGTCCGGCTGCAACCAGGCGGACTCGCCGGGCAGCCGGAGCCAGCGGAAGAACGACCCTGGGCCGCCGGCGTTGCTGAGCCTGAGGGCGTCGAGGCCGGGCTGCAGCGCCGCGAGCTTGGTGCGGTAGCGGTCGCGGGCCTCCGTCACATGGTCCTCGTCGCTCCACGCGGCGATCGCCGCGGCCTGCACGAACGCCTGAGGCGCGGTGCCGACGCTCGGGCGCCACCGCTGGATCAGTTTGATGAGGGCGGGGTCGCCGGCGATGAAGCCGCTGCGGATCCCCGGCATCGACGAGCGCTTGGAGAGCGTGTTGATCACCAGAACGCCGGTGAGGTCCGACAGCTGCAAGCCCGACGGCGGAGCGTGGCCTTCGAACCACAGCTCGCTGTACGCCTCGTCGCAGGCGAGGATCACGCCGTGGCGGCGGCAGAGGGCGGCAGCCTCCTCGAGCCACTCCAGCGGCGCGACGGCGCCCGTCGGGTTGTGCGGCGAGTTGACCCAGAAGATCGCGAGCTCGTCCCAGTTGTGGATCCGGTCGAGGTCGGGGAGCCAGCCGCCCGACTCGGTGAGCTTGAGACGCTCCTGGTAGGCGCCGGCCATCCGGGCGCCGAGCTCATAGACGGGGTACGACGGCGTCGGCAGCGCGATCGTCCGCCGCGGCGCGAACTCGACCGAGTCCCAGCCTGACCCGTCGTAGCCGCCGTCGTCGGCCGACCAGGTCAGCGAGTAGCCCTCGCGGTCGGTGAACGCCTGCCCGAGCGAGTAGACGATCTCCTTGGCGCCCAGCGTCGGGACGATCTGCTTGTCGGGGTTGAGCGTCACCGAGTACCGCTGGCGGACCCACCGCGCGATCGCCTGCCGCAGCGCCGGCTGGCCGACGGCGGTGGGGTAGGGCGACTGCGGCGCGACCGCGTCGATCAGCGCCTGGCGGATGAAGGCTGGCGTCTCCTCTTGCGGTTCGCCGACGCCGAGGTCGATCAGGCCGCCCGGCGCCGTGTTCGCGACCGCCCGAGCGAGAGCGAGCCGCTGGAACGGGTAGGTGGTCGCGTTGCGCAGCGCCGGGTTGACGGCGTACCGGATGTGGTCGGGCGGGAACGGGACCTTGCTCATGCGCCGGCTCCGTCGCGCACGAGCGTCGCGAGCGTCTCGTAGGCGTGCACGAGCCCGTCGATGCGCACGTACTCGTCGACCTGGTGCGCGAGCGGGGGGTCGCCAGGCCCGAAGTTCACAGCGTCGACGCCGGCGATCGTCAGCTCCGCGACGGGCGTCCACGCCTGCTTGGGCTCGGGCGCGTCTCCAGAGAGCGCGATCAGGCGCTGCGCGAGCGGCCCGTCGACCGTGACGGCGCCCGACGGCGCGTGCCCGATGATCTCGATCTCGCCGAGCCCCGCCGTGTGCTCGCGGAGCGTCGCTTCGGCGTCGGCGGCCGACTTGCCCGGCGGATAGCGGTAGTTCACGTCGATCTCGGCCTCGCCGGGGACGACGTTGCGCGCGACGCCTCCGCGCACGCCCGTCGCGGTGATGCACTCGGCGTACTCGAGGCCCGCGAACACATGGCGGATCGGCTCGACGGCCGCGAGCCGCGTCAGCGCCGCGCCGACCGCGTCGAGCGCGTTCTCGCCCTGCCACGGCCGCGCCGAATGGGCGCTCTTGCCCTGGAACTTCCAGGTGGCGTTGAGGTTGCCGAGGCACCCGGCCTGGACCTTCCCCGAGGTCGGCTCCATGACGACCGCGAAGTCGGCGTCGGTCGCGCGGGCGCCGCCGTGGAGCTCCGCGGCGTCAGCGGCGAGCGACACCTCATGCGCGAGCAGCGGCGTCAGCGCCGAGTCGCCGAACGGCAGCTCCTCACGCGCGAACAGGATGCCGCCGAGCCGGCACGCGAGCCCGTCGCGCTGCGCCCACAGGTCGCAGAGCAGCTCGACGATCACCGCGCACGCGCCCTTCATGTCGGTCGACCCGAGCCCGTGCACCTTGCCGTCTGCGATCCGGCCGGGGAGGTTGCCCTGCTCGGGGACCGTGTCGACATGGCCCGCGAGCAGTACCAGCGGCTTGCTGGTGTCACCCTCAGATGCCAATTGGCCGAAGAGGAGCCCGTCGCGCTCTGGACCCCAGCGCAGGGGCACGCCCGCGCCGGCGAGCCGCGCGGCGCAATGCTCCAGCGCCTCGGCCTCTTCCCACGACGGCGAGCGGACATCGACTAGCGCCAGCGTCGCCTCCGCCAACTGGGTCGCCAGCGCGGCGGAGGCGGCAGTCGAGGCGGGTCCGTCAGCGGCGGCGGTCATCCCACGGAAGGGTAGAGGGGCGCAGGGCGGCCTGGGCGCGTGCCGCCGAGCGCCTGACGCCGCTCCCACAGGAGGCGGCGCTGCTCGACCGCTCGACCGCCGCGGCGTCGCAGCGACGGCCTAGACTGCTTCTTGGTGCCTGAACCCGAGACCCCTCCGCAGCGCGACAACGACGACTTCGACGGCAGCACGCTGCCGGACGGCTTCGACTCCGAACTCGACGTCGAGGAATATGACGACGCCGAGCTGGCGGCTGAGGACTGGGGCGACGACGACGAGGACGCCGAGGAGATCGAGGGCCGCCGCGCTCAGCGGCGCCGCGAGCGCCAGGAAGCGCACGACCCCAACGCTGTCGACGAGCTGCGCCGCGCGCGCGACCGCCAGAAGGCGCTGATGGTCGGCGTGCTCGCCACCGACGAGGACCTCACCGAGCTGGCTGAGCTGCTCAAGACCGCTGAGGTCGAGGTCGTCGGCGAGGTGGTGCAGCGCCGCGAAGCCGCGCATCCGAACACGTACGTCGGCCCGGGCAAGGTCACCGAGGTCAAGCGCCTCGCGAAGGAGCTCGGCGCGAACGTGATCGTCACCGACGACGAGCTCTCGGCCCGCCAGGAGCGCAACCTCGAAGACGGCCTCAAGCTGCCGGTGATCGACCGCACCGCGCTGATCCTCGACATCTTCGCCGGGCACGCCCACTCGGCCGAGGGCAAGCTCCAGGTCGAGCTGGCCCAGCTGCAGTACAACATGGCCCGCATGCGAGGGCTCTGGCAGCACCTCGACCGCCTCGGCGACGGCGGCGTGGGCACGCGTGGCCCTGGCGAGACCCAGATCGAGACCGACCGCCGGCTCGCCCGCGGCCGCATGGCCCAGTTGCGGCGCCGCCTCAAGGATGTCTCCGCCCACCGCGACACGATGCGCGCCGAACGCAACCGCGCGCAGCTGCCGTCGCTCGCGCTGGCGGGCTACACCAACGCCGGCAAGTCGACGCTCCTGCACGCGATCTCCGGCGCCGAGATCTCGACCGGCGACCAGCTCTTCCACACCCTCGACCCGGCGACCCGCACCGCCCGCCTCAACGGCCGCAACTACCTCGTCACCGACACGGTCGGGTTCATCCGCAAGCTCCCGCATCAGCTCGTCGACGCGTTCGGCGCCACGCTGGTCGAGACCAAGCTCGCCGACCTGATCCTCCACGTGGTCGACGCCTCCGAGGAGGACGAGATGCGCTGGGGGACGATCAAGACGGTCGAGAACGTCCTCGACGAGATCGGCGCCGGCGAGCGCCCGCGCCTGCTGGTCCTCAACAAGTGCGACCGCCTCTCCGACGTCGAGCGCCAGGGCCTGCGCCTCGCGCACCCCGGCTCCGTGCAGATCAGCGCGGCCACGGGCGAGGGCCTCGACGAGCTCACCGAGGTCATCGAGCAGGCCTTCGCCTCGACGGCGACCACGATGGAGCTGCTGATCCCGCACTCCGACGGCGCGATCGTGGCCGAGCTCTACAAGGTCGACGACGAGCTCGTCCGCGAGGACGTGCCCGAAGGCGTCCGCCTCACGGTCCGCGTGCCGAACCAGCGGGCGGCCAAGTACGAGCGCTACGCGGTGGCGCAGGCTGGCGCCTGACCGAGCCGACGAGCCGTTTCGCGCTCGTAGCGGACTCGCAGCGAGCCGTCCGGGGCCCGAGGACGTAGCGGCCGCGGCTCGCCTCGTAGCATCGCGGCGGTGACCGCTCCGACCGCCATCGCCGCTCCGGACCTTGCCATCAAGGTGCTCGACGAGCGGGCGGTCGTGCCGCAGCGGGCGCACGGGGGAGACGCGGGCCTCGACCTGTCGATCCTCGACGGCGTGCACCTCGCGCCGGGCGCCCGAGCGCGCGTCGGCACGGGTCTCGCGATCGCGGTGCCGCCGGGCTACGCCGGGTTCGTCGTCCCGCGCTCTGGGCTGGCGGCGCGCCTCGGGCTGTCAGTCGTCAACACGCCCGGGATCATCGACGCGGGCTACCGCGGCGAGCTCCAGCTGCTGCTGCTCAACACCGACCGCGAGCAGGCCATCGACCTCGCTGCGGGCGAGCGCGTCGCGCAGCTGCTGATCGTGCCGGTGGCGCTCAGCGCGGTGGTCACCGTCGACGAGCTGCCGCAGGGCGGCGACGCGCGCGGCGCCGGCGGCTACGGCTCGACCGGCAGCTGACCGATCCGCGGCGCCTCAGCGGGCGGCTGCAGCCGGCGTCGGACCGAGGTGTCGACCGTGAACTCGTGGCGCCCGTCCCAGACGAGCGACGCCAACACGAGCCATGGCGTCGCGCCGCCGGGGCCGCACTCCCGTTCGGGCGGAGCCGCACCGAGCACGGCCAGCTCGAAGTCCTCGAGCCAAGCGGCGGCGACTGGCGGGTCGTTCGGGCGGGCCGCAGGCAGCTCGCCGACCGGGCTTTCGTCCCAGCGGACGGCGAGCCAGTGGGTCTCACCCGGTCCGGAGAGGCCGGCGGCCTGGGCGTCGATCACGGTGTCCTGCGGGACGAGGATCTCGTTGCCGACGGGGTCGAGGGCGAAGCCCGCCGAGACCACGAGGTCGACGCCGGCGCCCGCGGCGACGTCGAGGCCGCGGACGACGCCCCAGCCGTGCAGGAGCCGGTTGCGGCGGCGCATGCGCTCGCGCACGTAGCACTGCTGCAGATCGAGGTCGTCGGCAGTGAGCAGGCGTCCGCCGAACCAGTTCGGCCGCTCAAGAAGCGGCTCGCCAAACGCTGCGTGCTGTTCCCCCATGCCCGGAGCCTAACCGGGACGCGCGGACGGAGACCGGGCAGTGGTTAGCGGGATTCCGCAGCTGCGCTGACTTTAAAGCGGACGGTCTTTTCCGGATCAGCCGGGAGGGCCACGAAATGCGTATGCAAATGCGCCACGGACCCCCCGTTGTAGCGCATGTCACCGGAGCGCTCGACCGTCGCCGTGGCCAGCGGTTGCAGGCGATCTTTCAGCATCCGTTTGATCGCCCACAGCTCTGAACCGGCTTCATCGGGCAGCTCGTCGAACGACCGGACGTGCAGGTGCGGAACAATCAAATAGTGGGCGACAGTGCCCGCATAGGGGAAGTCGTTCTTCGTGACATAGAAAAACTCGCCCGACCACTCGATCGGCTCGCGGTGGTACTCACCGACGTGCTCGGGGCAGAAGATGCAGATCCCGTCGCGCTCCAGCTGCTCCATATAGGCGAGCTGCTCCGCGGTGCGCGCCGCGGCCATCTCGTAGAGCGCGCCGGGCGCCCCGGTCGGCGGCCCGCCGCCGACCTCGCGGTCCTCGCCAGCGACGTCAGCCACGAGCCGGATCCGGCTGCCGCTCGTAGACCCGCACGGTGAACGCCGTCCCGTCGTCCTCGACCACGCGCTCCTGCTCGTCGACGACCGACCAGCTCCGGCCGAGCGGCGGGAAGAACGCGTCGCCCGCGGGAGCCAGCTCGACCTCGGTCGCGTAGACCCGGTCGATCACGCCCGACTCGAGGGCCTCTGAGTAGGTCCGCGCACCGCCGATCACGTACGCGTCATGGCCCTCGGTGGCGCGCAGCGCATGATCGAGCGAGCGGTAGACCTCGGCGCCTTCTTCGGCTGGCGCATAGTCGGGGTTCTCAGTGAGGATCAGGTTGCGCCGGCCCGGGAGCGGCCGGAACTTCGCGGGGATCGACTCGTAGGTCTTGCGGCCCATGATCACCGGCGAGCCCATCGTGGTCTCGCGGAAGAACTTCAGGTCGGACGGCAGGTGCCACGGCAGGTCGCCGTCAACGCCGATCGCGCGGTTGCGGCCATAGGCCACGACGATCGCGAGCACGGCTAGCGGGCCGTCTTCACGCGGAAGACCAGGCTGCCCGCGACGGCGAGCGCGACGGCGATGAGGACGGGCCGGATCACGTCAGCACCGGGATCGACTTCATGCTCGGATGCGGGTGGTAGTCGCTGAGCGCGAAGTGGCCGGCGCGGAAGTCGTGGATGTCGGTGACGCGCTTGCCCGCCTCGGTGAGCTCGAGCGTCGGCAGCGGCAGCGGCTCGCGCGAGAGCATCTCGTCGACATGCTCGATCTGGTTGGCGTAGATGTGCGCGTACTGGATCCAGTGCACATACTCGACGAGCTCGTAGCCCGTGAGATGCTCGATCATCAGGCCGAGCGCGTTGTACTGGACCATGTTCGACGGCACGCCGACAGGCGTGTCGCCAGACCGCTGGTTGTGGACGATGTGGAGCTTGTCGCCGAGCACCATCGCGTGGATCCACCCGTGGCAGGGCGCGATCGTGTTGCGCGACTTCGTGTCGGCGGTGCGGTGGTTCGCCTGCGGGATCCACGGGCTCATCAGCGCCGTGCGGTCCATCGGGAGGTCTTTGAGCTTCTGGATCAGCGCGGGGAGCTGGTCGAAGCCGCGGTCGGCTTCGTCGTCGAGGTTCGTCGTGAAGTTCTGGAAGGCGTGGCCGTACGAGCCGGGGCCGAGGTCGCCGGGCTTCAGGCCGCGTGAGCTGGTCTTCTTCTCGGTCGCCCAGGGACCCCACCAGTCGCAGCCGAACGCCTTGAACTCATCGAGCGTGCGGGCTCCGTTGATGAACGCGCACAGCTCGCCGATGGCTTTGTCGTAGAAGCCGCCGATCGACCGCTCGGTGATCACGGCCGCGCCCTGCGCCATCGGGAAGCGCATCGCGATCCCCGCCACGGCGAGCGCGTCTTCGCCCTGCTTCGTCTGCACCCGCACGCCCTGCTCGCGGATGGTCCGGAGCATGTCCTGGTACTGGGTGCTGGGGCGCCGCTCGTCGAACGGGAGGTAGTTGGGCATCACCACCGAGAGTAGAGGCGCGCGCGGGCGCCTGTAGGGTTCCGGGGGCTGAACCTCAGCATTTTGCGATGACCCGAACGACTCCCGACAGCGCCAACGGCGGCCGGATCCTCAGCCCGCACGTGAACTTCGCCGACCGGCTCGTCGATTCGCTCGACGAGATGACCAAGACGGTCGCGGAACTTCGGGCGCTTGGCCACTCCATCGTGCTGACGTCGGGCTCGTTCGACCTGATCCACCTCGGCCACGTGAAGTACCTGGCCGCAGCGAAGGAGCTCGGCGGCGTCCTCGTCGTGGGCGTCGACAGCGACGCCAAGATCCGCCGCCGCAAGGGCGACGACCGCCCGATGGTGCCTGAGGGCGAGCGCCTGGAGCTGCTCGCGCATCAGCGCCCCGTCGACCTGATCTACCTCAAGGACGACGCCGATCCCAAGTGGGCGCTCATCAAGGCCGTCGCACCTGAAGTGCTCGTGCTGACCGCTGACCACTCCTACTCAGCGGCGGACCTCGACGCGCTGGAGGAGTTCTGCGGCCGCGTCGAAGTGCTGCCGCGCCAGGCCGCGGTGACGACGTCCGAGCGGATCCGCCAGATGTACATGCACCTGGGCGACAAACTCGGTCCGGCGCTCGCACAGGTCCTGCCCGGCCTGATCGACGACATCCTCAAACGGCGATGACCCGGCAGGCGGGCCGATGAGCGCGCCGACCCACGCCGTCGCCGCCTACGTGCCGGTGCTCCACGAGGGCTACCGGCGCTTCCTCGACGCGCACGCCGCAGGCCGCCCGTTCTACGTGATCGGCCGCGAGCTCCACGCTGACTTCCGGCCGCTCGCCAAGGACATCCGGGCGCTCGATCCTGCCCTGGTCGCGTCGGCGATCGCGGCGTGGGGCGTGGCGTCGTCGGTCGAGGTGCTGGACGCCGCTGGCGCCGCGGCGCTGGCCGAGGCGGGCACGGCGCTCGTGATGCCATCGGAGGACGTGTCCTACCTCGTGGCGGAGCAGTACTTCCCGCGCAACCCGGTCACCTACGACGCGGTGTTCCTGCGGTGGGACAAGCGCAAGTCGGTCGAGCTGCTCACGCCGCCTGCCCTGCCGGTCTCGCCGGACGACGCCGCCTGGGCGGCGCTGGCCGAGGCGGCCGAAGCTGAAGCTGCTGGCAGCGTCGACTGGTGGCGGCAGGTCGGCGCGGCGCTCCGGTTGCCGAGCGGTGCAGTCCGGACCGCCCGCAACGAGCTGAACCCGACGCCGCTCGCGGCCTACGCCGCGGGCGATCCGCGGAGCAACTTCTTCAAGGGCGTGCACCTCGAGCTCTCCCTCGCGACCCATGCCGAGGCGCGGCTGATCGCTGACGCGGCGCGCGCGGGCGAGTCGACGGCGGGGGCCGAGCTCTACGTGACTGACTTCCCGTGCCCGCCGTGCGCGAAGTTGATCGCGGGCGCCGGGATCCAGCGCGTCTACTTCCGCCAGGGCTATGCGGTGCTTGACGGCGCCGACGTGCTCGAGGCCGCCGGTGTCGAGCTGATCGATGTAGGTGACGACGCCTGAGCATCCTGCTCACCAAGCTGGCCCTTGCGCCGGCGTTCGTGGTGCTCGTGTCGCTCGCGGTGCGGCGGTTCGGGCCGCGCGTCGGCGGGCTGCTCGGCGGGCTGCCGGTGGTCGCCGGGCCGATCCTGTTCATCTACGCGCTCGAGCAGGGCGAAGTGTTCGCGGCGCAGGCGGCGGCGAACAGCCTTGTCGCGCTAATGGCGCTCACGGCGTTCGTGCTGTCCGTCGCCAATCTTGGCCCGCGGCTCGGCGCGATCGGCAGCGTGGTGCTGGGCTGGGGCGTGTTCCTCGCGGTCGGCGCGCTGGTGGCGCAGCCAGGGTTCGCGCCCGTGCCCGGCATGGTCCTCGACTGCGCGGTGTTCGCCGCGGCGCTGGCGGTCTTCCCGCGCCCTGCGCCCGGTGAGGAGCCCGAGCCGCCGCGACGCCCGAAACACGACCTGCTGCTGCGCGGCGGCGTCGCGGCCGCCATGGTCCTGGCGCTGACGTCGGCCGCCTCGCGCCTCGGCCCGACGGCCAGCGGGATCCTCGCGCCGTTCCCCGTGATCACCAGCGTCCTCGCGGGCTTCGCGACCGCTCACGAGACCCGCGCCACGACGCTCAACCTGCTGCGCAACATGGTCCGCGGCTTCTTCTCGTTCGCGGGGTTCCTCTTCACGGTCGCTGTCGCGGTCGAGCCGTGGGGCACCGCCGCCGCCTTCTCCGCAGCGATCGGCGTCACGGTCGCCGTCCAGGCGGCGCTGCTGCTCTGGGACCTGCGCCGCGTAGCCGCGGGCTGCGCCAACTGCCGTGGATCACGGCCGTCGGACGACCGCAAACGACGGGAGTCCGCTGCCTAGCCGCGGCCGAGCTTGGCCCGCACGCGCGCCAGCGGCGAGCGCGACGGCGCGGACCGGGTCGCCGCGCGGCGCGCGCTGGCGTGCGCGGCGTCCTCGAGGCGGTCGTCGAGCTGCGCAAGCTGATCCGGCACCACGCCGACGGCGCGGGCGATCAGCTCGTCGGCGAACCAGACGTTCTTGGGCAGCAGCGGACCGTGGAGGTACGTGCCGATGATGTTGCCGCGTCGCACGCCCTCGGCACCGCTGGCGCCGTCGTTGCCGTGGCCGTGCACGACGGTGCCGAGCGGCTGCTCGTCGCCCAGCAGCGTGCGGCCGCCGTGGTTCTCGAAGCCAGCCAGGGCGGTCGGGCCGGTGGTAGAGCCGTCGACGCGGGGGAGGTCGACGGTGATCTCGACGTCGCCGATCAGGCGGCCCGCGCCACGCACCGTGCGCAGGTCGACGAGGCCGACGCCCGGGATGCGCTCGTCTCCGAGCTCGTACTCGTGGCCGAGCAGCTGGAACCCGCCGCAGATGCCCAGGACCGCCGCGCCGCGCTCGGCTGCAGCATGCAGCGCGTCGCGCTTGGTCGCGACCAGATCGGCTGCGCAGCGCGCCTGATCGCGGTCTTGGCCGCCGCCGAGGTAGTAGACGTCGTGGGCGTCGGCGTCGAGGGCGTCGCCGATCCCGACGGGCGTCACCTCGAAGCCAAGCCCGCGCCACTCGCAGCGCCGCTCGAGCAGCAGCAGGTTGCCGCGGTCGGCGTAGATGTTGAGGTGCTCGGGGTAGAGCCACGCGACGCGCATGGTCTCCCCGCCACCAGCGCGGAGGCCTTCGGACGGGCCGCTCATGCTTCGCCCCTGGCCGGCCACGCCGCGGCCACGCCGCTCGCCAGCATGCCGCTCACGCGTCGTCGTCCTCGAGATAGAACGTCACGACGGTGCCGCCGGCGTGCTCGTCGGTCGCGGCCATCTCGATGACCTCCCCGAGCGACCAACCGCCGGCGACGGCCTCGGCCTGCAGCTGCGGGATCGTCACCGGGTTCAGCGTGATGAGGATGTCCTCCGGCGTGCCGAGGATCATGCCGGTCTCGTCGCGGACCACGCGCTTGCGGTGCATGTCGATCTGGTCCTCCGGCGCGTCCTGGAGGACCGCGAGCGGCGTGCTCTCGAACCGGAAGCCATCGAGGTACGCGATGTCGGGCGGGAGGAGCGACGGGAAGGTGTCGCGCGCATCAAACGGCTCGACCGCGCCGACGACCGCGACCGCCATCTCAGCGCCGGGCGCGGCCAGCGCCGCGGCGCCCTTGAAGGTCGCGTGGCGGTCGACCGCGCCGCCGACGAGCTGCAGCGACTGCATCGGGATCAGCACCAGCGCGGGCGCTGGCAGGTCGCCCGGCAGGTCGGCGCCGAGCGTGCGCATATCGGCGGTCGCCGTGCGGACAGACAGCTCCTGCGCCGCCGCTCGCCGGCCGAGCTCCTCGAGGAGGTCGGCTTCGAGGTCGATCGCGACGACCTCGTATCCCGCTGCGGCCAGCGGCAGCGAGACGCGGCCCGTGCCGGATCCGATGTCGTAGATCGGTCCGCCGACCGTCTCGGCCAGCGACAGCCAGAGCGGCAGGTCGGCGACGTAGCCAGCGCACTCGGCGTCGTGGAAGCCGGCGTTGATGATGCCCTCGGCGGGAAGCGCGGTCATGAGAAGGCTCCAGCGACGGCGCCCCGGCTCAGCAGCAGCTGCCGGAGCTCAAGCATCGCGGTGTAGGTGGGGAGGACGACCAGCGGCCCGTCGGCGGCACCGCGCAAGGCGTCGTCGAGCGCGGGCTGCAGGTCGGGCACGACCACGATCTTGTCGGGATCCACGCCGGCGTAGCGCCAGCGCATCGCGAGCTCATCTGCGCGCGTGCCCGAGCAGACGATCCGCCGGACCGAGCTGGCGGCGGCTTCGACGTCGGCGTCCCAGACCCACGACACGTCGCGGCCGTCGGCGATGCGGTCGTTGAGCACGGCGAGGACATCGAGCGGGCGCGGCTCGAGCGCGAGCGTCCGGAGGACCTCGTTCGCGCCGACAGGGTTCTTGACGAGCATCAGCAGCAGCTCGCGGTCGCCGAGCGACACCCGCTCGCCGCGGCCGAACGCTGCCTCCATCGCGGCGATCCCAGCCGCGCACTGCTCAAGTGTCGCGCCGAGCTGAAGCGCCAAGGCCGCGGCGCCGACGGCGTTGACCACGTTGTAGGCGCCGGGCAGCGGCAGGGTCACGGGGACGGAGTCGTCGCCCGCGTGGAGCGTGAACCGGGCCCCGCGGGCGCCGTCGAACGAAATGCCGGTCGCGCGGACCGAAGGCTCAGGGCGGCGCCGCCCGCAGCCCGGGCAGGCCCAGACCCCCGTGTGGCCGGCGTAGACGACCGAGTACTCCAGGGTCGTCCCGCAGACGGTGCAGTGGACGCCATCGGCGGCGTGGTCGCGCGCGTCCTTGCCGAGCGACGGGTCGTCGACGCCGAACCAGACGACCTTGCCGCCCTCCGGCGCGGTCGACGCCACGAGCGGATCGTCGGCGCACAGCACGGCGGTCGTGCCGGGGAGCGTCGGGAGCAGCGCGCCCCAGCGTTCAGCGATCGCGTCGAGCTCGCCGTAGCGGTCGAGCTGGTCGCGGAACAGGTTGCCGAGCAGGATCGCCTCCGGCTGCGTGGCCGCCGCGACCTGCGCGAGCCAGAACTCGTCGACCTCCAGCAGCCCGACCGCCCGCGGGTCGCGGGCCGCCGACTCCTGGCTCAGCAGCGACGCCGCGATCCCGCCGGCCATGTTCGCGCCCTCGGCGTTGCCGACCGGGAGCCGTCCGGCTTCGCGCAGAATGCTCCGCACGCAGGCGGTCGTCGTGGTCTTGCCGTTGGTCGCCGAGACGAGCGCGACCTGCGGCAGCGCGGCAGCGAGGCGCTGCAGCGCCGCCGGATCCAGCTTGAGCAGGACCTTGCCCGGGAGCGACGTGCCGCCGCGCCCCGTCGCCTTGGAGAGCTTTGCCGCGCCGCGGGCCGCCAGCACCGCGCGGCGGCGCGGGCCCGCCACCGC
>JAEYAL010000219.1 GCA_023404805.1 Actinomycetes bacterium | reverse complement strand
TGCTGGAGGACGGCCGCTTCGCCTACACCGGCCGGATCACCGCGATCGGGTCGCCGTCCGACCTGCAGCGCGCCGCGACCCGCCGCCCCGGCCCTGGCGCCTGCTGCTGCCAGCGCTTCCCGGGTCGTGCGCCGGTCGGAGATCGAGGCTGCCGCCGGCGTCTTCTGGCTGCGGGTTGAGCCCGCGGTGGCCGCAAACGGGCGTGGTCAGGTTCGCACGACCGTGATCGTTCCGAGGGTCGGGTCTTGGGCGCCGTGGAGGCGCGCGCCGGCGTCGAGGAGCTCGCGGAAGTGGTCGACGACCGCGGGCGTGATGCGTTCGCCTGGGAGCAGCGCCGGGATGCCCGGCGGGTAGCCGGCGATCGATTCGGCCGAGATGCGGCCGACAGCGTCGCCGAGCGGGATGGCTTCGGCTGGTCCGAGGAAGGCGTCGCGCGGCGGGATGACCGTCTCGCTCGTCGGCGCCCGCAGCGGCTCGATGATCCGGGGCGCTTCATCGGCGCCCGACTCCACTTCGCCCGCCGCGACCTCGGCCGCGACGCGCGCCGCGGTGCGCTGCAGCGCGATGCCGACCATCGCCAGGTCGTCGGGCCGCTCGGCCGGGCCGAGCACGAACAGCACCGTCGTGTCGGTCGCCAGCTCGGGGTGCACGTCGTGCCAGGAGCCGAGCGCCTGACCGACGGCGTAGCCGGTGGCGCCGGTGCCGCGCACGTCGATGACGACCTTCAGCGGGTCGACGTCGAACACGCCCTCGGTCCCGCGGAGCTGGGCGCCGAGCAGCGTCAAGCCAGGGCTCGACTCGATCGCCTCGATCAGCGCGCCGCGGCCGCGCATCGTGCGGTCGAGCAGCGCCTCGCCGTGCACCGCGAGCTGGCGGCGCGCCCCATCGAGCGACGAGAGCAGCAGCGACGACGGCGAGGTCGAGCGCACGATCCGCACGGCGCGGTCGATCGCCGCGATGTCGAGTCGGGATCCGTCGACGACATGCAGGATCGCCGACTGCGTCAGCGAGCCCGCCATTTTGTGCGTGCTGGTCAGGACGGCGTCGGCGCCGAGGCGCAGCGCCGACTCCGGTACCTCGGGATGGAAGCCGAAGTGCGGCCCCCACGACTGGTCGACGACGAGCGCGCAACCGTGGCGGTGCGCGACATCTGCGAGCGCGGCGACGTCGGCAGCGACCCCGAAGTAGGTCGGCGACACGACGAACGCGACCTTCGCCGCCGGCGTCGCGTGCAGCACCGCGTCGAGCTGTGCCGGAACGACCGAATGCGCGATGCCGAGCGCGTCGTCGTAGGCCGGCGCCACGAACGCGGGCAAGCCGCCGGACAGGACCAGCCCGTCGACGACCGACGCGTGCGAGTTGCGCTGGACCACCACGGTGCTGCCCGGCGGCGCGAGCGCGAGGGTCAGCGCGTGGTTGCCTTGCGTGGCGCCGTTGGTGAGGAACCACGACCGCGCGGCGCCGTACGCCTCCGCCGCGAGCGCCTCGGCCCGCAGCTGCGGCGTGATATCGACGCCGAGGTCGACGCCGTAGAGCCCCTGCGGCACGTCCATCAGCAGCGCCCGCTCGCCGATCGCCGCCCGCAGGCCCGGGTCGGCGCCTGGGCCGCCCTTGTGGCCCGGCACGTGCATGCGCCCGGAGCCGCGCGACCCGTAGGCCGCGATCGCATCGAGATACGGAGCAGACGACTGCGGATCGCTCATGGGTGTCCTTTGCTGCCTCGGTGAGGCCTTGCGGACCACCCTAGTTCCCGTCCGGCGCGGCGCTCGACAGATCGACGGCGCCGCCGCCGGCGCCGCGCCGCGCTTGTCAACTGACAGCGGTTACTGTGCCGCGCTACTGAATGGTGCGTTAACTGTGACCGGTTCGTGTCGCACTGACCGGTTCTGCTCGGTACCTTCGACGCTGTGCTTGCTCCCACCTCTGGCACGCACCGCTACGCGCTGCGCGCGGCGCGGTCCGTCTTTCGCCTGCTCGCCGCCCTTTGGGTCGGCGCGTTCGCGCATGCGCAGACCGCCGCCGCGCACGATGGCCACGACCATGCCGCGACGGCTGCGCGTGCGGCCGTCGCCGACACCGCCGCCACCACAACGGCAAGCGCTGCGGCCGCGGGCTCGTCGACCGACAGCCTCACCGAGGAGCCGGTCCTGCCGGGCCTCGACGTCGCCGTCGACTTCCAAGTCGCGCCCTCGGGCGACGTCTACGTCGCCCACCAGAACGGGCGCATCGTCCGCTATCAGCGCGCGGCCGGGTCCACGGCCGCGCACCCGTCGTATGACCTCAACGGCGAGCTGATCTACGACTTCCCGGTCACCCGCCAGTTCGACCGCGGGCTCGTCGGGATCGCGCTCGACTCGCAGTTCGAGAGCGGCCAGCGCTACCTCTACGCCTCGATCACCCGCGGCTCCAACGAATGGGTGAACAACGTGGCCGGCGGCAACCCCAACGGCATCCGCCGCACGGGCGCCGTGATCCGTATCGCTGTTCCCACGAGCGGCCCGGCGACCGCCGCCGACCTCAAGACGATCGTCGGCGCCGACGCGCCCGCCGACCCCGACTCGACCTGCAAGCCCTACACGAAGGGCGAAGCCCCCGCCGGAGAGACGGACGCGTTCCCCAACGGCGTGCTGCTGCGCACCGACTCGCTCTACGCGAACATGGGCGACAACCACATCTACCCCGACGGCGACCTGTCGACCCGCGCCGACGGCGCCTACGACTGCCTACCGTCGGATTCCTCGACACACGGCATGGGCGCGATCGCGTCGGCCCCTGACGGCACGCTCTTCTTCAGCATCGGCGACGCCAGCGACTTCGAGGTCAGCGACCCGGCGTCGCTGCGCGCGTTCAACCTGGAGAGCTACGCCGGCAAGGTCCTGCGCATCGACCGCGAAGGCCGCGGCGTCGCCGGGCATCCGTTCTGCCCCGCCGAGACCGACCTCTCGCGCATCTGCACGAAGGTCTGGGTCCGCGGGATGCGCAACCCGTTCCGCTTCAACCTGCTGCCGCCCGACGGCGCCAGCAACGGCGCGCCCGTGCTCGCGATCGGCGACGTCGGCAACTTCAGCGTCGAGCGGCTCACGATTGCGCACCCAGGCGACAACCTCGGCTGGCCCTGCTGGGAAGGCACCTACTGGGCGGTCGGCTACTCGTCACCGGAGCGTTCGACCGCAGTCAAGAGCGCTTGGGGCGGCCCGGAGCTCACGCCGTCCGGTCCCGGCAAGACGAGCTGCGAGCGGCTCACCGCCACCGGCGACGGCCACGGCTTCCCGACGCCGAAGGGCGTGAAGCTCCCGACGGTCGAGTACGAGCACGACCAAGGGTCCGACCCGCCCTACCCCTACAACGGCGCGGCGGTGGTCGCGGGCGGCCTGCTGGCGCCGCAGTCCGGCGCCGATGCCGAGGTCGCGCTGCCGAGCGCCTGGCAGGGCTCCTACGTCTTCGGCGACTACGTGCGCGGCTGGCTCTACCGCGTCGGCCGCGATGCCGACGACCCGTCGAACACCGATCTCGACGGCGGCCTGCGCGTGCCCGCCGACGAGAACCGCGGCCCGCGGATGCAGACCGATGCTGGCCCAGGGCGGCCCGTCGACGCGCTGCTGGACCGCATCGGAGATGCCCCGCCCAAGATCACGGTGCAGGTCAACGGCCAGCCGCAGCTGCTCTCGCAGTTCTACCGGCTCACGTCGCGGCCGCAGGCCGACGGGACGGTGTGGTCGATGCACTACGGCGATGCGAACGTCGGCGGGCTCTACCGCATCCGCACCGCGCCTGAGGTCCAAGCGAACATCGAATCGGTGAGCGGCGCCTGCGCCGCGGCAGGTCAGACGCAGGGCAACGTGGTGCTGACGGCCGCCGACGCGGGCGCTGGCGCGGTCTACCGCTGGGACATCGACGGCGACGGGCTCAGCGACGCCGGACGGACCGCCCGCACCACGACCATCACGGCCGCGCAGCTCCCGTCGCAGGGCTGGATCCGCCTCGTCGTGACCCGCGGCACCAGCCGCTCGGTCGCCGCCCGCTACCTGTGCAGCGGACCGCCGCCGGACGTCGACATCGTCTCCCCTGCCGACGAGACGCACGTCGTGCTCGGCAAGCCGGTGGTCGTGCGCGCCTCGCGGCCGGCTGGCGACGCCGAAGCCACGAAGATCCCCGACAGCGAGCTGAAGTGGCGCGCGACGACCGTGCACGGCAGCAGCCACGAGCACCCGCTCGTCGAGAAGCAGCCGCCGTTCGAGACCGTCGACGGCGAGCAGCGCATGCAGATCACCGTGACGCCCGATCCTTCGCACGAGCTGGGCTCCTATACCCGCGTTCGGATCGTCGCGCCGGGCGCCGACAGCTCCACCGTGACGCGCACGATCAAGCTGCTGCCCAAGCCGGTCGACGTCTCGCTGCGTTCCGCTCCGGCCGGCGCCCGCGTCGCGGTCCGCCGCGACCTCGGCGAGAGCGCCGTCGCGGCGCCCGGCGCCATCGAGCTGGCCGCGGGCTTCAGCACGGAGCTCTCGGCTGCCGAGAGCTGGACCGACACCGCTGGCACCACCTGGTACTTCGCGCGCTGGAGCGACGGCAAGACCTCGGCCGCCCGCAGCTGGATCGTCCCGGACAACGGCGGCGACGCCCCGGCTGCGGAGTACGACACCAAACCCGCGCCGCCGGAGCCGCCGAAGCCGACGACGCCCGAGCCGACCAGCCCGACGACGCCGGAGCCGACCACGCCGCAGCCGACGACGCCGCAGCCGACCACGCCGCAGCCGACGACGGGCGGCAAGATCGATCCGCCGGTCGTGCGCCGGGCTCTGCCGCCCACGGCGCTGGAGCTGAACACGGCGCCGCTCGCGACCTCTGCCAGCTCGACCAAGCGGGAGACCACCGTCAAAGCCTCCCTGAACCTCGGCCGGCCGATCGACGCGACGGGCCTTGTCGTCAAGATCGCCGTCCGCGACACGATCTGCCGCTGGTGGATCTTCGCCAAGGGCCGGTTCGCCGGCGGCGCCGTGCGTTCGCGCGCCGGCAAGCGCGCCTGCGCCGAGCCGCCCGCCTGGAAGCTCGCGACGTCGTCGTGGAGCGCCAGCGGCCAGCTGACGGTCAACCAAGAGCTCGTCCGGCGCCTGCCTCCCGGGCGCTATGCGCTGCGCGTGCGCGTGAGCCGCGGGCAGGCGGTCCTGACCGACCGCCTGCGCAGCGTCACCGTGCGCTAGCGCGGCAGATCGCAGGCCGGCCCCGGGGGGGCTGGCTGCGCCGCCCGCGGAGGGTCAGATCGCGTCGAGCGTTTTGCCGCCGCCGTCCGGCGGGGGCGGCGCGGTCGTGCCGGTGTCGAGCACGCGCGCCAGGAAGCGGCGGGTGCGCTCCTCGCGCGGGCTCGCGAAGAACTCGGCCGGCGGGCCCTGTTCGATCACGACGCCCCCGTCCATCATCAGCACGCGGTCGGCGACCTCGCGGGCGAAGCCCATCTCGTGGGTGACGACGACCATCGTCATGCCTTCGGCCGCGAGCTCGCGCATCACCGCGAGCACGTCGCCGACGGTCTCGGGGTCGAGCGCGCTGGTCGGCTCGTCGAAGAGCATGATCTTCGGCTTCATCGCCAGCGCGCGGGCGATCGCGACCCGCTGCTGCTGGCCGCCGGAGAGCTTGGCCGGGTAGGCGTCAGCTTTGTCGCCGAGCCCGACGCGCTCCAGCAGCTGGCGGCCGTACGCCTGCGCTTCGGCCTTCGGCGTGCCGCGCACGAGCTGCGGCGCCAGCGTCACGTTCTCGAGGGCCGACTTCTGCGGCCAGAGGTTGAAGCGCTGGAACACGAACCCGATGTCCTGCCGCATCTCCGCGACCTCTTTGGCTTTGGCAGGCCGGAGCTTGCCGTCGTCGCTGCGGCGCTGGCCGAGCGGCACGCCGTCGATCTCGACGAGGCCGGCGTCGATCGTCTCGAGCTGGTTCAGGCAGCGCAGGAACGTCGTCTTGCCCGAGCCTGACGGCCCGATCAGGCAGACCACTTCGCCGGAGCCGACGTCGAGGTCGATGCCGCTGAGCACTTCGAGCGATCCGAACCGCTTCACCACGCCGCGCGCCGAGACCGTGCCGGCCGGTGCGGCGACGAGGCCGGCGTCGCCCGTGCCGAGCGTCATGCGCCACCTCCGGCCGAGGCCGACGCCGGCCGCAGGCGGCCCTTGATCCGGCCGATCGGGCCGGGGCCGCGATCGGACGCGCCAGCCGGGTCCAGGCGGCGCTCCAGCCACGCCTGGAAGATGCTCCAGATCGTCGTGAGCAGCAGGTACCAGAGGGCGACCGCCGCGAAGTACTCGACGGGCTTGAAGTCGACGGAATAGCGCTGTTGGGCTTCGGCGAACAGCTCCAGCACGCCGATGAACGACAGCAGCGACGTCGTCTTCATCATGTTGTTGAACTGGTTGCCGAGCGGCGGCACGATGATGCGCGCCGCTTGCGGCAGGACGATCTTGCGCATCGCCTGGCGCTGGGTCATGCCAAGCGACATCGCCGACTCGGTCTGCCCTTCATCGACGGAGCTGATGCCGGCCCGGATGATCTCGCTCATGTAGGCGCCCTCGTTGAGCGCGAGCGCGATGATGCCGGCGATCACGGCGCCGCCGACCACGCCGACGCCGACGTCGAGCTCCTTCGGGAACAACGTCACGCCGAGCAGCAGCTCAGCACCGAAGTAGATGAAGAAGATCTGCACGATCAGCGGCGTGCCGCGGATGACCGTGATGTAGATGCCGTTGAGGAACCGCACCGGCAGCAGCCGGCTGCGGCCGGCCAGGGCCGACGCCAGCCCGAGGGTGATCCCCCCGAGCTGGGCCAGCACTGAGATGTAGATGGTCGTCCACAGCGCCCCCAGGAAGACGGAGTCCGGCTCGAGGATCCGCGACCAGAAGAGGTCGCTGTCGAACGCCGCGATCAGGTGAGCGCTGAGCACGTAAGCGGACTACTGCGCAGCGAGCATGAACTCGCCGAGCTCCCACTTGTCGAGGATCTCCTTGAGCTTGCCGTCGTCGGTCATCGCGTCGATGCCGGTCTTGATGGCGATCTGCAGCTCGTTGTCGTCCTTGCGCAGGCCGATGCCGACCGGCGCCGGCTCGATCTGCGGGGTCGCGGCGAGCTCGAAGTCGTTCGGGGCCTGCTTCACGAAGTAGGCGGCCGGGGGCGCGTCGGTGAGGTACGCGTCGACCTTGCCGGTGCGCAGCGCGTTGGCGGCGTCGGTGTCCTTCGGGAACGTCTGGACCTTGATCGCCGGCTTGCCGCTGTCGACGATCTTCTTGCTCTCGGCTTCGAGCGCCTGCTTGGTCGTCGTGCCGACCTGCACCGCGACGGTCTTGCCGCTCAGCGCCTCGACCGAGTCGATGCCGGTCGTGCCCTTTTTGATCAGCAGCGCGAGGCCGAACTGGGCGTAGTCCACGAAGAAGATCTCCTTGGCGCGCTCCGGCGAGTTCGTCAGCGAGGAGATGATCGCGTCGCACTTCTTCGCCTTCAGCGCGGCGATGATGCCGTCGAAGCCGGTGTTCGTGAACTCGGCGTCGACGTCCATGCGGTCGGCGAGCTCCTCGGCGATGTCGATGTCAGCGCCCTCTTCGTCGCTGCCTTCGTAGAACTCCATCGGCGGGTAGGCGATGTCGCTGCAGAAGGTGATCTTGCCTGCGCTCTTGATCGCGGCCGGGGCCGGGATCGCGGCGGCTTCGGTGGCGTCCGGGGTGTCGGCCGTGTCCTTCTCGTCGTCGCCGCAGCCCGCAAGCGCGAGCAGGGCGGCCGAACCGAGCAGGGCCGCGGCGCGGCGGGTGCGGGAGGCGGTGAACATGGAGCGGTGTCTCTCTTGGATGGTTGGCGCGGGCGAGGGTGGCTCAGGGGGTGGTGCCCGCAGGTTGCTGGCGGTGGTGGGGGCACCGCGCAGCGCTGGCCTCGAACCTTGCGCAGCAGCGGCGCATCGTCAAGGGACAGGCGGCGCACAACGTACGCCCAGCCGCTGACGTTGCGTCAAGCGGCCGCCAGGATCCCCAGCCGCCGCGCTTCCACCAGCCAGCCGCGGAACTCCTGCATCACCAGCTCGAAGAACTCGTTCTCGTCGACCGTCTTGGGGTCGGCGACCGCGAAGAAGTCGGCGTTGTCGACTTCGCGGCCCGCGAGGTCATCCAGGCGCACGAGGAACGGGAAGTCGTCTTCGCGCCCGACCGCGATGAACTTGAGGAACGCCGGCAGCCCCGCCATCCGCGTGACGACCTCGGCCGTCGATTTGCGGTCGGAGTTGCCGCCGTCGGTCACGAAGTACACGAACGTCGGGATCGCGGCGCCGCGCGTGAGCTTGCCTTCGAGCTCCTCCAGCGGCTTGGCGTACTGCGTGCCGCGGAAGATGCCCTTCGTCTCGATCGCGCGGTCGGTCCAGCCGTCGCGGTTGGCCAGGGTGACCGTCTCGCCTTCGTGCACGCGCGAGTCGAACAGGTAGGTCTCGATCTCGCCGTTGTCGTCGAACAGCAGCCCGGCGGCCAGGCAGCGGTCGACGAGCGCCTGGTAGGTGCCGTTGCGGAACAGCGGGAACGACGAGCCGGAGACGTCGAGCACGAGGACGACCTCGGCCCGCTCGCCGACCAGCCCCTGCTTCTCGAGGCTCACCACGGCGCTGTCGAACGACTTCACGAGCGACGGCGGCGCGCTCGTCTCGACCTTCTTACGCAGGTCGATCAGGCGCTGCTTCTCGAGGTTGACCGACGGCGCCGCGGCTGGAGCCGGAGAAGGCGCGGGCGCCGCGGGAGCGGAGGCAGCGGCGGGCGTCGCCTGGGTCGGCGCCGCGTCTTGCCCGGAGCCGTCGTCGGTCACGTCGACGCCGTGCACCGTCAGCAGCTTCGCGAGCCCTTCGGCGTAGCCGTCGCCGAGCGCGCGGACCTTCCATTCCCCGTTGCGCTTGTAGATCTCGGCGACCTGCAGGGTCGCGACGGCCGGGAGCGCGTCGAGCTTGACCGAGGCCGCCGGGGCGCCGCCGGCGCTGATCGTCGCCTCGACGGCGGTGTTGGCCTGCACGGTCGGCGTGCCGTCGGCCTGCGCGACGACGAGCACCGTCTCAACCGCTGCCGGGAGCGCCGCCACGTCGACCGTGACGACGTCGGCGCCGACGTCGAGCTGGACCGCGCCGTTGGCGGCCTGCGGGTTGGAGAACAGCACGACGCCGTTGTCGCCGTCGGCCTTCCGCCCCGCGTCGAGCAGCAGGGCGATCGGGTCGACATGGCCAGCCTGCGCCTTCACCGTGATCGTGATCGGCGACGCGGCCGGGAGTGCCGTGTTCTGTCCGGGGCTGAGGCTCTGCACGGGAAGGGTTCTCCTGGTGGGTCAGGGCGCGGCGGCGCGGGCCCCGACCACCCTTTCAGACCGCGCGCCGGAATCAAGCCGGTCCAGCGGCGCCCGCCGGGCATCCAGCCGCAGTGGTGACCGAAGGCGTCGACTCAGCCGTTGGCGGCAGCGGGACTGCGCAGGCCGCGCGGCCGGCGGGCCATCCGCACCGAGGGCGGTGCGCGCTACGGCGACCGAGCTGCTCACGGCAGCGGGACTTCGCCGCGGGCGTTCTCGTCAGGATTGGCCTGGCATAGAGCCGTATTCACTACGAGAACGCCGCCGCGGTCGGCGGGCTGGGGTTCTCGTCAGGATTGGCCTGGCATAGAGCGGCATTCACTACGAGAACGCCGCCGCGGTCGGCGGGCTGGGGTTCTCGTCCGGATTGGTCTGGCATAGAGCGGCATTCACTACGAGAACGCCGCCGCGGTCGGCGGGCTGGGGTTCTCGTCAGGATTGGTCTGGCATAGAGCGGCATTCACTACGAGAACGCTTGGGCGGCCGCTCGCGACGCGGTTCTCGGAACCCCTGCCACGGCATAGAGGGGTAAATGTTCCGAGAACGCTGAAAGCCGACCGCCAACTTGACATAACGCGCGCCGCCCGCCCGCCGGCGCCGCAGCGCCCGAAGTCCCACCGCCGCAACCGGCCAAGTCGACGCAAACCGCCGCGCCCTCGCCGCCGCCCGCCCGCCGATCACGCAGCGCCCGAAGTCCCACCGCCGGCAACCGGCCAAGTC
>JAEYAL010000326.1 GCA_023404805.1 Actinomycetes bacterium | reverse complement strand
GCCGAGGACACCTCGGCGCGCGGCCCTGCTCATTACGGAGCCCGACGCGCCATGATGTGAGCACTGATGTTCGGGAAACTCTCCTTCGGCTCCGTACGCGGCATCCCGATCACCGCGAGCGGGAGCTGGCTGATCGTCGTGTTCGTGCTCGTGTGGCTGCTCGGCAACCACCTCGCCGAGATCACGACGGCCTCCCAGGCCGGCGCCACGCTGCTCGCTGCGATCGCGGTGCTGCTGTTCTTCGCGTCGGTCGTCGCCCACGAGCTCGGGCACGCGTTCGCCGCCATGCGCGCCGGCCTCAAGGTCGACGGCATCGAGCTCTGGATGTTCGGTGGCTTCGCCCGCCTGAGCGAAGCGCCCCGCAGCCCTGGCGAGCAGTTCAAGATCGCGGTCGCGGGCCCGGTCGTGACGCTGCTGATCGCTGCCGTCCTGCTGGGCATCGCGCTCGGGTTCGGATCGACGGGCCTCAGCGACGTCGCCGACGGCGAGCAAGCCGATCCCTGGCTCGCGATCACCGGCCTGATCGGCACCCTCAACCTCGCCGTCCTGCTCTTGAACCTGCTCCCGGCCTACCCGCTCGACGGCGGCGTCATCGCCCGCGCGATCGCGTGGAAGGTCACGGGCGACCCGCACAAGGCGACCCGCTGGGCCGCGACGGCCGGCCTCGTGATCGGCGGCCTGCTCGTCGGCGGCGGCGTCTTCATCCTCCTCACGACCGACGCCCAGGCCGACGGCTTCTCGATCGCCCTGCTCGGCTGGCTCGTCTCGATCGCGGCGCGCAGCAGCCTCGACTCCGCCCGGCGCCAGGAGCGCCTCGACCTCGTCACGGTCGGCGCTATCGCCGACCCGTCGGTCAGCGCCGTCGACGGCCACCACACCGTGCTGCGCGCGACCGACGAGGGCGGCCCGCCCGGCAAGTGGGTCGTCGTGCGGCGCCCAGACGCCCCGCCTGCGCTGCTGGCGACCGCTGCGATCGAAGAGGCGATGGCCAAGGGCCAGCCCGCGCTCACGCTTGCCGAGCTGGCCGACGAGGTCGGCGACCGCACCGTCGCGGGCGACACGTCGCTGCGCGAGGTCGCGATCGACCCGCGCCTGCGCGACGGCGGCCCGCTGTTGGCGCTGAGCAGCGAGGGCGAGCCGCTCGGCATCGTCACCGGCACGACGCTGCGCCAGGCCGTCGTGCTCGCAGCCCGCAGCCGCTGAGCGCAAGCCAAATTCCGCCCTCAGGACTCGGTATTACCGGCCGTTCCTGGCGCGTGACGTAGAGCCGCCGGAAGGGCTCCGCCGTATATGGTCTGGCAGCACCCGAGCCGTGAGATCTGCCTGTTAATGCCTTCCCATGACGTCCTGATCATCGGCGCCGGGCTCGCCGGCCAGCGAGCCGCCCTTGAGGCCGCCCGCACCGGCGCCTCGGTGGCGATCCTCTCCAAGGTCCACCCTGTCCGTTCCCACTCCGTCGCTGCTGCCGGCGGAATCAACGGCGCGGTCAAGGTGACCGACTCGTGGGAGAGCCACGCCTACGACACCGTCAAGGGCTCGGACTTCCTCGGCGACCAGGACGCGATCGAGGTCATGTGCCGCGAGGCGCCGGGCGAGATCCTGCACCTCGAGCACCTCGGCGTCACGTTCCACCGCAACGCCGACGGCCAGATGGACGCCCGCGCCTTCGGTGGCGCGTCTGCCAAGCGCACCTTCTACGTCGCCGACATCACCGGCCAGGCGATCCTGCACGTGCTCTACGAGCAGCTCATGAAGTTCAGCGACCAGATCGACCGCTACGAAGAGTGGTTCACGACGTCGCTGATCCTCAACGAGGACGGCTCGTGTGGCGGCTGCATCGCCCGCGACATCCGCACCGGCCGGATGGAGGTCTTCAACGCGAAGTCCACGATCCTCGCTTCCGGTGGCGCCGGCCAGATCTTCAAGCCGACCACCAACGCGCTCATCTGCACCGCCGACGGCATGGCCCAGGCGTACGACGTCGGCGCCGAGCTGATGGACATGGAGATGATCCAGTACCACCCGACGTGCATGATGAACGGCTTCCTCATCACCGAGGGCGCTCGCGGTGAGGGTGCGCACCTGATCAACGGCGAGGGCGAGCGGTTCATGGGCAAGTACGCCCCGAACAAGTTCGAGCTGGCCTCACGCGACGTGGTGTCGCGCGCCGAGCAGACCGAGATCAACGAGGGCCGCGGCGCCGGCCCCGACAAGGCCGGCATCTACCTCGACGTCACCGTCGTGCCGACCAAGCGCATTCACGAGGCGCTCCGCGAGATCGTCAACCTCGGCCGCGACTTCGCGGGCGTCGACATCACCAAGGAGCCCATCCTCATCCGGCCGGGCCAGCACTACATCATGGGCGGCGTCCGCACCGACGTCGACGGCCAGGTCCCGAAGGTCCCGGGCCTCTACGCCGCCGGCGAGGTCGCCTGCGTCTCGGTCCACGGCGGCAACCGCCTCGGCGCGAACTCGCTGCTCGACACGCTGATCTTCGGCAAGCGCTCGGGCGCCCATGCCGCAGCGCGCGCCGGCGACATCGCGATGCCCGCCGCCCCGACGTCGCGCATCGAGGTCGACGCCAAGAAGCTCTCGAAGATCATCTCGCGCGAGCGCACTGGCCGCCGCGTCTCGGAGATCAAGGACGAGCTCGGCGTCACGATGAACCGCAACTGCGCCGTCTACCGCACGCAGGACGAGCTCGAGAAGCAGCTCGAGATCGTCCAGCGCCTGAAGGAAGAGGCCAAGACGGCGGCGATCGACGACAAGGGCACGGTCTTCAACCAGGACGTCCTCGGCGCCGTCGAGCTGGAGTACATGACGAAGGTCGCCGAGACGATCGTCATCGGAGCCCTCGAGCGCAAGGAATCGCGTGGCGCCCAGGCCCGCGCCGACTTCCCGGACCGCAACGACGAGGACTTCCTCAAACACTTCACGATCGCGGCCGACGCCGACGGCAACCCGCAGCTTGCGGAGGCCCCGGTCACGTTTACCCAGTGGCAGCCGGAGGTCCGGTCCTACTAGGCCGGGAGGAGATTCACCATGCCTGAGTACACCCTTCGCATCCGCCGCTACAACCCGGAGACGGGCGAGGCGCCGTACTGGGACCAGTACACGGTCGAGCTCGAGCCGCATGAGGCCGTGCTGACCGGCATCCTCGCCGTCAAGAACCGTGAAGACGGCTCGATCGGCGTCCGCTGCTCCTGCCGCTCCGCCATCTGCGGCTCCTGCGGCATGCGCATCAACGGCTACCCGGGCCTCGCGTGCAACACGCAGGTCGGCGAGGCCGTCAAGAAGTCCAAGGACGGCAGCCTCACGATCGAGGTCGAGCCGATGGGCAACATGCCGGTGATCAAGGACCTGATCGTCGACATGGACGCCGTCCACTGGAAGAAGGTCGGCCGCGTCACCCCGTGGCTGCTCCCGTCCTACCCGCTGCCCGAACGCGAGCACATCGTCTCGCGCGAGTCGATGGTCGACGTCACCCAGACGATGGCCTGCATCCAGTGCGGCTCCTGCGTCTCGGACTGCCTTGCGATGGAGGCCGACCCGGAGTTCGTCGGGCCCGCCGCGCTCGCGAAGGCCTACCGCTTCGTCGGCGACCCGCGCGACTCCCAGCACCAGCAGCGCCTGCAGGACCTCTCAGACGACCCCCACGGGATCTACACGTGCACGCACTGCTTCAAGTGCATCGACGCGTGCCCGAAGGAGGTCGCGCCGATGAGCCAGATCATGCGCCTGCGCCGCATCGCCGGCGAGGACCACGGCATCACCGACAACAACGGCCACCGCCACGAAGAGGCCTTTGTCGTGCTCGTCAAGAAGTACGGCATCCTCGCCGAGGCCGACGTCGTGCCGCGCTCCTACGGCGGCAACGGCATCACCGGCGGCAAGCTGCACCCGGCCAGCGCCCAGCAGATCGTGTCGTCGCTGCCGTTCCTCGGCAAGGCGCTGCTGCGCGGCAAGGTCAAGGTCAAGGACGTGTTCATCCCGCACCGCCTGGCCCCGGCCGACCGCAAGGAAATCAAGACCATCTTCGACCAGGTCCATGCGCGCGAGAAGCGCCTGGAGCTGAACCTGTACATCACGGGCTACGACGAAGACGACAACCCCCACACGGAACGCGTCAGCGAGACGGAAGAGGCTCCGGTATGACCAAGGTCGCCTACTGGCCCGGCTGCGTGAGCCGCGGCTTCACCCCTGAGCTGCACGGCGCGATGAACCTCGTCGCCCCTAAGCTCGGGCTTGACCTCGTCCAGCTCGACCGCGGCTCCTGCACCGGCGCCGGCGTGCTCGCCGAGCACAACCAGGAGCTCGTCGACACGCTCAACGGCCGCACGTTCGCGCTCGCGCAGCAGGTCGACCAAGCCGAGTTCATGATGAACATCTGCTCGACCTGCCAGGGCGCGCAGAGCGAGTCGCAGGAGCGCCTGGATGCCAACGCGGAGTACCGCCACGACATCAACCACACGCTCGCGCAGTTCGGCCTGTCCTACGAGAAGGGCATCGTCAACAAGAACTTCCTGTGGGTCCTGGTGGAAGACATCGGCCTCGAGAAGCTCAAGAGCCTCGTGGTGAACCCGCTGACCAACCTCAAGGTCGGCCCGTTCTACGGCTGCTACATCGTCCGCCCCGTGCACCGCCTGCACATCAACGACGAGAACCCCCGCGACACCTACCTCCCGAAGGTCATCGAGGCCCTCGGCGGCACCGTCATCGACTACGCCGGCTCGCACAAGTGCTGCGGCTTCCCGATCATCACGATGAACAAGGAAGCGTCGCTCAAGCAGGCCGGCACGCACCTCTCCGACGCGCAGGAGGCTGACGCCGACTGCCTCGTCACGCCGTGCCCGCTGTGCCACCTCAACCTCGACATGCAGCAGCCGGTCGCCAAGGACGTCGTCGGCAACCAGGACCTGCATATGCCGGTCCTGCACCTGCCGCAGCTCGTCGGCCTCGCCCTCGGCCTCACGCCGAAGGAGCTGGGTCTGAACAAGCACGTCGTGCGCCCGACGTCCGTCATCGACTGGTCCGAGACCGTGATCGGCGGCGTCGCCGGCTAACGCCGCGCGCCAGGGGGCTCGTCCGCCTGCACCGCTTGAAGGGCCGCCCGCTGGGCGGCCCTTTTGCGTTCTGGGGCGGCCGAACATCCGGCCGGCGGAGTTACGACACGGGGCGAAGCGCCGATATCCGGGGCAACAATGACGGTGGATCTCCAGTGAACGACTACGGCTCCGATCAACCGCGGCACCGCTCCGTCGGCCCGCCCGGCTTTACCGGCGGAACTCAGTCGGCGCCCGCGTACCAACAGGCGCCTGCCGCGCCGCAGTCCGCGCCTGCCTACCAGCAGCACGCCGCGCAGCCGCAGCCCACTCCTGCTTACCAGCAGCACACCGCGCAGCCACACGCCGCGCAGCCGCAGCCCGCGCCGCCGTATGGCGGACCGGTCCCGGTGCAGGAGCAGCCGGTCCCCGGCGGACCGCTCCCGGGCCCGCCGTCGGCGTCGTACGGTGCGCTGCTCGCCCAGGTGATGCTGCTCGTCGGCGCTGCGCTCGCGCTGTTCACCGTCGGGGCGCTGCTCGGCGGCGACCTCGCCTACTCCACCGGGCGCACGCTGTGGCTCGCCGGCGTCGGCATGCTGCTCGCCCAGGCGTTCATCGAGGACCTGCGCAAAGGCGTCGTCGGCATCGCATTCATGTTCGGCATGGCCTTCACACTCGGCCTCGGCTTCGGGCCCGTGCTCGGCTACTACCTGGGAGCCAACCCAGACGTCGTCGTCGAAGCCGCGCTCACCACGCTGCTGGTCGTGCTTGGCACCGCCAGCTACGGCAGCTTTACCGCCCACGACCTGAAGTCGTGGATGCGCCCCGTCTCGCTCGTGCTGATCGTCGCCGTCGCCCTGAGCTGGTTCCTGTGCTTCGCGCACGCCCCGAGCCCGCCGATCCTCAGCGCCGCGATCGGCTTCTTCTCGGCCGTGGCGATCATCGTCGACTTCAACTACCTGCGCCGCCACGCCACACAGGCCGACGTGGTCGTCCTCGCGACGGGGATCTTCGTGTCGATCCTCAACATCTTCCTGTCGCTGCTGCGCCTGATGAACGACTAGGGCGCCCGCCGCAGATGGTCGACCCCGAGGAACTCCGCGCCCAGGACGAGCGGTCCACCGCTCCGCCCGGCTGGTCCACGCCGGCCGGGCCCGCCGCCCGGGCCGTCCCGCCGCCGGCCGGAGCACCTGGCTCGAGCTGGGCGCTGTTTGCCCAGACGATGTTGCTCGTCGGCGGCTTCGCGCTCGTGCTGCTCGCCGGGATCGTCGCCGGCCGCGGCGGAAACCCCATCACGGGCACCGCGCTCTTCATTGGAGGCGGGTGCATGCTGCTCATGGCCGTGATCGCGCATGTGCTGACCCGCGGCGTCGCAGGAGCGCTGTGGATCACGGCGTCGTTGTTCGTGATCGGCCTCGGCTTGGGTCCGCGTCCGATGCGGGGAACTTCGCAGCGGCTCGCTGGAGAGGCGTCGGCCCCCGCGTCGCAGATCGCCGACGCGGGCCCCTCGCTGTTCGCGATCCACGCCATCGGCATTGCCATCACGATCACGTTCGCCGCCGCGCTCTACGGAGCGCTGCGCGCGCCGCGGGACGAGGAGTCATGGACCCTCACGCTCTCGATCGGCGCAGTCGGCGCGCTCATCGTCGCGTGGCTCTACGCCCTGACCACGCACGGGCCGCCCGCCGGGCTGAGCGTGTTGATCGGCGGGCTGAGCGGCGCCCTCGTCGTCGCGCAGTTCGTCCGGCTGCGCGAAACCGTCACCACACGCGACCCGGTGTGGTTCGCCACGCACGTCATCGTGCTGATGGTCAGCGTGCTCGCGACCCGCGGCAGCGCTACCGGCCTCGGCCGCGCCGGCGGACCCACAGCGCGTCCCGCGCCTGGCGCCTTCCGCAAGCTCTGAGCATGTCGCAACCACCGCCGGTACCGACGTTCACGCAAGCTGCGGCCGCGCCGGAGGCTGCCCTCGCCGACACCGCATTCACGCGCGAGCACCTCCGGCAAGCGCTGACCCCGCTCGGCATGATGGCCGCCGGCGGCGTCGCGGGAGTGGTGTTCGGCATCGCGACCAGCTTGGGCGACAGCGCGATCGTCCTGGCGACCGGGTTCGCGATGCTGGTCGCCGCACCCTCAGCGGTTCGCACCTCGCGCAAGGCGATGGCGTGGTGGGCCGCCTCGGCCTGCTTCCTGTTCGGGCTCGGCAACCGCGCCGACCTGATCCGCGAGTTCGATCCGAACGTCCTCATCGCAGCAGGCGCGCTCACCGCGCTCATCACCGCCGCGCTGGCTGGCCCATGCGTGTTCCGCGCACCGCCGATGATGCGCGCGGTCCTCCCGACCTCGATCCTCACGCCGGTGCTTGCGATCCTCGCCGGCGGCGCGGGCCCCGGCGCCGAGCCGGCGCTCGCGTTCGCGGCAGCCACCGCGGCGACAGCCCAGATCGCCGTCCTCTTCAGCCTTGTCCGCCCCGTCGGCGTGCTGGTCACGAACATGGCGTTGGCAGTGGTCTTCCTCTTCGCGTCGCTGCTGATCCTGCTCAGCGCCTGATCCGGAATCCATGGCCAAGCGGTTCCGGCCGCGGCGCGCGAGCGCTACATTTGGGTCAATGCTGGATCCAGACTCGACGACCACCCGCATCGACTACACCCACGGCGGCCGCGCAGACGCGGCAGCCGGTGTGTCCTACGGAGCGCTGCTCGCGCAGACGATGATGCTCGTCGCGATCGCCATCGCGCTCTTCACCGTGGGCACGGTCATCGGCGGCGACTACTCGCAGGGCACCGCACTGGCGTTGTTCATCGCCGGCACGGTGATGCTCTTCGCGCAGTCGTTCGTCAAAGCCCTGCGGACCGGCCTCGTCGGCACCACCTGGCTGTTCCTCATCGCCTTCATCCTCGGCCTCGGCACCGGCCCGACGCTCAACTACTACCTCTCGGTCAACCCCGACGTCGTCGCTGAAGCCGCCGGCATGACCGCCGTCGTGGTCCTCGGCGCCGCGTGCATCGGCACCTTCACGGCCAAAGACCTGGCCAAGTGGATGAAGCCCGTGTCGCTGATCGTCTTCGCGACCGTGCTCGTCAGCTGGGTCATGCTCGCCTTCGGCGAAGGCGGCAACCCGATCGTCAGCGCCGCCATCGGCCTGCTCTCCGCCGTCCTGATCGTGATCGACTTCAACTACCTCCGCCGCCGCGGCACCGAAGACGACGTCGTCTGGCTCGCCACAGGCATCTTCGTCTCGATCCTCAACATCTTCCTCGCCTTCCTCAACATCAACAGCGATTAGCCGCCGCTCGTTAGGTCATCCTTACCGGGGCTTTACCTGGACGTGGCAGGCTGGCCGTGCCGGTGCCAGTCTGTCCCGGCGCCCTTGAAGGAGAACGATGCTCGAGAAGATCGGTGATCTGCCCGCCCACCCGCTGATCGTGCATCTGCCGATCGTGCTGGGCCCGGTCGTCGGCCTGCTCACGCTCCTGTGCGTCGTGCCGAAGTGGCGCTCCAGGCTGCTGTGGCCGACCGCCGGCCTCGCGGTGCTGTTCGCGTTCTCGGCGGTCCTCGCGGCCGCGTCGGGCGAGAACTTCGCCGAGACGCTCCAGATCGGCGACGCCATCAAGGACCACGAGGAGGCCGCTGAGACGCTGCGGCTCATCGGGATCGTCCTCGCGATCGTCACCGTCGCCGTCGCGGCCCTTGGCAGCCGACTCAAGGGCCTCGTCCAGACCGGTGCCGTGCTGCTGGTTGCTTTGCTTGGCGTCGCCACCATCGGCTTCACCATCAAGACCGGCCACGAGGGCGCCAAGGCCGTCTGGAAGGCGCCATTCGAGGCCGCCGAAGAAGCCCAGGACGCCGGCCAGTAGGCGCCAGCGCGCCAGCCTCGGCCCCGGTGCGGCGGCCAGGCTCCATCACGAGCGGTCTGCGCCGATCTCCAGAGCACCGGGCACCTGCGCCCGGATGCACCGAAACTTCCGCCTCTGGCGGGGGTCGTCGATACCGTGACCCGCGTGAATTCCAGCTCCGACTCCCGCGCCCGCCCCCGCTGGGTCGCCAGCGGGATGCTGCTCGCAGCGCTGCTGACGCCGGCTGCGGCGGCCGTCACCGGTGCGGCGCCCGCAGCAGCGACCACGCCGGCGCTGCCCGCCGAGACGACGCCCGCCACGACGCCCGACGGGACCACACCGACGACGCCCGCGACGACGACGCCTGAGCTCGGCGGGCCTGCCACCCGCGCGACGGCCACGTGGACGGCCCCCACGGCGCTCACCGAAGAGACCAAGTTCACGCTGCCCGTCGCCGGCGAGATCGACGGCCAGGCGACCGCGCACCTCGCGCTCGTCAAGGACGTCCCCGCCTGCCCGCTCTCGCCGCTGTATCCGCGGCAGCTCGCCACTGGCGCCCGGGTCAACCTGGTCGGCAAGGGCCCAGTCCCGGCCACCTCCCCCGTGCCGCTCGGCGCCACCTTCTCACACACGCTGTCGCTCACCCCGAAGGACTCCGGCGATTACCGCCTCTGCGGCTGGATCGTCGCGTTCCCCTCAGCCAACGAAGCGTCGACCGTCGCCCAGTTCGACCAGCCGGTCACGGTCGGCAACAAGACCGCGACGCTCAGCGCGGAGATCCCCGACGGCGCCCGCTCGGGCGACTACTTCTCCGTCAAACTCGCCGGCACCAACCCGGGCGCCGGGCGCCGCGCGCTCGTGATGGCGGAGACCGACAAGGGCCAGTCGTGCGCGACCATGGTGAAGGCCGCCAGCGGCAAGCGCCCGCTGCAGACGGTCGTAGGCCTCCCAAACGGCGACTACACCAAGACGCTGCGCCTGCGGTACCGCACGAAGACCGCCGGTCCACACCTCCTCTGCGTCCAGATCGTCGAGACGGTCGACCGGACCCCTGAAGCCCTCGCGTCGCGCGTGATGGCCGTGTCCGAGGGCCTGAAGTGCGTCAACACCCAGACCGCCCTCTCTCAGCGCAGCAGCGACCTGACCGTCGTCCGCAAGCGCCGCGACGCCGCCAAGAGCCGCCTCGCTGCCGCCAAGAAGAAGGTCGCTCCCGCCAAGGCGAAGCTCGCCAAGCAGACCACCGCCTCGAACAAGCGCATCGCCGCCGCGAGCAAAGCCGCGAAGCGGGCCAAGAGCAAGGCCGCGAAGAAGAAGGCCAAGCGCCGCCTCGCGCAGATCCGCAGGGCCGAGCAGAAGAAGATCTACAACGCCGGCGCTCCGCTCCGCAAAGCCAACGCCGCCGTCCGCATGCACCAGAGGTCCTACAACCAGTACCGCACCGGCGCGAACCTGCTGATGGACACCATCAGCCGCACCAAGAAAGACCTCAAGAAGTACTGCGCCAAGCCGTAAGGCGTCGCGCAGTTCCTCCGGATCAGGCGTTGGCAGTAGCGCCCTGCTCCACCACGAGCTCCGCGAGCTGGACGGTGTTGAGCGCGGCGCCCTTGAGGAGGTTGTCGCCGACGACGAAGAGGTTGAGGCTCTTGGGGTCGGTGAGGTCGCGGCGCACGCGGCCGACGAACGTCTCGTCGCGGCCGGCGGCCTCCAGCGGCGTGGGCACGTCTTCGACGATCAGGTTCGGGAAGGCGGCGAGCGCCTCGAGGGCGGCCTCGAGGTCGACCTCCTGCCCGAAGGTCGCGCGGACCTCGATCGAGTGGCCGACCATCACGGGCACGCGCACGCACGTCGGCGCGACGGCGAGCTCCGGGATGCCGAGGATCTTGCGCGACTCGTCGCGCATCTTGAGCTCCTCGTCGGTGTAGCCCTCTTCGCCGACGGTGCCCAGCAGCGGGATCACGTTGTAGGCGATCGTCTTCGCGAACGTGCTGGGCGTGACGCTGGCGGCGGCGGCCGCGCCGTCGTTCACCAGGCGGGCCGTGTCAGCGCCGACGACCGGCACCTGCGCGGCGAGCTCGTCGATGCCGGACTGGCCTGCGCCGCCAGCAGCCTGGTAGCTCGTGGCCACCATCGCGGTGAGGCCGAAGCGGTCGTGCAGCGCCTTGAGCGGCAGCATCATGACCATCGTGGTGCAGTTCGGGTTGGCGACGATGCCGCGGCCCTCGGGGCTGGTCGCGAGCGCGATCGCCTCGGGGTTGACCTCCGACACGACCAGCGGCACGCGCTCGTCCTTGCGCCACGCCGACGAGTTGTCGACCACGGTCGCACCACCAGCGACGAACGCCTCGGCCCACGCCTTGGAGGTCGAGCCGCCGGCCGAGAACAGCGCGATGTCGAAGCCCTTGACGGTCTCCTCGGTGAGCGGCTGGATCGTCCCGTAGCCCGGGAGCTCCTTGCCGGCTGAGCGCTCGGAGGCGAACGGCACGATCTGGTCGGCCTTGAAGCCGCGACGCTCAAGCGTCTTCAGCAGGAGCTGGCCGACCGCACCGGTCGCGCCGACGACGGCGACCTTCATGACGCACCTCGCTCGGAGAAGGGCTGCTCGGCGAGGATCGTGTCGTCGCCGGAGAGTTCGAATGCGCTGTGGAGCGCCCGCACGGCCGACGGGACCTGGTCCTGCGGGACGACGCAGCTGATCTTGATCGGGCTCGTGGAGATCATCTCGATGTTGATCGACTCCGCGCCGAGCACCGTGAAGACCTTGGCGGCGACGCCTGGGTGGCTGCGCATTCCGGCGCCGACCACGGAGACCTTGCCGACGGACTGGTCGGTGACGATGCCGCGGAGCGACAGCTCGGCCTTGAGGGGCTCGAGGGCGGACTGCGCGGCGCGGAGGTCTTCCTCCGGCACCGTGAACGACATGTCAGCCGGCTCGCCGTCGGCGATCGGCTCGTTCTGGATGATCATGTCGACATTCACGTTCGCGTCGGCCAGCGCCGTCGCGACCCGGCCGGCGGCGCCGGGTGTGTCCGGGACACCCAGCAGGGTGATGCGCGCCTCGCCCGTGGAGTGGGTGACCGCGGTGATCATTGGTTGTTCCATGGTCTCCTCCTCTGGGACGACGAACGTACCGACGGAATCGTCGAAACTCGAACGGCAGTGAATGGTCACGCCGTGGTTGCGGGCGTACTCGACCGAGCGCAGCTGCAACACGCCGGCGCCGGAGGCGGCCATCTCGAGGACCTCCTCAAACGACACGACGTCGAGCTTGCGCGCGTCGGGGACGATCCGCGGGTCGGCGCTGAACACGCCGGGCACATCGGTGTAGATCTCGCAGACCTCGGCGCCGACGGCTGCGGCCAGTGCGACCGCCGTGGTGTCGGAGCCGCCGCGGCCGAGCGTGGTGACGTCCTTCGCGGTCGACACGCCCTGGAAGCCGGCGACGAGCACGATCTTGCCCTCGTCGAGCGCTTCCTGGATGCGGTGCGCCTTCACGTCGACGATGCGCGCCTTGGTGTGGACGGTGTCGGTGACGATCCCCGCCTGCGAGCCCGACAGCGAGATGGCCTCGTGGCCGAGGTCGCGGATCGCCATCGCGCACAGCGCGCACGAGATCCGCTCGCCGGTCGAGAGGAGCATGTCCATCTCGCGCGGATCAGGGTTCTCGGAGATCTCGAAGGCGTCGGCGATCAGCCGGTCGGTCTCCTTGCCGCGGGCCGACAGGACGACGACCACGCCCTTGCCTTCTTCGCGGCGCGCGACGATGCGGCGCGCGGCACGGGTGATCCGCTCGGCATCGGCCACAGACGTGCCGCCGAACTTCATGACGACGGAAGAAGACACTGGGCGAAAGGCTAGCCGTCTGGGCGCGTGCGTGACGTGCCGGGGCAGCCGGAATGGCAGTGGCGGTCCGCTATGGTCCACGCGCATGTCTCAACCTGAGGGCGCTTTTCGCGCACAGCTGCGTGCGCGGAGAGCCGCTATCGGGGACGACCGCCGGTGGCAGCTGATCGCCCTCGCGGTGGTGGTCGCGATCGGCAGCTTCGTCGTGCTGTACGCAGGCCGCGGGTCGTATTGGTTCTTCGACGACTGGGACTACCTCGTCGACCGCACCTTCCTCGACGAGCCCCGTCTCCTGGGCCCGCAGAACAAGAACCTCTTCGCGGGGCCGGTTCCGGTGTTCCTGGTGCTGTCGGAGCTGTTCGGCGTCGGGACGTACCTGCCGGTCCGGCTCGCTGACTATGCGGTGTTCCTCTCGATCGCCGTGATGGTCTACCTGTATGCCCGGCCGCGGATCGGCCCGTGGTGGGCGCTGCTTCCCGTCGGCGTGTTCATGGCGACGCCTGGCGCCGAGATCGTGCTGTGGCCGCTGCAGATCGCGCAGCTGTTCTCGCTCGCGCTCGGCCTCGGCGCGCTCATGCTCGTCGACTGGCGGGCCAACCGCTGGACCCTGCCGCTCGCGGCGGTCGCGCTCTTCGGCGCGGTGCTCTCGTCGTCGGCGGGCATCCCGATGCTGGCGTTCTTCATCGCCGACCGCGTGCTGCGGCGCGAGACGGCACTGCAGGCCCTGGTTGCCGCGCCGACGCTGCTGTTCTACGCGTGGTGGCTCCACGCCTGGGGCAAGTACAGCCCCGCGACGAACCCCGGCGGCATCGAGGGGTGGACGAGCGCCGTCCACGGCAGCTTCGACGCGGCGTACGGCGCCATGAGCGGCACCCTGGGCTTCCACCGCTACGGCTGGAGCGCGCTCGCCGGCATGCTCGCGCTCGGCGGGTTCCTGGTCCTGCTCGCATGGCGGCTCTTCGGACCCCACACCGCCGACCGCCGCAGGATCCTGGCGCTCCTCGCCGGCCTGGGGAGCTTCTGGGTGCTGCTGGCCTACGGCCGCGGCTACATGCCCGGCTTCAACGTGGCCGACCGGTATCAGATGATCAGCCAGCTCTTCCTGCTGCTGATTTTCGTCGAGCTCGGCGCCAGCCTCCGCCAGCAGGCCTCCGAGCAGGGCGGCGTGTTCGGCCTGCGCTGGGGCCACGCGCTCGCCATCTCGATCGGCGGCCTCGTCGTGCTCGGCAGCATCTGGACGGCTGCGCAAGCCACACGCACGCTGCGCGACTCAGGCATCCGGATGCGGCTGGAGGGCGATGCCCAGCGCGGCCAGATCGCTGCGCTGGCGTTGCTGACGCCGGAGCAGCGTGCCGGGAAGACGTTCTTCGTCCTGCCACGCACCGAAGGGTTCCCGCGCGGCGCCGACCGGTTCGTCTTCGGGCTCTTCGACCGGTTCGACACGCCGCTGCCGACCGAGGACGATCTCAAGGGGTATTCGCCCGATGCCCGGGCTGGTGCCGACATCACCTTCCTGCGGAACTACGCGCCGCAGGTCGCTGCAGAAGCGCCTGTCCCGGCGCCGGCCGGAGCCGCGCCTGCGATCACCAGCACCCCGGATGTCGTGGTCAAGCCGGCCGGCCGCTCGTGCGTCGACCTCACCGGGACGTCGGACGCTGCCGCCGCCGCGCTCCCCAGCGGCTTCGTCGGCACGGTGACCGCCACTGGGACGGGCAACTCCGTGCTGCGCGCCCAGCGGTACGGAACCGACTGGGGGAAGGCGGGCGCGCTGCAGATCCCGCCGGACACGTCCCGCGCGTTCAGGATCGAGCAGGACACCGGCAGCACGCCGTGGCAGGTGCGGGTCGAAGGCCGCGCGAGCCGCGTCTGCTCGACGCAGTAGCGCCGCCGCAGATTGGGCTCCGCAAGGTCCATACCCAAGGTTAGGCGCCAACCTGAATAAGGGTTGTCGCTACTCGTAGAGGACGACGTCGGGCCGAGGCGTCAGCGACATCGTCTGCTTGCCCGACAGCATGCCGCCAGCGGCCTTGTCTTCGACGTAGAAGAGCTTGAAGCCGGGCAGCCACGGCTTCGGGAGCGTCGGCGCGATCCGGTCGTAGGTGTGGATCTTCTGCGTCCGAGTGCCGACGCCGTCGATCGATACGACGCCGACGACCTCCTTCGGCACGTCGACGGTGTCGAGGTTCTTGATCATGCCGTCGGTGAAGCGGTGGACGATCACGAGCTTCTTCGGCAGCTTGTTGGCCCGCACGATGCGCGCGACGCTGTTGAGCGTGGCGGTGATCTCACCGGCCGACACCCAGCCGATCTCGCTGCCGGGCTGCACACCCGGGCGCATCCGCCACTCGGGGTCGAGCGCGAGATGCACGTCGGGCTCCTTCAGCCAGCGCTCAAGCGGCTTAATCTCGTCGACGAAGTTGCTCGTGCCCGGCTGCACGTCGAGGATCAGCGCGGCGTCGTGGCGGCGCGCGGCGCGCAGGTACCGGGCGATCACCTTGGAGGACTGGCGGGTGCGGTACTTGCCTGCGGGCCCGGGGTGCGCGTTGGCGATGGTCGCGATGAGGTCGAACGCGCGCAGGACCGGCCGGGACTTGCGGTCGTACGGCACCGCCTGGCGGTCGAGCCGGTTCGCGGCCCGCTCGAACGGCATCGTGCCCAGGATGCCCAGCTCCTTCGCCTGCGGCGCCCCGGTGTAGGCGACGACGCGGGTCTCTGGCGGCAGGGGCGTGAGCGTCGGCTCGCCGTAGGGGCTCGGCTTCTTCTCGACCTCCGCCGCGGTCTTGCCGCTGCCCGGGTCGTCGCCGCCGCGGCCGGCGATCGCGACCGCGCCGAACAGGAGCACGACGCCAGCCGCCGCTGCGGCGACCGCGGCCCGGTGACGGCGCAGCCGCTCCCCGAACCCGGCCGATCTGCTGGGACCTGAGGACCTGGCCGGACGAGCCGTCTTCGGCGGTTTGGCCGACTTCGGCGTGCGCTCAGCGGCGCGCCG
>JAEYAL010000150.1 GCA_023404805.1 Actinomycetes bacterium | reverse complement strand
CGTAAGGGCCTTCTTGCTGGGAGAACGCATGTCCGAAAGTCAGGTCGCGCGCCACGGGGCGCCGGCGTCATTGCTCGCGCTGCTGGTGCTCGCCGCCGGCTTGCTGATCTCGCTTGCGGGGGCCGGGACGGCCGCCGCCGCTCCGGCGAAGATCGCGAAGGTCTTCGGCGGTCCAGTCGCCAACCCGAACCAGTGCAGTCCGGACGGCACGGCGACGAAGACGGACGCGGCCGAGTACACGGACTTCTGTGTCGCGTTCCGCGCGACGAACGACGACGGGCCTGAGGGCGTCGACCTCAAGAGCCAGGTGGTCGACACACCTCGCGGCTTCGCCGGCATCGCCGACGGCTACGGCCCGCGATGCACCGACGCGCAGTTCAACAAGGCCTCTGAAAGCGACGCGAACTGCCCGGCGGCGACGCAGATGGGCCAAGTCACGGCCAAGATCCGCGCGCGGGCGAGCACCGACCCGCTCACCATCGCCGCGCTGCAGCTGGCGGGTGCGGCTGACGGCAACGGCGTCGCTTCCCTCTCACCGACGGGGGCCGTCTTCAACCTCGAGCACAGCGAGAACGAGGTCGCGCGCCTCGGCATCGACCTGCGCCCGACCGCGCTCGGCGGCGCCATCGACCAGCCGAACGTGAAGATCGTCGTGCGCGTCACGCTGCGCCCGAGCCCCGACGTCGGCCTGCGCTCGATCATCGACGACATGCCGAACAAGGCGCACGTCAAGGTCGACCTGATCGGCCTCGACAACGCCAACGCGCCGCTCGCCGTCGACGAGTTCAACCTGCTGTTCTGGGGCCCCACGACGGGCCGCGGCACGATGCCGAGGCCGTTCGCGTTCCTCGGCGCCGACTGCTCCAACACCCAAGAGACCAAGATCCGCGCAGCGGCCTACGACGGCTCGACGACGAACGGCGACTCGCCGACGTACAAGCTCACCGACTGCGACGACCCGAACATCCCGTTCCTGCCGAGCGTCTCGTTCTCGACGACCGAGAACAAGCCCGACGTGACGACGGAGACCACGGTCAGCGTGAAGTTCGGCAACTCGCCGAACCCGGCCTACCAGGCGGCGGGCCCGCGCAAGACCGTCGTGACGCTGCCCGACGGTCTGAGCTTCTCCGGCCAGATCGCCAGCGGTGCAAACGGCTTGCCGCTTTGCAAGCCCGAGCAGTTCGCGCAGTTCGACGCGGCCGCGAGCTCGTGCCCGGACGCCACCGCGGTCGGCACGGTCTCGTTCAAGAGCCCGACCCAGGACCGCCTGCTCACCGGGAAGGTCTTCCTCGGCGCCCAGCCGAAGGAGCACGCGCTGCCCGACATCTACATCGAGGCGCAGGAGGGGCCCGCCGCTGACGCGCCGCGCGTCAAGCTCCGCGGTGCGCTCACGATCGACGACAAGAACCGCATCGTGACCACGCTCGAGGATCTCCCCGAGGTGCCGGTCAACGAGTTCCTGCTCACGTTCCGCGGCGGCGACCAGGCCGCCGTCGTGACGCCGCCGACCTGTGGTGAGTTCACCGGCGGCCTCGACGCGTACTCGTTCGCCAAGCCTGACTCGGCGAAGAGCTCGACGGCCAACTACAAGGTCGAGAACGACTGCGACGCCGTGAAGAACTTCGCGCCGACCGTCGCCTTCGACCTCGAGAACAAGCTCGCCGGAGCCTCCGGTCCGCTGACGACGACCGTGGCGCGTCCCGACCGCAGCGAACGCCTCGCGCGCACGCAGGTCGAGCTGCCCGCGGGCCTGCTGGCCAACCTCAAGGGCGTCCCGGAATGCCCGCAGGACGTCGCTGCTGCCGGCAACTGCCCGGCCACCACGCAGATCGGCACGGCGACCAGCCTCGCTGGCGTCGGTCCGGCGCCGTACTCCGCCAAGGGCACCGTCTACCTGACGACCCGCAGCGAGGGCGCGGTGTCTGGCATCGCGATCCGGTTCCCCGTCGTGTTCGGCGAGGTCGACCTCGGCGTGCTGAACGTGCTCGGCCGGATCGAGATCCGCCCCGGCGACCTCGGCCTGCGGCTCGTCGCCGACGTCCCTGAGCGCTTCGCAGGCGTCCCGCTGAACATCCGCTCCTTCCAGGTGCGCCTCGACCGCCAGGGCTTCCCGCTGAACCCGACGAACTGCGGTCCGCTCAGCGCCACCTCGAAGATCACCAGCACCGCCGGCACGGTGGCCGACGCCCCTGCTGGCATCCAGGTGACGGGCTGCGACAAGCTCGCGTTCGAGCCGCAGATCAGCGCGGCCGTGACCGGCGCGACCGGTCCGCTGGGCCGTCCGAACGTGTCGGTGCGGGTGCAGAACGCGGACGGCGCCAGCGCGCTGCGGCAGACGTTCGTGACGCTGCCCAAGGGCATCGCCGCGGACCTCGCCCAGATCCCGCGAGCGTGCGCGATCGACGAGTTCCTCGCCGGCGGCTGCCCGCGGACGGCGATCATCGGCAAGGTCGGCGCGTCGCTGTCGATCACCGACGACCGCCTCAGCGGAGACCTCTACCTGCTCAAGGCGCGGGCTGGCAAGACGCTGCCGGGCCTCGGCATCGCCTTCACCGGCCGCTTCGCCGGCCGGGTGACGGGCGACAACGCCGTCGACCAGAAGACCGGCCAGCTCATCACGCAGTTCGAGGCGCTGCCGGACCTGCCGCTGACCGACTTCCAGATCGACATCGCTGGCGGCGCCGGTGCGCCGGTGATCGCGACCAAGGGCCTCTGCGACGGCACGACGGTCGACTTCGCTGCGCGGTTCGTCGCCCACTCGGGCCCGACGAAGACGCAGACCGCCAGGACGCAGTGCGGCGTCGCGCTCGGCGCGAAGCTGCCGAAGATCCAGGCGCGGCTCGGCGGCGTGCGCAAGGGCAAGCCGACGCTCGTCCTCACGGCCACTGCCCCGGCCGGCATGAAGATGAAGCAGCTCGACTTCGTGATGCCCGCGGGCTACACCGTGAGCAAGTCGCGGGCCAAGAGCCGCAAGTCGATCGTCCTCAAGCAGCTCACGAGCAAGGGCAAGGTCAGCTCCAAGCGCACGAGCAAGAGCAAGCTGCAGGTCAAGCTGCCGAGCAAGGGCACGACGAAAGCCCGCCTGATCACGCGCAGCGGAGCGATGAGCATCGCGAGCTCGTCGGTCCGCCGGAGCAAGACCAAGGTGGTCGTGCTGCTGACGGTGACGTACACCGACAAGACCACCGCGACGGTCCCCGTCCGGCTCACGCCCCGGTAACGCTGGGGGGTTAGCGCCTGGTCGTAGCTCGATCAGGCGCTAACCCTACTTTGTGGCGCATTGAATCGACCTCGGTGATTCGGTAGCGTGTGGCGAGTCACACACCGGGTCTGCTGGGGCCCGTTGCCGGAGAAACCATGTCCACTCGTCGTCGCCGCGCCGTCCCGCGGCCGTCCACTCGTCGCCGTCCGGCGATCGCTCTCGCCGTCGCGGTCGCGAGCCTCCTGCTGCCTGGCCAGGCGCTGGCGAAGAACGAGGTCACCCGCTTCTTCGCCGGGCCGATCCCGCAGAGCACCCACTGCAACCCGAACGTCAAGCCCGAGCAGATGCTCACGACGGCCGCGGCCCGCACCGACATGTGCATCGCCTTCTACGTCGACGGCGGCGACCCGGCCAAGGGCGACGACGTCAAGGAGACCGTCGCCGAGACGCCCCAGGGCTTCTACGCGACAGCCGACTCCTCGCCGAGCTGCACGCTCGCGCAGCTCATGCCCGACCGCGGCGACGCCGCGCGCTGCCCGGCCGGCGCCCAGGTCGGCGAGGCCGAGGTCCGCGTGCGCGTCGACTTGGGCTCGTCGGGACTGCTGATCCCGCAGGTCGTGCACGGCAAGCTCTGGAACGTCGAGCACAGCCCGGATGAGGTCGCCCGCCTCGCCCTCGAGCTCGCCCCGGAGATCGGCGGCATCCAGATGCCGCACATCAAGGTCATGGCCCGCACCGTCCTGCGCCCGAACCCCGACGTCGGCCTGCGCACGATGTTCGAGGGCCAGCCGCGGCAGGCCAACCTCGGCGCGCTGGGGACGCACCCGATCGCGATCGACGGCATCTTCCTGCGCCTCTGGGGCGCCAAGGCCGACCACCCGTCGCTCACCCAGGACTTCGGCCTGCTCGGCTCGGACTGCGAGAACGACCAGGTCGCGCGGATGAAGTCCGTGAGCTGGAGCGGCGACACCGACGACGCCGAGTACCGCTACAAGCTCACCGACTGCGAGAACGTCCCGTTCGACGTGAACGCCAGCGTCGAGACCGTCGAGCGCCGCCCCGACGTGCCGACCGCCACCAAGGTCACCGTGTCGATCCCGCAGAACGAGTTCCCGCGCGTGACCGGCAACATGAAGAAGACGGTCCTGACCCTGCCGGCTGGCCTGGAGATGGGCGCGCAGATCGCGTCCGGTGCCGAGGGCCTGCCGCTGTGCAAGGCGGGCCAGTTCGGCTGGGACCGCCTTGCGGCGTCCGACTGCCCGGCTGCCTCGAAGGTCGCCGACATCAACATCATCTCGCCGCTGCAGGTCAACGAGTTCAAGGGCGCGGCCTACCTCGGTGAGCAGCCAGCCGCCGGCGAGCTGCCGCAGCTCTTCGTCGAGGGCGGCTTCGGCTCCAAGCCCGACTCCCCGCGCGTGAAGCTCCGCGGCAAGATGGCCGTCGACGAGAACGGCCGCATCACGAGCACGCTCGACAACCTCCCGCAGGTGCTGTTCCGCGAGTTCTCGCTGACGTTCAAGGGCGGCGACCACGCCGCGATGATCACGCCCCGCCAGTGCGGCACGACGACGGGCTCGATCGAGGCCACGCCGGCCAGCACCGGCAAGGCGATCGTGAAGGAGATCCCGCTCACGATCGACGAGGACTGCATCGACCCGGGGCGGTTTGAGCCGTCGATGACGATCTCGACCAGCAACCCGCAGGCCGGCGGACGCACCGTGCTGAAGGTCAAGACGAGCCGCCCGGACCGCACCGCGCGCATCAGCAAGATGGTCGCGAACCTGCCGCAGGGCATCCTGTCGGACCTCAAGCTCGCGACCGAATGCACGGGCGACCAGGCCGCCGCCGCGGCGTGCCCGGAGTCGAGCCGCGTGGGTACCGTGACGGCCGAGTCGGGCGTCGGGCCCAAGCCGCAGACGGTCACCGGCGACGTCTACCTCGGCCAGCGCCAAGAGGGCGCGGTGGCGGGGATCATCATCGCGACGAAGGTCGCGTTCGGTGATGTCGACCTCGGCCGCCTGAACCTGCCCGCGCGCGTCGAGCTGCGTCCCGGCGACCTGGGCCTGCGCCTCACGGCCGACGTGCCGCAGCGCTTCAAGGGCCTCTCGCTGAACCTGCGCTCGTTCGAGGTCGCCCTCGACCGGCCGGACTTCGCGATCAACCCGACGAACTGCGCGCCGTTGACGAGCACCTCGAACCTGTTCTCCGACCAGGGCACGAGCGCCGATGTGCCGCTCACCCTCCAGGTGTCGGGCTGCGACAAGCTCGCCTTCGACCCGTCGCTGTCGCTCGCGCTGACCGGCAAGATGGCCCACGGCGACAAGCCGAACATCTCGGTGACGGTCGGCCTCGGCCAGGGCGGCTCCAACATCAAGTCGACGGCCGTGATGCTGCCGACCGGCCTCGGCGCCGACCTGGATCAGGTCAAGCGCGCGTGCCCCGGCGCGGCCTGGGATGCCGGCACGTGCGGCGCTGACGCCATCATCGGCAACGCGCAGGCGACGATCGCCATCACCGATGAGGTGATCACGGGCAAGGTCAGCATGGTCAAGGTCGAGGGGCAGACGCTCCCCGGCGTCGGCATCCAGCTTGAGGGCCGGTTCGCTTCGCGCCTGCTCGGCAAGATCGCCGTCGACCAGGCGACGACCCGCCTCGTGACGCGCTTCGATTCGCTGCCGGACGTGCCGATCAGCCAGCTGAAGCTCAACCTCGAGGGCGGCGCGCGCGGCGCGCTGATCTCGACGAAGAGCCTCTGCGCCAACGGCGGCAAGATCTCGATGCAGGGCAACTTCACCGGCCAGTCCGGCGCGACGGCCCAGCGTGAGGCCGTGACGCAATGCTCCGGCGTGCAGGTGGCCGGCGCGCTCTTGGTGAAGGCCAGCGGCAGCACCCGCGGCACCCTGAAGCTCAAGTTCACGGCGCCGTCCGGCAAGAAGCTCAAGACCGTCAAGTTCACGCTCCCGAGCGGCGTCACCGTCGCCGCCAAGAAGGTCGCCAAGAACAAGGTCCTGCGGGGCACGAGCACCGCCAAGCTCTCGGGCAAGCGCACCATCGAAGGCCGCGTCGCCTCCGCCGGCACCGCCACCTACACCGTGACGATCCCCAAGGGGGCGCTTGTCCTCAGCAAGGCCGCCAAGAAGAAGAAGGCGTTCTCTACCGGGCCCCGCGTGACCTACACCGACGGCACCCGCGACACCGCCACGGTGACCTTCAAGCGGTAGCCGCGAAGCCACCGGCGTGAGTCCATCCCGGCGCTGCTCCTTGCGCCGGGCGGACTCACGCCACGACCGTGCGGCGTCCAGCAGCGCCGGGCAACCCTCAGCGCATGAGCGAGCGCTTAGCAGAGAAGAGGCGCGACTCCTTGGAAGGAGGGTCGCGCCTCTTCGGCGTTCAGTGGGCGTGGCCCGGGACTTCGGCCGCGAGCCAGTCCAGGAGGAGCGTGGTGAAGCGCTCGCCAGCGTCTTCGTGGGCGTAGTGGCTGGCGCCGTCGAGCGGCTGCCAGGTGGCGTTCGGGAGGCGATCGGCGAGGGCCCGGCCGCTGACGGCGCGGACGAAGGGGTCCTTCGGTCCCCAGGTGACGAGCGTCGGCGTCTGGATCTGGACGAGGGTGGCGGCGATGCGCGGGAGCTCGTCCGGGTAGGACTCCAGGAAGCGCAGCGTCAGCCCGAAGCGGGTGGGTGAGGCCGCGGCGCGGACGTACTCGCGGGCGATGTGCCACGGCGGGCGGCCCGCGCGGTTGCGGTAGCCGCCGGCTAGCGCCGCGAGCGTGAACGGTGCGCCGAAGTAGTTGAGCACGCGGCGGGACATGGCTGACGTCGCTGCCGACCGCGCGGCCGGGGTGAGGTCGGCTGGGCTCTGGCTCGGGCCGTCGAACACGACCAGGCCGGCGAGCGCAGCGGGGTACCGTGCTGCGAGCGACAGGCCGATGGGCACGCCGACGTCGGGCGCAACCAGCACGGGCGGTGCGTCGAACCACTCGTCGATCAGCGCCGCCAGGAAGTCGGCCTGCGCCGAGGGCCGCATGATCGCGGGCTCGCCCGGCGAGACGAGAAAGCCGGGGAGGTCGACGGCGACGAGGTCGTGGTGGGCGGCGAGGTCAGCCCACTGCGCATCCCAGCAGCGGATCGTCTGCGGCCACGCGTTGGTCAACAGCAGGACGGGGCGGCCGGAAGCCGGCGTGGCGCGCACGCGGACCGCGCGGCCCGCGGCCGTGCGCCATTCAAAAGCCGGAAGCAGGAGCGGTGACGGCGCCGTGGCGGGCATGGGCCGACACTATGACGCACGACATAGTGCGTCAACCCCGATCGCCCGCGCGAGGGGGGCGCGGGCCCGAGCAGGCCGCGCGAATCGGCGCCGGCGGCGCTTAGCGCCAGCTGGGCAGGCCCCACGCCGTCTGGCGCGGGGAGTGGCCGTTGACGCTCTGCAGCAGCGCCTCGCGGGCCCAGTTGCTGAACGGGTCCTCGCGGGGACCGGAGGTCGCAGCGGCCTGGGCGGCGCGGTGGTGATGCAGCGCGACGGCGGTGGCGATCGCCTCGGCCTCGGCGGCGGTGAGCGGCTCGGACGTGGTGATCTGCGCGGACATCGCCCCGCAGAATACCGGTTCAGTGCTGGCCGACGCCACCGCCCCGGGGCCGGTCGGCTGGGAGGTACAGGGTGTACCTGCAACGCGACCGCCCCTCGGGCGCCGCCGGGGCCGGTCGGCTAGGAGGTACAGCGTGTACCTGCCACGCGACCGCCCCCCCGGGCGCTGACGGGGCCGGTCGGCTAAGAGGTACAGGGTGTACTTGCTACGCGACCGCCCCTCGGGCGCGCGCGTGCGCCTTAGGCCGTCCGGTCGGCGAAGTTCTCGATGGCGAGCTCGGCGACGTCGACCGACACGCGCACACCGGGCGTCTCGCCGGCGGGCATGGCGCTCAGCACGGCCTCGCCCTCACGGAGATGCTCGAGCGTCTTGAAGTACTGCAGGACGACGGCCGTGCCCTGCTCGGCGTCGAACAGCACCTGGATGCCGGTCGACGGGACGCCAGGCGGCGGCCCGGTCTCTGCCTCGATCTTAGCCTTGAGCGACGTGATGCGCTCCGGCGTCACCTCGCTGAACCGCACGACGCGTACGAACATGACCGCTCCCCTGGTTGGTGGCCGGTCGCCAGCCTAGCCCGGAGAGCGCCAACGCGCCAGCGAATAATCCTGATCCGACGGTACGGCGAGGGGCTGGTCGGCCAGACGACACTCTTTGTGTCTTCCAGCCGACCGGCCCGGGTACGGCGAGGGGTTGGTCGGCCAGACGACACTCTTTGTGTCTTCCAGCCGACCGGCCCGGGTGCGGCGAGGGAGCCGGTCGGCCAGGCGACACTCTTTGTGTCTTCCAGCCGACCGGCCCCTCAGCCGCGACCCCTCACCACTGGAACGGGTTGCAGTACGGCGTCGCGTGCGCGGCGACGACCTTGGCGCCGGTGACGGTGGAGCCGTCGGTGAACGTAACGGTGGCGTCGAGGGTGTAACCGCCGACGCGGCCGGTGTTGAGGTCGCGCCTGACGCCAGCGTTGATCGTGAAGTGGTTGGCCACGACGCCGTTCGTCATGGTCGCCTTCACGACCGCCCGGAGCGGCGAGCGCAGGTCGGTGCCCTGCGCGCCCTTCTTGGCGTACACGTACGGGCGCGTCCACGTGGCGACGCCGAACGCGTTCTTGTCGCAGGTCGCGTCGCCGAAGTCGAGGTAGTCCCACGCCTTGGCAGTGGATCCCGGCAGCGGCGGCTCGCCGCCCGGCAGCGGCGTAGTGCCGAGCTGGGCGAGATGCGTGTTCGTCGCCGCGAACGCGAGGTTCGGCGACACGGCCACCTGCGAGCCTTCGGTGATCTGCACGTCGCCGCCGGTCTGCGTGACGGCAGCGTTGCTCACCTGCAGGCGGCCGACGGCGTAGCGCGAGCCCAAGGTGCGCTGCACGCGCGTGCCCATGACGATGAAGTCGCCGCCGGCGTTGGTCGGCGCGTAGATGTCGAACAGGTTCGGGTTGATCCACGACGGCGCCGTCACCAGCCGGACCGAGCCGGTGGTGGTGTTCAGGACGCTGAGCTTGTTCTGGTTGGAGACGGGGCGGAACACGACCGAGCCGCCGTCCTGCGCGATCCAGGCGTAGGGCGTGAAGCCGCCGGCCGGCGGGATCGGCCACGTGCGGCCGTCGACCTTGACCTGCGTCTCGGTGATCTCGACCTTGCCGGCGTCGTCGAGCCGGCGCACCACGGCGCCCGATGCGGCCGAGTACTTCGTGCTCACGCCCGTTGCGCGGTCAAAGCGCCAGCGCTCGTACTTCCAGTTCACCGCGCCGCCCGGCTCCGCCACCGCACGCGACACGCCGAACCGGACCACGTTGCCGCTGCCCGAGATGAGCAGGTTGTCGAGGATCACATTGCGCTGGACGTCGCCCAGCTCCAGGCCCAGCGCGGGACCGGTGACCAACGTGGCGGCGTTGCCGGCCGCGCGGTTGATCACGTAGATGTCGTCCTGGCCGTCGGTGTCCGACGCCGTCAGCGCCTGGTCGGTCACCACCGCGACGAGCTTGGTGTCGGTGCTAGCGCTCACGTCGCCAGCGGCGGTGGCGAACTGGGTGGTCGTGCCGGCGGTGACGTCGCGCACGTAGATGCGTTTGTAGTCGCGCTGGATCACCTCGCGGCCGTCAGGTGAGACGGCGACCGGGGCGTAGTCGGCGGTCGGGACGCCGGCGGGCGTGAGGCCGATCGCGCGCAGGGGCGCGTCGGCGGCCTGCGCGGCGGACGGGGCGAGGGCGGCACAGGCCGCAACAGCGACGGCGGCGCCGCGTGCGCGGCGGCGGGCGGAGGGCGTAGTCATGGGACTCCTGGGACGGACGCCGCACGCGGGGACGGTCGCGTGCAGTCATTCGCAACGCAGCGTATCTGGATGCGCGCGCTCCGTGAAGCCCCTTGTCCCCCGGAACGCGAAGCGGATCCGGTCAGCCCAACAACAGCGAACGGCTCCGGGTTCACCACCAACGCTTGGTGGCAAACCCGGAGCCGTGTCCGGTCGCCGCCCGGTCCGGGCGGCGAGAGGCGGCCCGGCGCGAACCGCGCCGACCCGCGATCAGTCGTTGAAGAAGCGGCCCTCTTTGACCTCGGGCACGATCCCGGCCCGCACGACGAAGTCGCCGTAGTGCTCGCCCGGGTTGCGGTCCTTGGCGTACGCCGCGAAGGTGCCGTCGAGCGTCTTCAGGATCTGCTCCTCGCCGACGTTCTCGAGCAGCATCTTGTTGAGCCGCTGGCCGTGGTGGCCGGCGCCGAGGTAAAGGTTGTACTTGCCGGGTGCGCGGCCCGTGAGGGCGATCTCAGCGATGTACGGGCGGGCGCAGCCGTTCGGGCAGCCCGTCATGCGGATCGTGATCGGCTCCTGCGTGAGGCCGTGGTTCTCGAGCTGGCCCTCGATCTTCGTGATGAGCTCAGGCAGGTAGCGCTCGCTCTCGGCCATCGCCAGCGCGCAGGTCGGCATGGCCACGCAGGCCATCGAGTTGGCGCGCAGCCCGCTGGTGATCTGGCTCGTGTCGAGCTTGTACTCCTTGAGCAGCGCCTCGATCGCGGGCTTGTCGGCCGGAGCGATGTCGCTCAGGATGAGCGACTGGTTCGGCGTCATCCGGAACACGCACTTGCCGGTCTTCGCGATCGCGCGCAGGCCGTCCATGATCGGCCGGGCTGGGTGGTTGATGATGCGGCCGTTCTCCAGCCACATCGTGTAGTGCTCGAGGCCGTCATCGCCCGAGGTCCAGCCGTGCAGGTCGCCGTTCGACGTGAACTCGTAGTCGGCGACCGGGCCGAGCTGGAAGCCGAGGCGGTCTTCGATCGCGGCCTTGATCCAGTCGACGCCCTTGTCGTCGACCGTGTACTTGAACCGCGAATGCGCGCGCACGTCGCGAGCGCCGAAGTCGCGCTGCACGCCCATGATCGCGTCGACGGCAGCGAGGGTGTCCTTCGCGTCGATGTAGCCGATCACGTCGCCGAGGCGCGGGTAGGTCTCCGGGGCGCGGTCGGTGCGGCCCATGCCGCCGCCGATCGCCACGTTGAAGCCCTTGAGCTGGCCGTTCTCGGCGATCGCGATGAAGCCGATGTCCTGCGAGTAGATGTCGATGTCGTTGCTCGGCGGGATCGCGAAGCCGATCTTGAACTTGCGCGGCATGTACTGCCGGCCGTAGAACGGCTCCTCGTTCTCACCGCGGGGGCGCTTCGGCTTCTCGCCGAACCACACCTCTTCGTAGGCGCTCGTGCGGTGGATCGCGTGGTCCGACGTCGCCTGAGCGTGCTCGTAGACCTGCTTGTGCAGCGTGGAGAGGCCCGGATGCACGCCGCTCATCACGGTGCGCGCCACGTCGCCGCAGGCGGCCTTGGAGTCCAGGCCAACCTCGCGCAGCCCGACCATCACGTCGCGCAGCGAGTTCCGGTTCAGGTAGTGGAACTGGAACGTCTGGCGAGTCGTCAGGCGGACGGTGTCGCCGCCGTAGAGCCGGCCGAGCTCGTCGATCTTGAGCCACTGCTCAGGCGAGCAGACGCCGCCGGGGAGGCGGGCGCGCAGCATGAACGTGTACTCGGGCTCGAGCTTCTGGCGGCGGCGCTCATCCCGGTGGTCCCGGTGATCCTGCATGTAGATCCCGTGGAACTTCATGAGCTTGTTGTTGTTCTCGTCGACGGCGAGCGTGATCTCATCGATCAGGTCGTCCTCGATGGTCCCGTGCAGGTAGTCGGACTCGACCTTGAGCCGCTCCTCAGGGGCGAGCTTGTCGAGCGGCTGCGAGATGTCGCGGCTGCGGTCGGTGTTGTTGAGCAGGACCTTGAACTTGGCCGAGGCGCGGGCGTGCTCGAGCGACGGCAGCGGCCGCGGCTCGGCGACCTTGCGGCGCGCCGGGGCGGGCTTGGCAGACGCCGTCTTGCCGTGCGCGGCAGCGCGCGCCTCAGC
>JAEYAL010000134.1 GCA_023404805.1 Actinomycetes bacterium | reverse complement strand
GCGGCTGGTCGTGCGCGACGCGGCCCGGGCGCCGCAGCTGCCCGGCGCCGAGCCGGCCGTCGTCGGCGGCTACGAAGACGCCGACGGCATGCGCCGCGCGCTCGCCGGCGCCGACGTCTTCCTCCTCGTCCCCGGGCATGAGACGAGCGACCGCGTGAGCGCCCACCGGATCGCGATCGAGGCCGCTGTCGCAGCGGGCGTCGGCCGTGTCGTGCAGCTGTCCTTCGCGGGCGCCGCTGAGGACGCGACGTTCACCTACGCCCGCCACCACTGGGCCACCGAGCAGGACCTGCGCGCGAGCGGCCTGCCGTGGACGATCGCCCACATGAACTTCTACCTCGACGTCATCCCGCAGTTCGTCCTGCCGAGCGGCGACCTCGCGGGCCCAGGCGGCGACGGCCGGGTCGCGGCAGTGGCGCGCGACGACGTCGCCGCAGCCGTCGCGGCGATCCTCACCGGCGATGGCCATGCAGGCCAGACCTACGAGCTGACGGGGCCGCAGGCGCTCACCTTCGGCGAGCTGGCCGTCGCCATGGCCCGCCACAGCGGCAAGCCGATCACGTACCTGCGCGAGACCGTCGAGGAGGCCTACGCCTCACGCGCGCATTACGACGCGACCGATGTCGAGCGCGAGGGCTGGGTGTCGACCTACACCGCCGTGGCGGCTGGCGAGCTCGCAGCGGTCAGCGGCGACGTGCTCGCCCTGACCGGCCGCGAGCCGCAGACGTTCGCGGCCTGGCTCGACGTGCACCCGCTCGCGCTGGCGCACGTCGACACGCTCGGCTAAGTGCGGCGGTAGGGGTCGATCAGGACGTTGTCGATCAGCACGCCGCCGTTGTCGGCGGTGTGGTCGGTGACCGAGAAGCCGAGGCGCACCAGCACGCCCGCGCGCAGCTCAGCCTCCGTGATCTTCGTCGCCAGCGGATTGATCGCCGATGGCGCCCACGTCTTGGAGTACTGCCAGGCCCAGTCCGACGTCTCGGTCTTGGTGACCGACGGGTTCGCGAGCGTGCGGTAGTAGAGCGTGGTCGTGATCGCCTGGTAGCGGCTGTAGCCGTTGCCGCGCGTCACGAAGCGGAAGTTCGGGTGGTCGGCCGAGATGCAGAACTCCGGCGAGATCGCCTCGGAATCGCCGCGGTACCGCGAAGCGCCGAGCAGCAGCGAGCGGCGGCCGCTCCTCACGCCGGCGGTCTCGTTCTCGCTGACGACGGTCGCGTTCTTGAGCGTCCAGCCGGCCGAGGTCGACTCAAAGTCGCCGCCCGGAGCGAGAAAGTAGTCGGCGCTGTCGCCGAACCGTTTGAAGGCCTGGGAGACCGCGTTGACGCCGCAGGATGCGACGGTCTTCGCGGCGCTCGCGGCAGCAGCGGTCTGCGACGTCGTGCTCGTGTACGCGGCTGACGCCGACGCGGGGACCAAGGCGCTCGCGGAGGCTCCAACCGCGATGAGCCGGAAGGTGTTTGACATAGGGACTCGCTGGGACGGGTTCGCGATAGTCCTCCTGTATCGGCGACCAGGCCTGCCCGCTTTACGGAAAACCGGGCAATCGCCGAAAAGCCAAACCTGATTCAGTTTTCAGCCGGTCGCGGTCACCACGGCGAGGCCCGACTCCGCCCACGTGACCGTGGGAGCCAGGCCGCCGTCGCGCATCCGGCCCTGGAGGCCCGCGAGGCTGTCGGTGCGGTCGATCGCCGCCATCCGGCCGCCGGCGTCGTTTGACACGAGATCAGCGACGACCAGCCGCCCGCGCGGCGCCAGCGCCCGCCGCACGCGCGGGAAGAGGTCGGCGCGCTGGTGGGGCGGCAGCGACTGGATCGTGAGCGCCGAGAGGATGAGATCGAATGAGCCCTTCGGGAGCGGCTCGTCGAGAAATCCGAGCCGCAGCTGGGCGTGCTCAGGCAGGACCGCCCGGGCGATCTGCAGCAGCTCGGGGCTTGGATCGATCGCGATCAGCTCGGCGCTGGGGTACGCCTCCAGCGCACGACGACTGGTCTCGCCGGTGCCGCAGCCCAGATCGAGAATGCGGCGCACTGCCACGCCATATGTCGCTTTGATCAGCTCGTCCTGGAGGCGGTCGTAGAGCGGAAGCTCTTGTCGAATCGACTTCAGATACGCGGCCGAAGCGTCCCAGTACTTCGACATCGTCCGAATGTAGTGCCCCAGCGCGGCCGCATCTGTGACCAATTGGGCCCTCTCGCGTCACCCGATCGGGCCCAAAGGTCCCTGGACATCGGAGCGCGAATGTGCCAGCAGGGGTGGAGGAGCGGTGCGCCGCAGGCGATCCGATCGGGTCCTCCTCGGCGCTGAGCGCGAAACCGGCGACTAGCGTCGAAGGCATGTCGATCACCATTCCCTCGTTCTCCCTCGGTGGCAACGTCTTCGGCTGGACTGCCGACGAAACGGCCTCCTTCGCCGTGCTCGACGCGGCGCGCGACGCCGGGATCCACTTCATCGACACCGCCGACGTCTACTCGGCCTGGGCCCACGGCGGCACCGGCGGCCAGTCGGAGGGCGTCATCGGCCGTTGGCTCGCCTCGCGGCCCGGCGCGCGCGAGCAGACCGTGATCGCCACGAAGGTCGGCAAGGACGCTCGCGCCCACGACCTGCGGCCCGCCACGCTCCGCAAGGCGCTCGACGACTCTCTCGGCCGGCTCGGCGTCGACACCATCGACCTCTACTACGCCCACGAGGACGACGGCGGCGATCTCATCGAGACGGTCGCCACGTTCGACCGGTTCGTCAACGACGGGTCGATCCGCGCCTGGGGCCTCTCGAACTTCGACGCCGCCCGGATCAGCGAGGTCGCGCAGATCGCGGAGCGCGAAGGCCTGACCGGCCCGGTCGTGCTCCAGCCTGAGTACTCGCTGGTCGAGCGGGGCTACGAGACCGAGCTCCGTGACGCCGTCGAAGCAGCCGGCCTCGGCGTGGTGCCGTACTGGGCGCTCGCGTCGGGCTTTTTGACCGGCAAGTACCGTCCGGGCCAGACCGACTCCGGCTCACCGCGGGCCGGTGGCGCGGCGGCCTACCTCGACGAGCCGCGCGGCCCGGCGATCCTGGACGTGCTCGACGAGGTCGCGGCCGCCCACGACGCCGAGGTGGCCTCGGTCGCCCTGGCCTGGCTCGCGGCGCAGCCGACCGTCGTCGCGCCGCTGGCGAGCGCGAGCAAGCCCGAACAG
>JAEYAL010000077.1 GCA_023404805.1 Actinomycetes bacterium | reverse complement strand
GTGCCACGCCTTCACGCCCGGGTCGGAGGCGACCGCGGCGAGCGCCGCGTGGAACCGCCGGCGGTCATCCGGTGCCGCGCCGTGGAAGACGAGCGCCCGCAGCAGCGGATGCGAGAACCGCAGGCTGTCGAACTGCCGCACCATGATGCCCTCGCGCTCCGCCGCGTCGAGGGCGTCTGCGGGAAGGCCGAGGTGCGCGATCGCCCGCGTCACGATCTCCGCCGACTCGGTGAACGTCGTCGCGGCGACGGTCAGCGCCTCGCGCGTGTCCGGTGGCAGGTCCGCGAGGCGGCTCGCGAAGCCGCGCTCGATGAGCTCGCCAGGCGGGGGCGGCTCGTCGAGCGCGCTGCCGATCCGGTCGAGGTTCGCGCCGAGCAGGCGCATCGTCTCGATCACCGCCAGCGGGTTGCCACCCGTGGCCTCGGCGATCGCATGCGCCGTCTCGCCGGGGACGGGCGCGTCCGTGAGCTGGCCCGCCAGCTGCTGCACCGCCGCCGCCGACAGCGCCGACAGCTCCACGACCTCGCCGAGCGGCGTCGCCGCATCGCGGCCCGGCCGTTCCGCCGCGACCAGCAGGACGCGGTCGTAGGTGATCCGCCGCGCGACGAACGTGAGGACGAGCAGGCTGGATTCGTCCATCCAGTGGATGTCGTCGGCGATGACCAGGACCGGCGAGGCGACCGCCGCGTTGGCGATCAGCGTGAGCGCCGCCATCGACGCGTGGACCACCGACGCCGGCTCGGACACCATCGACAGCGCCGCCGTCAGCGCTTCGCGTTCGTCACCCGGCAGCGCCGCGAATTGGCTCGTCAGCGGCAGCAGCAGCTCATGGAGCGCGGCGAACGGCAGCTCCGCTTCCGTCTCGACGCCCCGGCACCGCAGCACCGTGAAGTCGGCGGCTTCTTCGACGAGCTGCGAGATGAGCGCGCTCTTGCCGACGCCCGGCTCGCCGCGCAGTAGCACCGAGCTGCCGTGGCTGTCCTGCGCCGCCGTGAGCAGGTCGCGCAAACGCCCGTACTCCGGCCCACGGCCGACGAGGGGCGCAAACCGCTGCGTGCTGCCAACCCCTTCGACCCCCATCGCCTAAGCGTGACGATAAATGAGGTCACATGCGAGGGGGCCCACCCGCTCAGGTGCGACGGCCGGCGCGGCGCCTCGGCCTGTCACACCTGAGCAGCGCCGCCTACCGCGAAGCGGCGAGGCGGTACTTGCGCACCGCCAGCGGGGCGAAGATCGCGATCAGCGCGACCGTCCACACCAGCGAGGCCCAGATCGCGTCGCCGGCCGGCGCGCCGAGCCAGAGGTGGCGGATCGCGTCGACCACGAAGGTGACCGGGTTGAGGTTGGCGACCGTCTGGAGCACGTCGGGCATCGACTCGACCGGCACGAACGCCGACGAGATGAACGTGATCGGGAAGATCAGCGTGAAGCCGATGCCGTTGGCGGCTTCGGGCGTCGACGCGGTCATGCCGATCAGCGCGAACACGAACGACGACGCGAAGCCGAAGAACAGCAGCAGGGCGATCCCGGCGATCACGTCTTCAAAGCCGGTCCGGAAGCTGAAGCCGATGATCAGGCCGGTGATCAGCAGGATCGCGATGCTCACCGAGTTGGTCACGATGTCGGCGATCGCGCGGCCCGCCAGCACCGAGGCGCGCGCGGTCGGCAGCGAGCGGAAGCGGTCGATCAGGCCCTTGCCGAGGTCTTCGCAGAGCCCGAGCGCCGTGGCGAACCCGCCGAATGCGATCGACTGGACGATGATGCCTGGGATCAGGAAGTCGATGTAGTCGAACTCCCCGGTGTCGATCGCGCCGCCGAACACGTAGGCGAACAGCAGCACGAACATGATCGGCTGCACCGTGAACCCGAGCAGCATGTCGGGCTGGCGGGGCAGGCGGATGATGTTGCGCTCCGCCATCGTGAGGGTGTCGGAAACGAGCCGGCTCATGCCGCCACCTCCTGTCGGGTCTTGTCATCGGAGGCGTCGTCCTCCGTGGTCACGGCGGCGCGGCCGGTGAGCGTGAGGAACACGTCGTCGAGCGTGGGGCGGCGGACGACGAGGTCGTCGGCCTCCAGGTTCGCCGCGTCGAGGGCGTGCACCGCGCGGGTGATCGCGCCGTGCGGGTCGGCCATCACGGCGTTGACCGTGGTGCCGCTCGCGACGGGCCGCTCGGAGGCCAGCGACGCGAGCGCTTCGACGGCCGCGTCGGCATGCGCCGGGTCGGTGAAGGTCACGTCGAGGCGGTCGCCGCCGACGCGGCCCTTGAGCTGGTCGGCGGTGCCTTCGGCGATCACCTGGCCGTGGTCGATCACGGCGATGTTGTCGGCGAGGCGGTCGGCTTCGTCGAGGTACTGCGTCGTGAGCAGTACGGTGGTGCCGCCGCCGACGAGCTCCTCGATCGTCTCCCAGAGGTCAAGTCGGCTGCGCGGGTCCAGGCCCGTGGTCGGCTCGTCGAGGAACAGGACCGGCGGCGCGGCGACCAGCGCCGCGGCGAGGTCGAGGCGCCGCCGCATGCCGCCGGAGTACGTCCGCACGAGGCGGTCGCCGGCTTCGTCGAGGCGGAAGCGGTCGAGCAGCTCGATCGAGCGCTTGTTGGCCGCTGCGCGCTTGGTGCCGTAGAGGCGCCCGACGAGCGTGAGGTTCTCCGCGCCGGTGAGGTTCTCGTCGACCGCCGCGTACTGGCCGGCGAGGCCGATCTTGTGCCGCAGCTTCTCGGCGTCGCGGACCACGTCCAGGCCCGCGACGCGTGCGGTCCCCCGGTCCGGCCGCAGCAGCGTGGTCAGGATCCGGACGGTCGTCGTCTTGCCGGCGCCGTTCGGGCCGAGGACGCCGAGGACCGTCCCTGGTTCGACGCGCAGGTCGACGCCGCGCAGGGCCTCTACGTCGCCGAAGCGTTTCGTGAGGCCGCTCGCTTCGATGGCCGGGCCGGTGGGTGTGGGCTTTGTCATGAGTCGGACTCTCTCGTCAATTGCGGTCAGGATCTGTCCGCTGCATCGGGCGCGTCACCCGTTGAGGTGGCGCAGGCGCCTGTCGCTCGGTCGGCGTCCCCCGACGAGGCCTCCGGCTGAGCGAGCGCGCCCGATGCGGTTCCAGCGTTTCGAAGTGGTAGACGGGCCGAACCGCCAAAACTCATCGGTGCGCGCTGAGCCTCTAGGGAAATGCCTGGGGACACCCGGGGAGCAAGACCAGGGATTCGCCCGGTGACTTTCTCGCCGCCCTGCCGCAGAGTGCTCGCTGTGCAGCCGGCTCCTTTGGTTGCGCACTCACGGGACGTTTGCCCTCGCGCGGTGGGACGCGCGGGGGCAGTCCGTCGTCTGGGCAGGTGCCGAGCCACACGCAGGATGCTCGAGCGCGGATTTGCCAATGCGGCCAGCGCATGGATTTCCGCATCAAGCGATGCGCTAACCTGGTGCGCATGCGGACGACCGTGACCCTCGACGACGCGCTGCTGGCCAGGGCGCAGGAGCTCACCGGCACGAAGGAGCGGTCGACGCTGCTGCGTGATGCGCTGCAGGCGCTGGTCGAGCGTGAGAGCGCGCGCCGGTTGGCGCAGCTCGGCGGTTCGCTTCCGGACCTCGCCGCGACGCCGCGCCGGCGTTCCTCCCCAGTGCAGTGATCCTGGTCGACACCAGCGTCTGGGTCGACCACCTGCGCTCGTCGGACGAGCAGCTCGTGCAAGCGCTGCTCGACGACCAAGTCCTGGGCCACCCGTGGGTGGTGGGGGAGCTGGCGCTCGGCGGTGTCCCCGCGGACGGCCCGGTGGCGACCGCGATGGCAGACCTGCCCACGGCGCCAGTGGCGAGTCCAAGCGAGGTCCTCGAGCTGATCGCGCGGCGCGGGCTCGCCGGCCGTGGCATCGGATACGTCGACGTGCATCTGCTGGCGAGCGCGCTGCTGCGCCCCGGCACTCGGCTCTGGACCCGGGACCGACGGCTGGGCGAGGCCGCGGTAGAGCTCGCAATCGCCGCGTAGCCGCGCCATTTCCGCGGAGTTCTTGCCGGATTCCGCAGCCCCCCGAATTCCCGAACGAAATTCGGAATATCGTTCGTAATCTCGTTCTGCAACGGGCGAACTGACTTCGTAGTCTGGCGACAGTCGAGCGACCGCCCCTGCTGCGCCCTCCAGCACTCGGCGGGGCGGCTCGACCACCGTCACCGATCGGCCTATCCAGGGCCGAACTCTCCGAAGGACTCCCCATGTCTCGACCGTCACGCCTCGGCGTGCGCTCGTCGCTGCCCGCACCCG
>JAEYAL010000348.1 GCA_023404805.1 Actinomycetes bacterium | reverse complement strand
GGCGCGGCCAGTCCACCGGTGAGCGCCGCCCGGCGCGAGACGCGGGTCGCCCCCGTCGGCTCGCCGAGCTGCGTCACGCTCGTGGCTTCCTCGGAAGCCGCCGCGATGCGCGTGGCCTGCGTCTCGTCGGCGCCGAACAGCAGCTCGCGCAGCTCCATCGCGCTCGCCGGCCGCTCCGCCGGGTCGAACGACAGCGCCTTGGCCACCGCCGAGGCCACGTAGGGCGGCACGCCGTTGACCAGGCGGTCGAGCGGCGGCGGACGCTGCTCGCGCTGGGCGAGGACGAGGTCGGGCAGCGACGCGCCGGTGAACGGCAGGCGGCCGGTCATCAGCTGGAAGATCACGACGCCGAGGCCGTAGATGTCGGCCTGCGGCGTGGCCTTGTCGCCTGACGCTTGCTCCGGCGCCAGGTACGAGACCGTCCCGAGCACGGCGCCGTGCTGGGTGACCTGCAGCGCGTCGCCGGCCCAGGCGATGCCGAAGTCGGCGAGCTTGACCTGCCCGTCGTCGGCGAGCATCAGGTTGCCGGGCTTGACGTCGCGGTGGATCACGCCGTGGCGGTGGGCGTGGCCGAGCGCCCGGCAGGCGCCGTCGGCGAGGTGCAGCGTGCCGTCGACCGAGAGGCGGCCGTGCTGGGAGAGGAGCTGCGCACCCGAGCGGCCCTGCACGTACTCCATGACGATGTAGTACCGGCCCTTGTCGGGGTCGAAGCCGTAGTCGAAGACCTGGACGATGTTGGGATGCACCAGGCGCGCCGCCGACTTGGCTTCGCGCTGGAACCGCTGCACGAACTGGGGGTCGTCGGCGAGGTGCTCGGCGAGCAGCTTCACGGCGACGTAGCGCTCCAGGCGCGCGTCGAACGCGCGCACCACGGTAGACATGCCGCCGGAGCCGATCCGCTCCTGCAGCTCGTAGCGGCCGATGAGGACGTCGGTGCTCACTGGCCCCACGCCTCCTGCATCTCGCGCACGCGCTTCTCCCACTTGCGGCGCTCCTTCTCCAGCTTCTTCTCGAGCTTCTCCTGGGCGCCTTGGATGTCTTCCGGCGTGATGCCGCCGGTCGGCGGCTGAGCGCCGGGGTCCGGCGTCGTCACGCCGCCGTTGGGATCTTCGCCCGTCCCCGGATCGGGGCCGCCGTCTTCGCTGCCCGGGTCGGGCGTGGTGGGCTCGGTCGGCTCGATCGGCGTCGTCGGCGTGGTCTGCTGCAGCGCCTCCTCTGCGGCTTCTTGGGCCTCGCGGCGCTTCTGCGCGGCGTCGGCCTTGGCGGCGGCGACCTGGTCGCAGGCGGCGCGCGCCTGGCGCGAGATCTGGCGCAGCGAGCGCTGGAGCTCGTTGACGGTGTCGATCGGCGTGTCGTTCGGGAGCCCCGCGAGCTTGGCCTGGGCGCCGTCGATCCGGCCGCGCACGGCATCGCAGCGGCCGGCCGGAGCGTACCGCGCGATCGCGTCGAGGTCCTCCGCGAGCGCGGAGGCGGTGGTCGGTGGCAGGCCGCTCTCAGGCGGGCTGACGGCAAGGGCCGCGCCGGTGCCAACACCGAACGCCACGAGGCAAAGGAGGATCCAGCGAAACGCCGTCATCGACCGCGCATCTTCGCGCGTTCGGCGGCGCGGCGCAGCCAGTTCGTCACAACCCGGCCCCGAGACGGTCGGCCAGCGCGTCGGGCAACCCAGCGTTGCGAATAGCGGCCTGAGCCGTCACCACGTCGTATTCCACGCGGTGCCAGCTGGCCGTTTGGGCGCCGAGGTCGAGCTCGAGCCACGCCGCCCGCGGATCGCGGTCGCGCGGCTGACCGACACTGCCCGGGTTGAGGATCCAGTTGCGGTGGCCGAGCTCGACGGTGTCTCCGTCGGTGCGGAGCACGCCCGCTGCGCCGCCAGCGACCTCGGCGTCGAGCTGCCACGAGAGCGCCAGGTGCGAGTGGCCGACGAGCACCACCTGGTGGATCTGGTCTTCCAGCAGGTGCCGCGCCACGCTGGGCTCGACGACGTACTCCCACGCAGGGTCGCGCATGCTGCCGTGGGCGAGGCCGACCCCGAGCTGGTGCGTGGAGCTGGGCCAGCCCTCGATCTCGGCTCGCTCCTCGGCCGACAGCTGCTGGGCGGTCCACGAGATCGCGACGCGGGCCGACCGTGAGAAGCCCTCAGCCGACGACACGCCAGCGGCGACGAGGTCGTGGTTGCCGGCGAGCTTCACGGAGCAGCGGTCGCGCAGGAGCGCCATGCAGGCCGATGGGCGGGCGCCGTACCCCACGACGTCACCGAGCGACCAGACCTGGTCGACCGCGGCGGCGTCGATCGCCGCCAGGGTCGCCTGCAGTGCTTCGAGGTTCCCGTGGACGTCGGAGAGCACCGCGACCCTCATGGCCGCAGTCCTCTCACGCCCCCGGAGCGGCGTCCGCGCCGAACTGCCGCTGGTACCGCTCGACGGCGTCGTCGAGCGCGTCGGCGAGCTCTCCGGCGAACGGCGGCGACAGGATGATCTGCGTCGTCACCATGCCGACGGCCTCGCCGCCAGCGGGGTCGGGCGTGCGGTCGACGTGCGCGAAGGTGAGCGTGATCTCGTACTCGGACACGGTGACGTCGGCGAAGTTCGCGTATTCGGCGCGCAGGCCGTCGGCCGCGTGCAGTCGGTAGCGCGGAGGGGTCTCGCCGTCGGCCATGGGCGCAAACTACCATCGGCCCGGTGCGCTACCTCGTGATCGCCGTTGGACGCCTGCGTCCGCCCTACAGCGACGACGCCGATCACTACCTCGCGCGGCTGAAGGGCCACGCCAAGGTCGAGATGATCGAGGTCAAGACCGACGACCAGGTCGAGAAGCGGATTCCGCCCGGTTCCTATGTCGTCCTGCTCGACGAGCGCGGCAAGAGCCGCGACTCGGTCGCGTTCTCCAGGTTCCTCGACGACCGCCGCCTCGACGGCCGCCCGCTCGTGTTCGTCGTCGGCGGCGCCTACGGCCTGAGCTTGCCGGGCGCCCACGAGACGATCAGCTTCGGGCCGATGACGCTGCCCCACCAGCTCGCGCGGATCGTCCTGCTCGAACAGCTGTACCGTGGACTTTCGATCCTCGCTGGCTCGCCGTACCACCACGCCAACGACCCCGGAAGCTGATCAGCCACCTATGCCCGATCCCGTCACCGACGCCGCCCTCAGCATCGACGCCCGCCTGCGCGAGGCGATCGCACAGCGAGCTAGCGCGGCGGCCGGGATCGAGGTCGACGCCCAGACGGTGGCGCTGACGCTGCCCAAGCAGGCCGGCCACGGCGACCAGGCCACGAACATCGCGATGGTCTTGGCGAAGAAGGCTGGCAAGAACCCGCGCGAGCTGGCGACCGAGATCGTCGAGGGACTGGCCGAGGACCTCGGCGACCGCCTCGCGAAGGTCGAGGTCGCGGGCCCGGGCTTCATCAACCTCACGTTCGGCGACCCGCTGCTGCGCGAGGCGCTCGCCGCCGTCACGGGCGCCGGCCGCGCATGGGGCGGAGGCGGCGTCACCGCGCCGGAGCGGATCAACGTCGAGTTCGTCTCGGCGAACCCGACCGGCCCGCTGCACATCGGCCACGCCCGCAACGCCGCCTACGGCGACGCGACGGCGCGCCTGCTGACCTTCCACGGCCACGACGTCGAGCGCGAGTACTACGTCAACGACTTCGGCAGCCAGATCAAGAAGCTCGCCGAGTCGATCGGCGCCCGGGCCCGCGGCGAGGACATCCCGGAGGACGGCTACAAGGGCGACTACGTCACCGAGCTGGCCGAGTCGATCCCGGGGGCGGCAGACCTGTCTGACGAGGAGCTGGGGGCGCTCGGCGTGGCCGCGATGCTCGACCGCGCTCGTGCGTCGCTGGGTGCCTTCGAGGTCTCGTTCGACCGCTTCTTCAGCGAGCGCTCGCTCCACGACGCGGGCGGTGAGGGCGAGAGCGCGCTCGACCGCGCGCTCACGATCGTCAAAGAGAACGGCGAGCTCGTCGAGCGCGACGGCGCGTGGTGGCTGCAGACCGAGAAGCGCGGCGACGACAAAGACCGCGTCGTGATCCGCTCCGACGGCGACCCGACCTACTACGCGTCGGACCTGGCGTACATGCGCGACAAGCACGACCGCGGCTACGACCGCCAGCTGCTCGTGCTCGGCGCCGACCACCACGGCTACATCGGCCGCATGCGCGCCGCGTTCGAGGCGTTCGGCGGCGACCCGGACCGCCTCGAGCTGCTCATCATGCAGCTGGTGAACCTGGTCGCCAACGGCGAGCCGGTGAAGATGAGCAAGCGCGCCGGGCAGTTCGTCACGCTCGACGACCTCGTCGGCTACGTCGGCGTCGACGCCACCCGCTGGTACCTGCTGCAGCGCTCGCACGACACCGCGATCGAGCTCGACATCGAGCTGGCCCGCAAGGAGTCCAGCGAGAACCCGGTCTACTACGTGCAGTACGCCCATGCGCGGGCCTGCTCGGTGCTCGAGCGCGTCTCGCCTGAGGCGCGGGCGTTGGCCGACGGCCTGGACGGCGACGCCGCAGCGCTGCTGGAGCTGGCGGCGCCCATCGAAGACGCCGAGCGCGCCCTCGTCCTCAAGCTCGGCGAGCTGCCGAACGAGGTCGCGGTCGCCGCGGGCCGCCGCGCCCCGCACCGCATCGCCACCTACGCGCTGGAGCTGGCGCAGACGTTCACCGCCTTCTACCGCGACTGCAAGATCGCCGGGGCCGAGGGCGAGGGCGTCGAGGCGTGGCGTGCCGCGCTGACGGTCGCCACGCGTGACGCGCTCGCGACGTCGCTCGAGCTGCTCGGGGTGAGCGCGCCGGAGCGCATGGAGCGCCGTGAAGACGAGGCCGCCGACGCCGCGTAGCGGTTCCCAGAGCCTGCCCCTCGTCTGAGCTGGTCGGCGGCCGCGGTTTCTCAGAACCGGCCGCGGCGGCTTACAGGCTCGAGAAGAACCCGAGGCCGAGCTCGTCGAGCCAGCGGGTGAGCTCGGTGACGATCACCGGCAGCTGCCCCGTCGCGAGCAGGACGCCGAACACGATCAGGATCGACCCGCTCACGAGGGCGACGCCCTTGTGGTGGCGGGTGAACCAGCGCATCGGGCCCATCGCGCGCTGCAGCAGCAAAGCGCAGAGCAGGAACGGGACCGCCAAGCCGATGCCGTAACAGGCGAGCAGCAGGCCGCCCTTGGCGACCGTGTCGGCCGATGCGGCGACGTTGAGGATCGCGCCGAGCGTCGGCCCCAGGCACGGCGACCACGCCACCGCGAACGCGGCGCCCGCGATGACCGGGCTGACGCCTGCGCGGTCGAGCAGCCAACTCACGTTCGCCGACCGCGCGATCCCAGGCGCGTAGGCCGTGGCGATCACGGCTGCGCCGAACAGCGCCACGAGAACGCCGGAGACGATGTCGAGCGTGCGGCCGTTGCGGTCGAGGGTGTGGCCGAGGCCCGTGGCCGTCATCCCGAGCAGCGTGAAGATCAGCGTGAAGCTCAGGCAGAACAGCAGGGCGGGGAGGAGGAGCGTGTGCTTGCGGCTGCTCTCCATCTCCGGCATCGACAGGCCGGTGATCGTCGAGAGGTACCCGGGCACCAGCGGCAGCACGCAGGGCGACAGGAAGCTCACGGCGCCCAGCGCGAGGGCCGCGAAGATCGTCGGCGTGTCGGTCATCGGCGCTCGGCGAGCTCGGCGTCGATCCGGGCGTCGTCCTCAGCGCTGATGCCCGCGGCCTCGTCGGCGGCGCCGTCCCCGTCGGCCCCAGCATCGCCGTCCGTGCCGGTCTCCGCAGAGCCATCACCGTCGGAGCGCCGGCGCCGGAGCAGGAGCACGATGCTGCCCGCGCCGATCGCCGCGGCGATGAACGGGGCCGCCGCGGCGAGCGGGCTGCCGTCGTCGACCAGGACGCGCTCGCCGTACTCGTCGACGAGCTTGTCCTTGATCTGCGCCTTCGTCAGCCCCTGGTTGATCAGCTGCTGCATGACCGCGCGCTGGTCCTCCGCTGCTGGCCCCGCCGACGTCGACAGCGGCCGCTCGCAGACCACGCACATGACCTCGTCCTCGAGGTCGACGAGATCCACGTCGGCAAGAGCGAGCGACGGCGCCATGAAGTCTGTCGGGGGCCAGACAGGGTCGCCTGCGGCGGGCTGGGCCTGGCTCACTGGCAGGACGGCTCCGACAAGCACGAGCGCGACGAGCCAGCGGCGCAGCCGCCGCGACTGCCACCGCAGCTGCATCCAGCTGCGCACCTCGGGCAGCTCGGCGCGGAACGTCACTTGGCGCCTTCCGCGTCAGCCGGCACGCGCGCCTTGGCGCCCGCCGCCTGCAGCGCCTCGTTCGCGAACGCCGCGGTGATCACGCCGCGCCGGATCGCCGCGACCCGCCCCTGGCGGTCGAGCACGTACGTCTCCGGCGCGCCGGTGCCGCCGAAGGCGTCGTAGACCTTGTCGTCGACGTCGCGCAGGCTCGGGTACGTGAGCCCGTTCTCCTTGACGAACTCCAGGCTCTTCTCCGACGGATCCACGTGCGTGACGCCCATGACCTGGCCTTCGCCGGTCTTCCCGAGCGCGTCGTGGATCTGCGACACGAGCGGCGCCTCGTCCTTGCACGGCGGGCACCACGAGCCCCACACGTTCACGAACACCACCTTGCCGCGCAGCGAATCGAGCGTCTGCTTCGTGGCGGCGCTCCCGAGCACCGGCAGCGCGATGGCACCGGCGCCCTCTGGGATCGCCGGCCGCTCGCCGTGCTGAACGGCCGAGTCGATGTTGCTGCCGCCCGTGCCCAGCAGCGCGTAGCCCAGCACTCCGACGAGCAGGACCGCAAGCACGATGACGGCGACGGGAACGGGGGAGCGGCGCATCGACCAGCAAGCGTAGACCTCTCGGCCTGCCGGTGGCGCCGCCGGCGCGGCCCGCTGGAGCGTCGCTATGATCACGGCGCAGCGGCGCTTCGGCTCTCCGGCGCGCCGCAGGCACCAAGCGGGTGTAGCTCAGTTGGTAGAGCGCCGGCTTCCCAAGCCTGAGGTCGCGGGTTCGAACCCCGTCGCCCGCTTCAGCTGGTGCTAGGTCTGCCCGACGCGGATGCGCAGGTTCACCTTGCGCGTCTTGAGGTGCTTGCCACGCACCACCACCACGACCGTGAAGGCCCGCCGCGTGTTGGTCGGCAGGTCGAGCAGGCCCGTCACGGTGCAGTCGCCTTCGGCGAGCTCGACGTCGCGCACGGTGCGCACGACGGTGCGGCCGCGGGCGCGGATCGTCACGGCCGCCGACTTCGGGCATTTGCTGCCGCGCCGGGTGAGGTGCAGGACGCGCAGGTAGACCTTGCCGCCGCGCGTCGTCGTGCCGCGCTCGGCGAGCGGGGTGGGGACGAACTGCGCTGTGCCGCGGACCGCGTCCTGCACGACCTGGCCGGCTGGCTCGATCCCGGCGGCGCCGATGAGGCCGCCGGACCCGAGCTGGGCATAGCGGTTGGAGCCCCAGCAGTAGGCGACCAGGCTGCGGGTCGTGGCGCAGGCGTGGGTGGCACCGACCGACACGGCGGTGGCCTCCGCGACGCCCTGCACCTGGACGGGGACGTTCGACTTCCCGCGGATCCCGTGGCCGAGCTGGCCCTCGGTGCCGTCGCCCCAGCACCACACGGTGCCGTCGCCGCGGACCGCGCAGGTCGTGGTGGCGCTGCCGTTGACCTGCGCCACATCGGTCAGGCCCTGGACCTGCACGGGCTGGGAGGTGGTGTCGTTCGTGCCATTCCCGAGCTGACCGAGCTCGCCGCTGCCCCAGCACCAGACCACGTGCGCGGTCGTGAGCGCGCAGCTGTGGCGGTCTCCAGTGGTGACCTGGATCGCGCCCGTGAGCCCGACCACGGGGTCGCGCGGCAGAGAGATCGGGGACTGCAGCGGCGTGCCGAGCTTGCCTTCAGCCGTGCCGCCCCAGCAGAGGATGCGCTGGTCTTCGCGGATGGCGCAGGCGTGTTCCTGGCCGACGGCGAGGTCGGCGACGGCGCCGAGGTTCTCGACCTTCTGCGGCTTGGTCACCGGTTCGAAGCGCAGCTCGCCGTCGCCGAGCTGCCCGCGGCCGCCCTCGCCCCAGCAGAACACGCCCTCGGCGGTCACGGCGCAGGTGGTCGCCACACCGGCTTCGACGCGGGTCGCGGCTGGAAGCCCGGCCACCTCATGCGGGTACTGCTCCGGGCCGACACCGCCGGTCCCGAGCTGGCCGGAGTTGTTGATGCCCGTGCAGCTGACCTTGGTGTTCTGGAGCACCTCGCACCAGAACGACCGGCCCGAACTCACCTGCACCGCCGTGTAGCTGCCGATGACGGCCATCGGCGTCCGTGCGCGGATCGCGCCGATCACGCCGAGCTGGCCCGCGCCGCCGGTGCCCCAGCAGTACACCGAGCCACCGGGGCGGATGGCGCAAGTGTGGTCGGCCCCGGCGTCGAGCTGGGCGTAGAAGGCCCCCTGGGCCGGGGTGGTGACGCCTCCGCTCACGGCGATGGCAAGTGCAAGCGCGCCGAGGAGCCCCCGCGCAACGTGTTGGTAACGCACGAACCCAACGCTAGGTCTGACGCGCCAGACAAGCCTGGGCAGGCCGTGTCACCTGACGGAGGGTCAGATGGCGAAGAGCGAATCGCCGTCGGTGATCCCCTCGTTTTCGAGCCACGCCGCGCCGCGCTCGGCGGCGTCCTCGATCGCGGCCGCATGCGCCGCCGTCCACCAGCCCGGCGCATCGCGCACGTTGAGGCGGGCCTCGCGCACGGCGAGCCAGCCGTGGCGCTCCAAGACCTCGCGCGGCACGGGGCTCTGGCCGTCGTGCGCGGCGAGCAGGTCGGCGCGGTCGTCGATCAGGCGCTGCAGGCCAGCGATCCGCTCATCGACGCGCTGGCGCTCGGAGAAGGTGCGCGCAAGGTCGCCTGCGAGGCGCTCGCAGGTGCCTTGGATGGTGAGCGTCACGCTCTCGGCAACCAACGCGAGGAAGTCGCGGGGGAGGGATTCAGTTGGCTCTGGAGGTCCGTGATCGCGAAAGATCGGTCTCTCTGACTCTCTGGGGGAACGTCGGGATGGGTGGGCGTTCTGTGTGAGGCAGCGGCGGGCGGTGGGAGCCCGGCGCAGTGCCGGCCGTTCCCGCGCCCCGGGAAGCGCAGTGGGTAGACCTCAGCGTCAGTGTTCCGGCCACGAGGTTGCAATGACGTTGCAACAAGGGGTGGCGATGCGTCAGATTGTGGTTCATGGGGGAATGGGTTGCGATCGACGCAACGACGGATCGTCGTGCGCATGCGCTCGCCCTGCAGCGGCTTCACGACCGGATGGCGTCCGGGGGCGGAGTGGACGCTGGCGTGCTGCGCCCGGTCGTGCGCCGGTCGTGGGAGCGGTCGACGGCCGCTGGCGTGAACCCGAGCGGAGGCCGCGCCCCGCGCATGCTCGACGAGGACCAGCTCCACGCGCGGTTCGGGCGCCACCCGCTCGCGATCGCCGTGCCGATCCTGCGGTCGCTGCTCTCCGACGTCGGCGACTCCGACCATCTTGCGGCCATCGCCGATGCCGACGGGTCGCTGCTCTGGATCGAAGGCCGCCGCGGGCTGCTCGAACAGGCCAGCGAGGCCGGAGTGGAGCCCGGTACCAGCTGGGATGAGGCCGTCGTCGGCACCAACGGGGTCGGCACGGCGCTCGCCGAACGGCATCCCGTGCAGATCTTCTCGGCCGAGCACTTCGCGTCGCCCACACACGGGCTCACCTGCACGGCGGCGCCGGTGCACGACCCGCTGACCGGCGCGCTGCTGGGCGTGGTCGACGTGACCGGCGGCCTCGCGGGCGCGCATCCGCACACGCTGGCGCTGGTCTCGCTCGCCGCGCGGACGGTCGAGCACGAGCTGCTGCACCGCGCGCAGCGGGGCGCCCAGGCCAAGCTCGCGCCTGCGGCTGCGCGGCTGTCGGTCCTCGGGTGCGACCGCGGCGTCCTGCGTCTCGGCCGCCAGGAGACGGTGCTCTCGCGCCGCCATACCGAGATGCTGCTCGTCCTGCTGCTGCGGCCCGAGGGCGTGTCGGCCGAGCAGCTGGCGCTCGAGGTCTACGGCGAGTTCGGGCGGCCCGGCACGGTCCGCACCGAGATGCACCGCCTGCGCGTCCAGCTCGGCGGGCTCGTGGGGGAGCGGCCGTACCGGCTGATGCGGCCGCTCGAATGCGACGCCGAGCTGATCGAGGCGAAGATCCGCGAGGGCGACGTGGCCGCGGCCGTCGAGCGTTACGTCGGCCCAGCCGTCCCGCTGACGCAGGTGCCGCGGCTCGTGGAGCTGCGCGACCGCATCGACGACGCGCTCCGCGCCGCCGTTCTGGCTGACGGCGATCCGGCGCTGCTGGAGCGCTGGCTCCGCACGCCGACCGGCCGCGACGACTACGAGGCCTCGCGGGCGCTGATGGCCCGCCTGGACCGCTCGGACCCGCGCCGCGCTGCCGAGCGCTCGCGCCTGCGGCGGCTCGCCGGGCACCGCCAGCAGTAGCCGAGCAGCGCAGACCGACGCGGACCCGGATCGCAGGGCGCCGACGTCGCGGCGCAGGGCGGGGTCCGGAGGGCGGTGGCCGCCCGGCCGTGCGCGGTTCGAGTACGAGGCAGTCCGCACGAGGTCAGGCGCCTGAGGAGCCGATTGGCCGGGGCCTCATACCCTGACCGCCCCTTTGGCGCGCCAAGCCGTCGGACGAACGTCCGACGCACCGGACTCTTGCTCACGGGCCGAAGCGATCCGTCGATCCAGATCCGAACTGGTACTCAGTTGACCAGTGGATCAACACACATGAAGTCCTTCTCTCTCCGCCGCACCTACGTCGTGCCCTCGGTGATCCTGCTGCTGGGTCTCGCGTCGATCGCGCTCCTCGCCACGCTGCAGTCCCGTGCCGAGTCCGCCCGTGACGCGGAGCTCCGCGTCGCACGGGTGACCGCCACCCTCGAGCGCCTCAGCGCTGCTCCGCACACCCTGGCCGCCGCGGAGAGCACCGACGGCGTCGCGCTGGAGATGAAGCGCGACGAGGTCCGGATCGCCGACGCGATGCGCAGCCTCAGCGCCGGTTCGCCGCCCGTCGCCATCAAGCGCGCCGACGAAGCCATCAAGGCGACCGAGCCGCGGACCGAGCTCCTCTTCACCCTGGCCGCCAAGGGCCAGCTGAACACCGATGCCGGGGCCAAGGCCACCGGACGCCAGGTCGCCAGCCAGCGCGAGGCGACCCGCCAGCTTGCTGCCGCGGCCGAGGTCTACCGCGCCCGCGCGGACTTCGCCTCATCGCAGGTGCTTCAGGGCACGGTGCTCACGGTCATCCTGCTGCTCTGCGTCTTCGCCTTCTTCTACATGCGCTCGGTGCAGGAGCACCGCGTCGCCAAGCGCCTGTTCGCCGAGAACGAGGTCCTGCTGGCCGCGAGCCGCGACGAAGCGCTCACCGACGCCCTCACCGGCCTGCACAACCGCCGCGCCCTGGCCGTCGACCTCGAGGAGTACCTGCCGAACGCCAGCGACGACGAGCGCGTGCTGCTCGCGCTGTTCGACCTCGACGGCTTCAAAAGCTACAACGACACCTTCGGACACGCCGCGGGCGACGAGCTCCTCAACCGCCTCGGCCGCAACCTCACCAAGGCTGCCGACGAGGTCGGCGCCAAGGCCTACCGCCTCGGTGGCGACGAGTTTTGCGTCCTCACGCACCTGCCGGTCGGCGCCGCCGGCGACAAGAAGAGCGAGACGATTCTCGGCGCCGCTGTCGAGGCGCTCACCGACGAGGGCGAAGGCTGGACGATCGGCGCTTCGGTCGGCACCGTGTGGGTCCCGGGCGACGCCGTCGACGTCGAGGCCGCGCTGGTCCTCGCCGACGAGCGCATGTACTCCGACAAGGCCACGCGCAAGAACACCAAGGCGACCTTGCGCTCGCTGGCCGACGACTCGGTGCAGCGCGCCGAGGACGGCGACGCCATCGGCCGTGTGGCGCAGATGGCCACGGTTATCGCCGAGCACATGAAGCTCCCCGCCGAGGAGATCGACGCCATCCGCATCGCCGCCGGCCTCTACGACATCGGCAAGACCGCCATCCCGGACTCGATCCTCACGAAGGAAGGCCAGCTCGACGACGACGAGTGGGCGTTCATCAAGAAGCACACGATCATGTCGGGCCGCCTGGTCTACGCCTCCACCGAGCGCGCGCACACCGCCGAGCTCGTCCGCTCCAGCCACGAGCACTTCGACGGCAAGGGCTACCCGGACGGCCTCGCTGGCACGTCGATCCCGCTCGGCGCGCGCATCATCGCGGTCTGCGACGCCTTCAACGCGATGACATCCGAGCGGCCGTTCCGCAAGGCGATGTCGCCGGCCGTGGCGCTGCGCGAGCTCGAGAGCTGCGCGGGCAGCCAGTTCGACCCGGACGTGGTCGACGCCTTCTTCGCCAGCTCCGCCGAGCGCACCGGTTCGGCGAGCCCGAGCCCAGCGCCGGTCGACCGCTAATCGCGGGGAGCGGGAGGCCGGCCAGACGCCGGCTGGCGGGTCGCTACGACTTCGGGGCGACGAAGCTCGCGAAGAACGCGAACCACAGGCCGACGAGCAGCAGGGCGATGCCGACCGAGATCACCATGACCTTGTCGAGCATCGTCGGCTCTTCGCCGTCGCCGCGCACGCCGTGGAGCCAGCGGGCGCGCTCGTTGAGCGCCTCGCCGCGGCCGAACTTCTCGGTGTAGCGGTCGTCGACGCGGGCGAGCAGCTTGCCGATGCCGATCATCGTGATCGGGATGCCGATGAGGATCAGGACCAGCGAGCCCATCGCGGTCGACGAGACCGCGGAGTTGCGGCCCGCGATCCACAACCAGAGAACCGGTGCGCCGAGCCACATGCCGATGCTCCCAAGGAACATCAGACCGACCAGGTAGAACTGCTGGAGACGGCTGCCAGGGGTCACCCGGCAAACTGTAGCGACGGCAGCGTAGCTCTGCGACCTTGGTCACATTCGCGAGCAGGTAAGGCCGAGAGCCTGCTGCATCGGCATGGTTTTGGCGCCCGGACCGCCGCGCCGGCCTCGGCCGCTCTGCGATACTCGCCGCCGTGCAGGTCTCCCGTTCACGCCGGCGCACGGCCCGCTTCGTGGTCGCGCTGACGCTCGCGGTGGCGCTCTCTGCCGCCCTGGTCTACACGACGTTCTCGGTCGCCAGCCCGGAGCGGTTCCCGGCGCAGATCGCCGCGCAGTCCGAACCGGGCCAGACGTACCGCGTCGGCGGCAACGTCGTGCCCGGCAGCGTGTCGCGCAAAGACGGCGTCCTGCGCTTCAAACTCGGCCACCCGGGCACCGGCCAGGGCGACCAGATCGCGGTCGTGTACCACGGCACCGTCCCGGACCCGTTCCGCGAGGGGCGCGACGTCATCATCGACGTCAAGCAGGGCGAGGGCGCCCAGGCGGCGTTCGTCGGCCAGGGCAACACGCTCGTGACGAAGTGCCCGTCGAAGTTCAACGGCGAGCCGATGAACCAGGGCAAGCCGCTCGAGGCTGCTCCGGCCGCAGCGCCCGCTGGCGCGCAGCCCGCCTCGGCTAGCTAGCCCGCGCCGCCTGATGGACGTCGTCGGCCGCGCTCTCCTGATCCTCGCCCTCGGCGTGTCGGTCTTCGGATCGGCCGCCGCGCTCGCGGCTGCGCGTGGCGCCGGACCGGTCGGCCTGCTGCCCGCCGCGCGAAGGGCCCTCTTCGCGGTCCTCGCGCTTTCGGTCGGCGCCTTCGTGCTGCTGGAGATCGCGTTCATCAAGCCCGACTTCCACTACTCGGTCGTCGCCGGCCACGCCTCGCTGACGACGCCGCTCGGCTACCGGATCGCCGCGCCGTGGGCCTCGCAGGAAGGCTCGCTGCTGCTGTGGCTGACGCTCCTCTCGCTCACGTCGACGATCGCGATCCGCTCGCTGCGCGGCCGCATGCGCGACGTCGAGCCGTACGCGCTCGCGGTGCTGCTGCTCCTCGCGGCGTTCTTCGCCGGCCTGCTCGTGTTCGCCGCCAAGCCCTTCGCGATCACCACGATCGCTCCGGACGACGGCCAGGGGCTCAGCCCGCTGCTGCGGTACCCCACGATGATGATCCACCCGCCGCTGCTCTACAGCGGCTACACGCTGTTCGCGGTGCCGTTCGCGTTCGGGATCGGCGCGCTCGCGGCCGGCCGCCTTGGCAGCGAGTGGATCGTGCACACGCGCCGCTACGCGCTGATCGCGTGGCTGCTCCTCGGCACCGGCATCGTCCTCGGCTCGCGCTGGTCCTACGCCGAACTCGGCTGGGGCGGCTATTGGGCGTGGGACCCCGTCGAAAACGCCTCGCTCATGCCCTGGCTGACCGCGACGGCCTTCCTCCACACGATCGTGGTGCAGGAGCGCCGCGGGCTGCTGAAGACGTGGAACGTCTCGCTGGTGCTCGCCACCGGCCTGCTCTGCCTGCTCGGCACGTTCCTCGTGCGCTCGGGCGTGCTCTCGTCGATCCACGCCTTCGGCGCCTCGACCGTCGGCCCGCCGTTTCTGATCCTGATCGGCAGCCTGCTCGCGCTGAGCATCACCCTCGTGCTCAAACGCCGGGCGCTGCTGCAGCCCGAGGGCGAGATCCAGCTCCTGTCGCGCGAGTCGATGTTCCTGCTCGGCAACCTCGCGCTGATCGTGCTCGTGGTCGTCGTGCTGTGGGGCACGTTCTTCCCGTTGATCTCCGAGGCGGCGACGGGCGAGCGGGCCGCCGTGTCGACGGTCTGGTTCTCGCAGTACGCGACACCCTCGGCGTTTGCGATCGTCGCGCTCTCCGGCCTCGCGCCGCTCCTGCCCTGGGGCCGTGGGCGCTGGGGCGCGTTCGGCCGCGCGATGCTCCTTCCGGCCGTCGTCGCGGCGATCGTCGTCGCCATCACGGTGACCGCCGGCGGCACCCACAGCGGCGCGGCGCTGCTGATCGCGGCGGCGTGCGCGTTCACGCTGGCGTCGGTCGTGCGCGAGTTCTGGAGCGGCGCACGCGCGCGCCGCGCGCTCACGGGCGACACGGGCCTGCGGTCGTTCCAGGGGGCCATCGCCGGCAACCGGCGGCGGTACGGCGGATACCTCGTGCACGCCGGGTTGGCGATCACGCTGCTGGCCGTCGCCGCCTCCACCGCGTTTGACACCACCCGCCAGCGCCCGCTGGCGGCGGGGGAGAAGCTTGAGCTGGCCGGCGGCCGGCAGCTGGAGTTCGTCAAGCCGACCGGCCGGATCGTGCTCGACTCAAATGACCGCGTCGAGCGGATCGAGTTCGGCGCGGTGATGCGCGTCTGGCGCGACGGCAAACCGGCCGAGACCGTCAGCCCGAGCCACGACTTCTACCCGTCGCTCGCAGCGTTCAAATTCGGGCCGGTCGGGCGCTTCTTCGAAGGCGAGGAGACGAGCGAGATCGCGCTCCGCAGCCGACCGCAGCGCGACCTCTGGGTCGCGGTGACGCCGGATTCTGACGCGATCGTGTCCCGTGCCAAGAAGGTCGACCAGGGGTTCCAGCAGCTCGTGGCCAGCCAGGGGCTCGACGTGAACGTGCAGGCCGCGCTGCTCGCCAAGTCGCTGCAGGGCATCGTCGACCAGCACCTCGCGGCGAACCCGCCCGTGATCGTGCGGGCGATCGACGCGCCAGGCGTGTTCTGGGTCTGGATCGGCGCCGGGCTGATGGGCCTCGGCGGCATCCTCGCCGCGAGCCAGCCGTCGGTGGCGCGGTCGCGCCAGCGCGCGGCGGCCCTCGCGCGCGTCGGCCAGGAGCTCGGCCCCGCCTGAGCGGGTCGTCCGCCGGCGCCCCCGGGCGACACACCGGGAACCGGCGTCCTTCGCCGCGCCCGCAGTGCAGCATGGGTCGCGTGATCCGCCGTCCCCTCCGGCAGGTGCTGCGCCCCGTGCTCTTCGCGCTCGCGCTCATCTGGGTTCCGTTCGCCGTGCTCGCGGCCGTCGACCTCGACCTCGCCTGGTTCGCTCCCAGCGCGCTGGCGTTCCTGCCGTACGCGGCGGCGGCGACGGCAGCGGTCCTCGTCCTCGCGCTGCTGCTCCGGTCGTGGGTCGCCGCCGGAGTGGCTGCGGCTGGGCTGGCGGTGCTGCTCGTGCCGCGCGCCGACCGCTTCACCAGCGACGACCAGCCGAACGCTGCCGGCCCGGAGCTGACCGTCGCGACGAGCAACGTGATGTTCGGCGAAGGCGATGCGGCCGAGCTCGTGCGCATCGTGCGCCGCGACGACATCGACGTCCTCGCCGTCCAGGAGGACACGCCCGACTTCACCGAGGACCTCGCCGCCGCCGGCCTGCGCAAGCTCCTGCCGCACGGCGCGCTCCACCCCGAACCCGGTGCCCGCGGCGTGTCGCTCTACTCGCGCTACCCCGTCAGCGAGATCCCGCCGTCCCGCTACGACTTCCGCTCGCGTGGCGGCCTTGTGGCGGTGCCCGGCACCGGCGCCGTCCACGTCCGCAGCGTCCACCCGCCGCCGCCCTTCCGCGCCGAGCTGCTGCGGCCGTGGAAGCGCCGCACCGGCGCCCTGCCCAGCGCGGGCTCGGCAGGCACGACGATCCTCGCGGGCGACTACAACGCCACCCTCGACCACCACCCGTTCCGCGGACTCCTCGCGCGCGGCTACCGCGACGCCGCCGACCAGACCGGCGACGCCTGGCGCCCGACCTGGAGCAACGGACGCTGGGCCACGCTCACGATCGACCACGTTCTGGTCTCAGACCAGGTCGCCGTCGACGACGTCGCCATCCACCACCTGCCAGGCTCCGACCACGACGTCGTCGTCACCCGCCTGCGGCTGCCAAAGTAGACCGCCGTGCTCCTGCAGTTCCTCATCGTCATGGCGATCGCCGCGGCCGTCCTGTGGTTCGTGTCCGGCCCGCTGCGCCCCGGCGCCGCAGCACCTGCCGCCATCGACCCGCGCCTCCTCGCCGACCGCGACCGCGCGCAGCTCGCCAAGGACCGCAAACTCGACGAGATCCGCGAACTGCGCGCCGACCGCGCTGCCGGCAAGATCACCAAGGACGACGCCGCACCGCTCGAGCGGGCGCTCCGAGCCCAGGCCGCCGACCTCCTCCACGCCCTCGACGAAGCCGAAGCCGCGATCGACGACGCCGAAGCCGACCTCGACCCGCTACGCTAGGCACCCCATGGAATCGGCCCTCCAGATCCTCCAGCTCGTCCTCTCCATCGGCCTCATCGCGGGTGTCCTCGCGCACGCCGGCAAGGACGGCGGCCTCTCCGGTGCCTTCGGCGTCGGCTCCGGCTCCGGATCCCTCGGCGGCGGCTCGATGATGGAGCGCAACGTCACCCGCTGGACGGTCGCGCTGATCATCCTCTGGGTGCTCAACACCATCGCGCTCATCAAGCTCGCCTAGCCGTCCGCTCTGGCACGGCTCTCGCTTGCAGCTTCCGTCGGCCCGCAACTGGCCCGGCCTGGCGGCCTAAACCAGTCGCGGCCAATCGAAATCTGCGGCGCGATACCCGCACCAGAACGCTCGGCCTACAGCAGGACTCTGATCCCGCTGGTCGCGACCGCGGGGCAGTGCGTCGCCGTTGTGCGCTCCGGCATGCGGTCCAGGCAAGCGACCAGCTCGCCGACCGACGTCAAGCCTTCGATCCCGGCGAGCACGTCGGCAAGGTCGCCCGACAGCAGCACGTCGCCGAGCAGGCGGCTCGGCGTCCCGCGCTCCACCGCGTAGGCGGCGCGGCCGATGGCCGTGAACTGCGTCGACCCCGGGCCGGCCGGAGTCACCTGGTCGATCCGGCCGATCACGACCGACCAGTCCAGCGGCATCACGAGGTCCTCCACGCCCGGCGCCTCGCCGGGCGCGAGCAGCAGATTGCGCGGCTGCGCCCCGGACGGCGTCCCGCCAAGCTCGGCCGCGTGGCCCGTCGACGCCGGCAGGCCCGCCTCGGCAGCGCTGAACGTGTCCTGCACCGCCTCGCCGAACACGCCGGAATCGATCAGCGTCACGGCCTGCGCCGGGACCCCCTCGACGTCGATCGCGCGCGCGACCGTGTGCAGATAGCGCGGCGCATCGGTCAGCGAAACCCAGGCTGGGGCGACGGTCAGGCCCGAGCGGCCGGTGAACGGGCTGGTGCCGATCGCGTGGCTGTGGCCGGTCAGCGCGGCGCGTCCGAGCGCCACGAGCAGGGGCGCGAGCGCGGGCGGCAGCAGCACCACCGGCTCATCGGCGGCGAGCAGCTCCGGCCCGGCGCTGCGGTCGCACGGCAGCGC
>JAEYAL010000218.1 GCA_023404805.1 Actinomycetes bacterium | reverse complement strand
GACCTGGACTGCCGCGCCGACGGGCGGTCGCCCGCACGCGTCAGCGGCTCCGAGGGGGAGGACGCGGAATTTTCGGTCCAGGCCGACGATTCCGAAGTCGCCGCCCTGGACCTGCCCGACGGCGGTGCACACCTCGCCGGTTTTGGAGCGGCTCACGCGCACGTCCCACGGCGGGAGGCCGTCAGGGTCGCCCGAGCGCAGACCGGCGAGCGCGGCGGTGGTGGCGAGCGGCCGCGCCTCGAGCGGCGCATCGCCGGGGCGCGGTGCGGGGACGGGCTCGGCGAGCCCGAACAGGTTGGTCGCGGCAGCCGCCGCGACCGTGGCGGCCGATAGTCCGCCAAGCAGCAGCGCGAGCGACAGGCCGTGCGGCCGCCAGTCGCGCCGGCGCCGGCGCTCATGCTCGGCTGCACCGCTGCGGGCTGCGTTGGCGGTGACGTCGCCGACGTGCGCGTTGGCCTCGCTGTGCCCAGCCCGCGCGAGTTCATCGGCCTGCGTCGCGCGTGCGAACTCCGCCTCGAGGGCGTCCAGGATCCGGAGCTGGCTGCTCATCGCTCACCTCGCAGGATCGGGTTGGCGGTCGCAGCGTCGGCAAGCGCTTTCAGTCCCCGCGACACCCGGGCGCGGACGACCTGCTCGCTCGCGCCGACCAGTGCCGCGATCTCGTCGTAGCCGCGCTCCTGCACGACCCGCAGTTCAAGCGCCTGGCGCTGGTCCTCGGAGAGGCGCGCAAGTTCGGTCGCCATCGCGGTGCGCAATGCCGGGAGGCCGGCGCGCTCGTCGATCTCAGCGAGGTCGTCCTCGTGCGCGGGCGGCACCTGCATCTTCAAGGTGTCGAGCGCCCGCCGCTCCACCTTGCCGCGGCGCCAGTACCGGCCGAGCTGGTTGCGGGCGATCGCGAAGAGCCAGCCGCGCTGCTCCTCCGGTGTCTCGGCGCGGAGCTGGTGGCGGCAGCGCCAGGCCTCGGCGAACGTCTCCGCGGTGAGGTCGAGCGCCAGCTCGGGATCCATCGTGCGGCGCGCATGGAAGACCAACACGGCCTCGGCCTCCTCCCGGTACCAGCGGACGAACTCGTGCGACTGCATTCAGGAGGTAAGTGCCGCAGCTCAAACGTTTGTGACGGGAACTCAGGTGCTGACGGCCCGCTTGCGCCGATGCACCGCGAAACAGACTCAAGATCGCGGTCGCGAAGCGACCCTGGACCGCGGTCCGTTTCGGGGTTCGGCGCCGCAGCGCGCTATGACAGGCCCACGATGCCGCCGTCGAGCGGGACGATCGCGCCCGTGAGGTACGCGCCCGCGCGGCTCGACAGGAAGAGGCTGGTGCCGATGATGTCTTCGTCGCTGCCGATGCGGCCGAGCGGGACGGTCGAGGCGACGGCGTCGCGGCCCTCGGGGCTGGCCAGCATGAACGCGGTCATCTTGCTCTCAAACGGGCCGGGGGCGATCGCGTTCACCGTGATGTGCTCGCTGGCGAGCCGCTTGGCGAGGTGCCGCGTGAGCATGTGCACCGCGGCCTTGCTGGCGGAGTAGGAGTAGTTCTCCATCATCGGGACGCGCAGTCCGTCGACCGAGCCGATGTTGATCACCCGCGCCGGGTCTTCGGCCGTCGCGGCCGCCCGCAGCTGGGGCAACAGCTTGCTCGTCAGCGCGAAGACGCCCTGCACGTTGGTCGAGAGGATCTTCTCGAAGCCCGAAGCGGGGAAGTCGTCGACCGGTGCGCCCCACGTCGCGCCCGCGTTGTTGAACAGCAGGTGGACCTTCGGGTGGCGCTCGGCGACCGCGGCGGCCAGCGCTGCGACGCCGTCCTCGGTGGCGACGTCGGCGGACACGCCGCTCACCGTGCCGAACTTCGACAGCTCGGCGACGGCCGCGTCGACCGCGCCGGCCTTGCGCGAGCTGATCACGACCTCGGCTCCGGCCTCGAGCAATCCGCGGGCGATCACGAGGCCGATGCCCCGCGAACCGCCCGTCACGACGGCGACCTTTCCGCTGACGTCGAAGAGCTTGGCGGCCAGGTCCTGAGACATGCGGCGCAGGGTACCGGCCGGTTTCGGCCCGCGGAGAACTGAGGAGCGCCTCACGGCCGCAGTTGACGCGCCGACCTGGTCCGTCGAATAGGCGCCGTTTCTGGGCGTGAATGTCGACCGACCGTTGCTGGAGCCGACGCGCCGACCTGGTCCGTCGACATAGGCGCCGTTTCTGGGCGTGAATGTCGAGCGACCGCCGCAGCGTCGTGTTGACCGAGCCGAGCGACGGTTTGGGCGTCCGTGGCGGCTGGGGCGCTGGGGCCGCGAATTCGAAGGAACCTCGCAATGTGCGGACTCGCGGCAGCGAACGAACACGTCCCTCGGACGGCGCTGGCGCAGCGGCAGTGCGCCCAACCGATTAGACCAGTCCTCGTCGGACGTCTGAAAGCCAGTGCGTTGCGACTGGGTTCGGACGCCCGGCGGCGCTTGAACGAACCAAATACCAGTAGATCCGGCGAAAACGAACAAACGCCTAGTTTGCGGGATGCCGGTTCGTTCAGAACTTGACAAACCTAGTGATGGGGATCACAGTGATCTCCGCCATGGCCTCCAAGGGCGACACCGCACCCCTGTCGACACGCCGCCGCAACCGCGTGCAGGTGCTCGACGCGCTGCGCAGCAGCGGGGCTGCGAGCCGCGCCGACCTGGCCCGTCTCACCGGCCTCTCACGCTCGACGATCTCGGGCCTGATCACCGAGTTGATCGCTGACGGCCTTGTCGTCGACCGCGACGAGACGACCGCTGCCGGCTCGCAGGGCGGCCGCCCCGGTGCGCTGCTCTCGCTCGACCGCTCCGCGGGCACGGCCCTCGCCATCGACTTCGGCCACACGCACCTGCGGGTCGCTCTCGCCGACCTCTCCGCCGAGATCCTCGGCGAGCGCGAACTGCAGATCGACGTCGACGGCTCCGCCAGCGAAGCGCTCGACGCCGCCGCCCGCCTCGCGCTCGAGGTGCTCGGCGACGTCGGCCTGACGGTCGACAACGTGATCGGCGTCGCGATGGGCCTGCCGGGGCCGATCGACAGCGCCACCGGCGCCGTCGGCAGCTCGGTGATCCTGCCGGACTGGGTCGGCCTGCAGCCAGCGCAGGAGATCGTCCGCCGCCTGGGCTCCGACGTCGGCGTCATCGTCGACAACGACGCCAACCTCGCGACGCTCGGCGAGTCCCGCTTCGGCGCCGGGATCGGCGCGCAAGACCTCGTCTACGTCAAGGTCGCGTCCGGCATCGGCGCCGGGATCCTGCTGGGCGGCCGGCTGCACCGCGGCGCCGCCGGATCCGCTGGCGAGCTCGGCCACGTCCTGCACGACCCGGAGGGCGAGATCTGCCGCTGCGGCAACCGCGGCTGCCTCGAGACCGTCGCCGGCGCCGCCACGCTGCTGCGCCTGTTGCGCCGCCGCCACGGGCCCGACCTCACCACCCGTGACCTCGTCGAGCTCGCGGCCAGTGGCGACGTCGGCGCCCGCCGCGTCCTCGTCGACGCCGGCCGCGCGATCGGCCGCTCGCTCGCTGACCTGTGCAACGTCCTGGGCCCCGAGCGCCTCGTCATCGGCGGCGACCTCGGCGGCACCGACTCGGCCCTGCTCGACGGGATCCGCGAGTCGCTTGGCCGCTTCGCCCTGCCGGCCGTCGTCGGCAGCGTCGAACTGCTCGGGGGCCAGCTCGGCGGCCGCGCTGAGCTGCTCGGCGGCTTGTCGCTCGTGATCGGCGACACCGAGCGCCTCTCCTCGGCCCGGATGGGAGGCGCGCGATGACCGCTGCAGCCGCCACCCGCCGCCGTGCGGCCCGCGCCGCACACCCCGCTTCCCTGCTCCGCCAGCCGGCTCCCATCGCCGGCGGCTGGGCTCCGCTCACCGCACCACGCGCCTGCTGCAGCCGACTCCGGCCGCAGCGCACATCGACAAGAACCCGATGCGCCCGAGGGCGCACCACGCACCATCCCAGGAGCAACTCATGACCAACTACGGACCCAAGGCCCTGCTCGGCCTCGCGGGCGCCATCGCGGCGTTCGGGATCGCCGGGTGTGGCGACGACGACTCGGGCGACAGCGGCTCGGCCGGCTCGGGCGACAAGAAGGGCGGCAAGATCGCCCTCCTGCTCCCGGAAAGCAAGACCACGCGCTACGAGTCGCAGGACAAGCCGCTGTTCGAAGCAGCCGTCAAAGCCGACTGCCCCGACTGCGAAGTCCTCTACTCCAACGCCGACCAGGACGCCTCCAAGCAGCAGCAGCAGGCTGAGGCCGCCATCACCAATGGCGCGAAGGTGCTGGTGCTCGACCCGGTCGACGCGAAGTCCGCGGGCTCGATCGTCAAGCGCGCGAACCAGTCGAACATCCCGGTCATCTCGTACGACCGCCTCGTGGCGGGCGGTAGCAAGCCGGATTACTACATCTCGTTCGACAACGAGGCGGTCGGCAAGCTGCAGGGCGAGTCGCTCGTCGAGCAGCTCGGTGGCGACTCGGCGAAGGGCAAGCAGATCGTGATGATCAACGGCTCCCCGACTGACGGCAACGCCGCGCTGTTCAAGAAGGGCGCCCACTCGGTGCTCGACGGCTCCGGCGTCAAGATCGGCAAGGAGTACGACACGCCGGACTGGTCGCCCGATGAGGCCCAGAACCAGATGGACCAGGCCATCACGGCCCTCGGCAAGGACAAGATCGACGGCGTCTACGCCGCGAACGACGGCACCGCTGGCGGCGCGATCGCCGCGATGAAGTCGGCCGGCATCGACCCGACGAAGATCCCGTCGACCGGTCAGGACGCTGAGCTCGCTGGCGTGCAGCGCGTGCTCATCGGCGAGCAGGGCATGACCGTCTACAAGGCGATCAAGCCTGAGGCCGAGAAGGCCGCCCAGCTCGCAGTCGCGCTCGTCCGCGGCGAGGAGCCGCCGGCCGGCCTCGTGAACGACACGACGAACAACGAGACGGCCGACATCCCGTCGATCATCCTCGACCCGGTCGCCGTGACCAGCGAGAACGTCAAGGACACCGTCATCGCCGACGGCTTCCTGAAGGCCTCGGATCTGTGCACCGGCAAGTACGCCGCGGCGTGCAAGGAAGCAGGGATCAGCGAGTCATGACCCCTGCGGCTGCTGTTTCGCCGCCCGAGGCGTCGGCCTCGCGCGGCGCCGCGCCGCGCC
>JAEYAL010000210.1 GCA_023404805.1 Actinomycetes bacterium | reverse complement strand
GGCAGGGCCTGCGGGTCCGCGCGCGCCCTCAGGGCCGATGAGGCCGGCGGGACCCACCGCGCCCGCCGGTCCCGCCGGACCTGCCGGACCGGTGGAGCCGGACGGCGCCGTTCCCGCTTTGGCGAGCTTGGCCTGCGTGGCCTTGTCCAGGTCGACCGCCTGGATGGTGCCGTTCTTGATCTGCTTGCTCGACGTGATCAGCACGCCTGCGGCGGAGGCCGTGCCGGTGAGGGCCAACAGAGCCAGGCCGAGGGTGACGAGCTTCGTTTGATGGTTCATGGTGGCTAGGACGAACCGGCCGCCTCAGAAGTTCGATCGGATCTCGATCGAACTTTCGGCGCTCCAGCTGCGTCCTCGCGATATGACCTCAGACCTTGATCTTGCCCGCGCCGCGCAGACCGGCGACATCGCGGCGCTCGGCATGCTGCTCGAACGCCACCGCGCTGGCATCTACGCCCACGCGCTCAAGGTCGTCGGCCATGGCGCGAACGCCCAGGACGCCGTGCAGGACACGTTCCTCATCGCGCTGCGCAAGATCGACCAGCTCCGCGACGCCGAGCGCGTCGAGGGCTGGCTCCACACCATCCTGCACACGGTGTGCCTGACGCAGCTGCGCGGGCGGCGCCCCGAGGCAGAGGTCCCCGAGCGCCTGGCGGCGCCTGCCGACGAGACGCCAGAGGCGACGATCGACGCGCTGGTGATGCGCGACTGGGTCTGGACGGCGATCGGCCGCCTCTCGGAGCCGCTGCGCATGGTGATGATGCTGCGCCACTTCTCCAGCTGCTCCGCCTACGAAGACATCGCCGCCGTCTGCGACGTGCCGGTCGGGACCGTCCGCAGCCGGCTCGCCGAGGGACGCCGGCGCCTCGCCACGGAGCTGCTGCAGACGGCCGAGCGGGCGCACGCGGAGGCGGCTGCCCACCAGGCGGCAGAGCGCGCGCATCTCGATGCGGCGTTTCGGGAGTTCACCGACGGCGACCACAGCCGGCTCCTCAGCGGGGTGACGCCCGACGTCTCGGTCCGGTTCCCGTCAGGCACGGAGTTCCACGGCCGCAGCCTGTTCCAGGCCGGGATCGAAGAAGACAGCGTGGACGGGGTCACGGTCGAGCTGCTCGACACCATCGCGAGCCCGGGGATCACGATCTTCGAGGTGCAGCTCCGCAGCCCCGACCACGACCCGTTCCACTGCCCGCCCGCGATGACCCAGATCCACTTCAAGGACGGCGACAACCGCACGCGCCGGATGGCGTTCTTCTACGCGCCCCGCATCGAGCAGCAGCCACAGCGCGAGGTGCTCGGCCCCGACCAGCGCACGCTGATCCTCGTCTGACGCGGCGACCGGCTCGGCGTGCGCGCGAGGCGCCGCCCACGCGCCGCTTACTGGTTCTGGCCGGGGATGAGGCGGTAGGCGTCGAAGACGCTGTCGATCTGCCGGAGCTTGTTGATCGCGTTCTTGAGCGTCTGCGGGTCGGGCACCTCGACGACGAACCGGTTGGCGGTCATGCCGTCGGTGGTGGTGCAGCGGGCCTCGATGATGTTGACGCCGTGCTCGGAGAAGGTCCGCGAGAGGTCTTCGAGCAGGCGGTGTCGGTCCCAGCCGTTCACCTCGATCTCCACCAGGAAGCCCGTCTCGTTCTCGCCTTCCCAGGTGACTTCGACGAAGCGCTCGGCGTTCTTGCGGAGAGCGGCGGCGTTTGGGCAGTCGTCGCGATGGATCGTGATGCCGCGGCCGAGGGAGATATAGCCCGTGATCTCGTCGCCCGGCACTGGACGGCAGCACTTCGCCAGGCGCACCATGACGTCGTCGACGCCCTCGACGCGGATCCCGACCTTCGAGCCCCGCTGGGTGCGGCGGCGCTGGCGCTGGATGATGTCGTCGAACGTCGTCTCGGGCGCCTCTTCGGCGGCGTCGCCCTTGAAGCGCTCGATCAGCTTGTTCACGGCGATCTGCGGCGAGATTTGCTCGTTGCCGAGGGCGAGGTAGAAGTCCTCGGCCTTGTCGAAGCCCAGCTCGCGCGACACGTCGGCCAGCACGGCCGAGGCGACGATCTTCTGCGCGGGCAGACCTGCGCGCTTGAGCTGCACCTGCAGGACCTCGCGGCCGCGGTGCTCGGAGTCGTGGCGCGACTCCTGCTTGAAGAAGTGTTTGATCTTGTTGCGCGCCCGGCTGGTGCGCACGACCTTCAGCCAGTCCCGCGACGGGCCGCGGTCCTGCTTGGAGGTGAGGATCTCGACGATGTCGCCGTTTTTGAGCTCGTAGTGCAGCGGCACCAGGCGCTGGTTCACCTTCGCGCCCACGCAGCGGTGGCCGATCTCGGTGTGGACCTCGTAGGCGAAGTCCAGCGGCGTCGCACCCTGCTCGAGCGACTTGACCTCGCCCTTCGGCGTGAAGATGAAGACCTCGGAGCCGAACAGCGACCGCTTGAGCGACTCCATGAACTCGCGCGGGTCCTGGATCTCGCCCTGGACCTCGGCGAGGTCGCCGAGCTTGCCGGCCTTGAGGTCGCCGCCCTTGTAGGCCCAGTGCGCGGCGACACCGTACTCGGCGCGCGCATGCATCTCCGCGGTGCGGATCTGGATCTCCAGCGGACGGCCTTCGGGACCCACCACCGTCGTGTGCAGCGACTGGTAGAGGTTCGCCTTGGGCATGGCGATGTAGTCCTTGAAGCGGCCGGGCAGCGGCTTCCACAGGGCGTGGACCACGCCGAGCGCGCCGTAGCACTCGTTCGGACCGGCGACGATCACGCGCATCGCGGTCAGGTCGTAGATCTCGTTGAACTCGCGGCCCTTGCGGGCCATCTTCGTGTAGATCGAGTAGAAGTGCTTCGCGCGGCCCGAGATGTCGGCGCCGATGCCCACCTTGTCGAGCTCCTCGACGAGGTAGCCGCCGGCCTGCTCGACGTAGCGCTCGCGGTCCTGGCGCTGCTGGTTGACCAGCATCTTGATCTCGGTGTACTTGCGCGGGTGCAGCGACTGGAAGGCGAGGTCTTCCAGCTCCCACTTGATCGCGTGGATACCGAGGCGGTGCGCGAGCGGCGCGAAGATCTCGAGGGTCTCTCGGGCCTTCTCGATCTGCTTCGGCTTGCTCATCGCGCCGATCGTGCGCATGTTGTGCAGCCGGTCGGCGAGCTTGATCAGGATGACGCGCACGTCCTGCGCCATCGCGACGATCATCTTGCGGTAGTTCTCAGCCTGCTGGTCGTCGCGCGACTGGAACGTGATGCCTGTCAGCTTCGTGACGCCGTCGACGAGCGCGGCGACCGTCTCGCCGTACTCCTTGGCGACCTCGTCGCGCGTGGCCGACGTGTCCTCGACGGTGTCGTGGAGCAGCGCGGCGCAGAGCGTCTCGGTGTCGAGGCCGAGCCCCGCGCAGATCTTGGCGACGCCGACGGGGTGCGTGATGAAGTCCTCGCCGGACTTGCGCTGCTGGCCGCCGTGGTGGCGGGCGGCGAACACGAACGCGCGCTCGACCTCGGCGATGTCGACCTGGGGCCGGTGCTCCTCGGAGTGCTCGGCGATGACGGCGCGCAGGTCGGCGAGCAGCCGGCGCTCCATCGGCGAGAGCTCCTGGCCGGCGACGGTCTCAGAGCTGGCAGGCGGGACGACAGCGACCGACGAGGCCTCGTCGACGAGCTGCCGCGCGAGATCGGCGGCGTGGGTCTCCGTCACCTCGACGGTGGGGTCAGCAGGCTCCATGAGCGCGCCCCCTCCACGACCGCAGCGGCGCCAGCGAAGACTGGCGACGACGCGGGATCGACCTTGGCGTCCGAGATGAGCTCGACCTCGCTGAGGCCGTCGGCGACGCGGACGAGCCCGAGCTGGTCGAGCACGCGGATCGCGCGGCCGAGCGCCCCAGGGGCGCAGCCGTCTGGGATGAGCGGGAGCAGCGCGAGCGCAGGCAGCGGCCCTCCGGCCTCGCGGAGGCCACGGAAGAGGGAGACCATGAGCGGCCTGAGCGCATACTCGCGTTCCAAGACATGGACCGCATACGTTAGCTCAGCGTCGCTCCAGCTCCACCAGGTGTCGACGCTGCTGCCAGCGAGGGCGGTCGCGGCACGCGGGTCGATCGGCGGATCGATGCAGATCACCACACCGTGCTCCGGTGCAGCTTGCGCGATCGCGCCTGCCAGCCCGGAGGGTCCGACGACGGTGCCCTTCCACCCCAGCGACTCGAGCTGCACGGCGCGGCGCGCCGGGTCGGCGGCGTAGGCGATCGGCTCGCGGCCGAGCGCGGCGGCGACGCGGAGCGCGACGGCGATCGAGCCGCCGCGGCGGTCGACCGTCGGCGACGGCGCCTTGACCGGTGCAGGGACCTCGGCTTCGTAGCCAGCGAGCAGGCCAGCGAGCGCGCCAGCATCGATGCCGACCTTGGCGGCCGGCTTGGAGGGCAGGCGCTCCAGCGGGTGCACCGACTGGATCACGACGCGGGCCTCGACGGTGCCGCCGTACGTGGAGCGCTCGAGCTGGACGACGAGGTCCAGCGGGGTGTTCATCGGGATCGGCGGCGAGCTGAAGGCGACGGCCCGCGACGTGGCGCCGCCCGACGAGATCACCGCCCGGCGGTGCTCGTTGCCCTGCCCCATCGGCGATTCTTCGATGACGCGCACAGCCGGCAGCAGGAGGCGGACCGCCGGATTGCCCTCGCCGGTCGGCTCAAACGCCGACAGCTCGTCAGCCAGCGCGAGCGTCAGGTCTCGGACTTCGGCGACGGCATCGACCACCGGCCCGGGCGCAGGCGGCGCGTCGGCCTGCGCTTCGGCAGCTGCGGCGTCGAACGCGTCGGCGAAGGCGGGGATCGCCGCGGCAGCCAGCTCGCAGCCGGCGGCTTGGGCGTGGCCGCCGAACTTCTCCAGGTGCTCCTCGCAGGCAGCGAGCAGCGCCGAGAGGTCGAGGCCGCGGGCTGAACGCGCCGAGCCGACGCCGCGCTCTCCGGCGACGCCGATCACGACGACAGGGCGGTCGGTGTCTTCAGCGACACGCGATGCGGTGATGCCGATGACGCCTGCGGGCCAGTCCTCGCCATAGAGCACGTAGCCGCTGCGCTCGCCAAGTTCGCGCACCTGCTGCTCGGCCTCGCGGCGCACCTTCAGCTCGGTGTCGCGGCGCTGGGCGTTGCAGCGCTCGAGCTCGTCGGCGAAGCGTGCCGCGTCGTCGTCGGTGCGGGCGCGCACCAGCGCGAGCGCGAGATCAGCGCGGGCCATCCGCCCGGCCGCGTTGAGCCGCGGCGACAGCCGGAACGCCACGCTGGTGCCACCGAGGACCGCCGGGTCGACCTTCGCTGAGCGCAGGAGCGCCCGCAGTCCTGGTCGGCGGGTCCGGGCGAGCGCGCCGAGGCCGTCGCGGACGACCGCGCGGTTCGCGCCCTTCAGGGGGACGCAGTCGGCGACGGTGCCGAGCGCCGCCAGCTCGCTGATGCCGTCGCGCAGCGGCGACCCGGCGTTGCCAGTCCGCTCGAGGAGGGCATACGCGAGCTCGGCGGCGACGCCAGCGCCGCAGGGCTCGATCGACGGGGCGATGCGCTCGCCGTCGGCGATCGCCGGGTGCAGGATGGCAGCGTCGGGAAGCTGGCCGTCGCCGCGCGGAAGGTGGTGGTCGGTGATCAGGACGTCGATGCCGGCGTCTTTGAGGAGCGCGGCTTCTTCGACGGCCGTGATGCCGCAGTCGACGGTGATTACGAGCTGCGGGTCGAGGCGGCCGATCCGCTCGAGGCTCCGCGCCGTGAGGCCGTAGCCGTCGACGCCGCGCTTGGGCAGGTGCCACTTCGCGCGGGCGCCGAGCAGGTCGAGCGTGTCGAGCAGGATCGCGGTCGCCGTGACGCCGTCGACGTCGTAGTCGCCGTGCACGAGGATGCGGTTGCCCGCCTGGACGTGTTTGAGGACGAGGTCGGCGGCCTCATCGATCCCCGGCAGCGCCGGGACGCCCTCGGCCTGGCCGGCGAGCCAGCGGCGCGCGTCGGTGGGGTCGCTCAGGCCGCGGCGCGCGAGCGCCTGCGCTGTGACGTGCGAAACGCTGAGCGTGCGCTGGATCCCGGCGATCGCCGTCGGGTCGACGGGCGCGACCCGGGGCTGCTCCAGGCGCGGGTCGGTCGCGACGTGCGCTTTCGGCTCGCCCTCCGGATCGCCGATGGCGGCGGACGGCAGGACGGACGCGGTGGCGGAGCTCACGCCCTCACCGTACGGGCCGGCGGAGACGGAAGGCGGCGGTGCGCCGCCTTCCTGCTGCGACGGGCTCAGACTTCGGTCTCGCGGGCTGCGCCGATGGCGTAACCCGCGGCGAGGGCCAGCACGGCGCCGGGGATCCCGGCGAGTGCGACGGCGACGCCGAGGTCGTCTTCACCGGGGACGGTGAAGCCGTACAGGATGTAGCCGCCGAGGGCGCCGCCGGCCGCGGCGATGAGGAACGCCCCCACGATGCCGCCGACCACGCGGTCCGGCAGCCAGATCATGAAGTGCCAGATCGCCAGGCCCATCATGACCCAAGCAAGAATCGCCATCAGGAATCACCGTCCTTGCGGCTCTGCCGCTGCTCCCGGCGCCTGCGCGCTTCGGCGCGGCGGACGGATGCGGGGTCGTTGGGGTCCACGGTCTCGTCGGCGGACTTCGTCGCGGTCGCGCTGGCTTTGGTCTGACGGGCCTGTTTGGGCTCGTCGATGCCGAGGTCGCGGACCATCGCTTCGAACTCCTCCGGCGAGACCGAGTCGGGCTGGTCGCTGGAGAGGCGCACCGGGCCACGCGGGCCGGTCTCGGCCAGGGCGGCCTTCGGCGCGTCGGCGTACGACGGCACGACACCGCCGTGGTCGGCCGCGACGGCCTTGGCGCGGCGCTTCCAGATGGTCTCGCGCTCCTTCCAGTGCACGAGCACCGGACCGGCGATGAAGATCGACGAGTACGCGCCGGAGAGCGTGCCGATGATCAGCGCGAGCGCGAACTCCTTGAGGGTCTCGCCGCCGAAGAGGTACAGCGTGACGACCGGGAGCAGGGTGCAGAACGAGGTGGCCAGCGACCGGGTCAGCACCTCGGACATCGACTGGTTCACGATCTGGCTGTACGTGGCCCTCGGCATTCGAGGCACGTTTTCTCGGATTCGGTCGAACACGATGATCGTGTCGTAGAGCGAATAGCCCAAGATCGTCAGCAGGGCGGCGACGGTCGCGCTGGTGACCTCGGCGCCCAGCGCGGCGTAGACGCCGCCCACGATGAGGATGTCGTGCGACAGGGCGATGAGCACCGGCACCGCGTACTTCCACTCGAATCGCAGCGCGATGTAGCCCGAGATCACGAGCAGCGACGCGATGATCGCGATGATCGCCGTCTGCGCGATCTGCTTGCCGAACGTCGGACCGACCGACGTGTTGGAGAACGTGTCCTTCACGCCGAACTGCGCGTCCATCGCGGCGCGCACGTTGCGCACCTCCTCAGGCTGCAGGCTCGGGATCGCGATCTGGAAGGCCTGGTCGCCCAGGTCCTCGTTGGAGATCTTCTGGATCTTCGCGTCCTCGAAGCCCTGCTTCTCCATGAAGGCGCGGATGTCGGCTTCGGTCGCGGCCTTCTGGACGCCCGTCGTGATCCGCGTGCCCGACTCGAAGTCGATGCCGAGCGGGATCCCCTGGGTGCCGATGAACATCGCGCCGATCACGAGGATCACGCCGGACAGCGAGAAGAAGATCTTCGAGCGGCCCATGAAGTCGAAGCGCCGCGGCGGCTTGTTCGTGGTGCCCGCTCCGAGCGCGGCCCGGCCGGTGATCATCTTCGAGCGGCCGAGCACGCCCAGGACAGCCTGGGTGTAGACGACGGCGGTGAAGAACGACACCAGGGTGCCGACGCCGAGGACGAAGGCGAAGGCCTTGACGTTGGCGGTGGCCAGGGTGAACAGGATGAAGGCGACGACGAACGTGACGACGTTGGCGTCGACGATCGCGGTGAGGCCGCGTTTGTAGCCCGCGCTGATCGAGGCCTGGGTGCTCCGGCCGGATCTGAGCTCTTCCTTGATGCGTTCGAAGATGACGATGTTCGCGTCGGCGGCGACGCCGATCGTCAGGATCAGGCCGGCGACGCCAGGCAGCGTCAGCGTGATCGGGATCAGCACCACGAGCGCGTAGAAGAACAGCGAGTAGAGCAGCAGGCCCGAGATCGCCAGGACGCCGAGGACGCGGTAGAAGATCAGCAGGAACAGCGCGACGACGATGAAGCCCGCGGCGCCGGCCACAAGGGCCTCGTCGAGGGCCTGCTGGCCGAGGGTCGCCGAGACCTGCGAGGTCGAGATCAGCTTGAGGTCGACGGGCAGGGCGCCGGTCTTCAGGAGGTCGGCCAGCTCGCGGGCGGAGCTCAGCGTGAAGCCGCCCGAGATCTGCGAGCCGTTGGCGCCGCTGATGCCGTCCGGGTTCTCCTGCGGGTTGATCTGCGGGACCGAGATCAGCTGGTTGTCGAGGGCGATCGCGAAGTGCTGGGCGCCGGTGCCGCCGATCGACTGCTCCTGGCCGCGCTGGGCGATCGTCCGGGTGGTGTCCTCCCAGATCTTGCGCCCCTGCTTCGTGAAGTCGAAGGAGACGGCCGGCTGGCCTGCGGCGCCCGGCGAGTTGTCGGTGATCTGGGCCGGGTCCTTGATGTCGGAGCCCTGGAGCGCGACGTTGTCGCGGAGGACGTACCACTTGTCCTGGCGGCCCTGCTTCTTCTTGGCGCCGGACTTCACGTTCGACGGCTCGGCCTGCAGCACCACGGTGCCGGCGGGCACCTTCACGACCTTGTAGAGCTCGCGCTGCTTGGCCGCTTCGGCGGCGTCGTCGGAGAAGAGGTCGGCTTCGCTGCCCTGGCCCTCGGAGTTGATGACCTTCTTGTTCTTCTCGTCGACGAGGAAGTACAGGCCGTCGTGGGAGCGGTTCTTGTAGACGTGCGGCTGCTGCTTGGCGGCGCGCTGCACAGCGTCGTAGAGGCTGATGCCTGCCGCGGGGCTGCCCGCGCCGACGGTGGCGCCGGTGACCTCGGGGTCTTCAGGAGCCGGCTGGCCATCGGGGCCGATGACGTTGGTCTCCCAGTCGTAGAAGTACAGGCGCGCGGTCTTGCCGACGAGGCGCTGGGCCTGGTCCGGATCCTTGTAGCCCGGGAGGGCGATCGAGATCTGCTCCTCGCCCGACGTCTGGATCTCCGGCTCGAGGGTGCCCGTCGGGTCGACGCGCTTGCGCATGATCTCGGTCGTGCGCGTGAGCGTGTCCGGCGTGAGCACCGGGGCGTTCGCGGTCGGGCTGGCCTCGTAGACGAGCTCGACGCCGCCTTGGAGGTCGAGGCCCTTGCGGACGCTGTTCGTGGCGATGATCGCGATCGACGCGATCGCCAAGCCTGCCACGAACAGCAGGATGAAGAGATTCCGGCGGCGTTCGGTCACGGCGGTCGATCCTACTCAGACGGGGTGAGGACGAGCAGTGCGCCCCCGTCGTTGTCATATGCGGGGAAGCAGTCGACGACCACACGGGCAGGGCGGTCGCCCTCCGCGGCGATGCTCGCGGGCTTTCCGAGCTGCCGGACACCCCATTCGAGAACGGTTCCGAGGATGTCGGTGCCGTCGTCGGACTGGAGGCCGAGCAGGCCCGTGGCGTCGCGGCCGATGGCGCGTTCGTCACGCAGGCCGGTCAGCTGGAAGCTGCCGCGCCCGCAGCCCAGCATGCGGCCCGACTTGTCGGTCACGAACATGGCGGCGGCGGGTGCCGGGTAGTAGTCGTCGAGGAGCTCGAAGAGCATGCCAGCGCCACAGCGTTCACAGGCCAGGCCTTTGCCGCGCAGGCCAGCCACGCGGTCACGCTGGACCGAGCGGTGGCCGCAGTGCGGGCAGATGAACGTGATGGCGGGCACGGATCGGGGAATGTACCCGCTACGGCGACGGAACAGCTTCACACCGTCGCGGGATGTCCCCTGGACGGCCAGAACACGCCGAGTTCCGGGCCATTACGGGCACATCGGCAGTCACACGATGGACATGCCGACACCGGGCGGGCAGCGCTCCGGTTGCATGCGCCGTGCTCCGGCGATGATTTTCGGCGGCGCTGGCTCGCTGCTCAGAACAGCTCTTGTTCGCCGGGCGGCGTGAGGTTCAGGTGGCGGAACGCCCGCGGGCTCGCCACGCGGCCGCGCGGCGTGCGCTGCACGAAGCCGCGCTGGAGCAGGTACGGCTCGTAGACGTCTTCGATGGTGTCGGCCTCCTCGCCGACCGCCGCCGCGAGCGTCGACAGGCCGACCGGCCCGCCGGCGAACAGCTCGCAGATCGTGCGCAGGAGCTCGCGGTCGAGTCGGTCGAGCCCCTCGTGGTCGATCTCGAGGTGCTCGAGCGCCGCCGCGGCCGCGGCATCGTCGATCACGCCGTCGCCGCGGACCTGGGCCCAGTCGCGCACGCGCTTGAGGAGGCGGTTCGCCACGCGCGGCGTGCCGCGGGAGCGCGACGCGATCGCGTAGGCGCCGCTGTTGGCGATCTCGACGTTCAGGAGCCCAGCAGACCGCTTCACGATCGTCGCGAGCTCGTCGGCGCCGTACGGGTCGAGGCGGAACTGGATGCCGAAGCGGTCGCGCAGCGGGGTCGACAGCAGGCCGGACCGCGTCGTGGCTCCGACGAGCGTGAACCGCGGCAGGTCGATCGTGACGACCCTCGCCCCCGGCCCTTGCCCGATGGTGATCGGCAGCTGGAAGTCCTCCATGGCCGGGTAGAACGCCTCTTCGAGCGCGCGCGGCAGCCGGTGCAGCTCGTCGACGAAGAAGACGCTGCCCGGCTCCAGCGCCGTGAGTAGCGCCGCCACGTCGCCCTTGCGTTCCAGCGCCGGGCCGGCGGTGAGCACGAACGGCGCATCGAGCTCTTCGGCGATGATGTTCGCCAGGGAGGTCTTGCCGAGCCCGGGCGGACCGGCGAGCAGCACATGGTCGAGGGCCTCACCACGGCCGCGCGCCGCGTCGAGCGCCACGCCGAGCTGTTCGCGGACCGCGTCCTGGCCGATGAACTCATCCAGGACGCGCGGGCGGAGCGACGTCTCCTCGAACTCGTCTTCGAGTCCGGCGACGGGCGCCTGGAGGCGGAGGTGGTCGTTCATGCGCGGGCCCGCGACTTCTTGAGGGCGCCGGACACCAGCTCTTCGACCGAACCGGCATCGACGCCGGCGAGCATCGCGTCGAGCTCAGCAGGGGCGAAGCCCAGGCCCTCGAGCGCCTGGCGCGCGAGGATCCGCGGATCCGACGACGCGGCGGCGCTGCCCAGCGCCCCGCCGCCGCTGGCGACGTCGGCGAGGCCGGGCGCGATCTTGTCGCGCAGCTCGACCACGATCCGCTCAGCCGTGCGCTTGCCGACGCCCGGCACGGCCTGCAGCCGGGCCGCGTCGCCGCTGGCGATCGCCGCGCCCACGACGCCGGGGTCGCCGCTCGACAGCACCGCGAGGGCCAGCTTCGGCCCGACGGACTGGACGCCGAGCAGCAGCAGGAACAGCTCTCGCTCAGCCTCGGAGCCGAAGCCGTAGAGCTGCAGGGCGTCCTCACGGACCACGAGATACGAGAGCAGCCGCGCCTCCTCGCCGATGCGCGGGAGCGCCGCGATCGTCGATGTCGACGCCGCCAGCTGGAGGCCGACGCCGCCGACCTCGACGACGACATGCGCCGCCCCGGTCGCCAGGAGGGTGCCGCGGACGCGCTCGATCATCGCGCCACCGCCTGCACCGCCGCCGCCAGCGGCGCCCGCTGGACGTGGCAGAGCGCCACAGCGAGGGCGTCAGCCGCGTGGTCGGAGTCGGGCCGCACGCGCAGCAGCGCGCCGATCATCGCCTGGACCTGCGCCTTCTGCGCCGACCCGCGGCCGCAGACGGCCTGCTTGACGTGCTGCGGCGTGTAGGAGTGGCAGCTGATCCCGCGCAGGCCCGCGAGCACGAGCGAGACGCCGCGCGCCTGCCCGACCGCGATCGCGCTGGAGGTGTTCTTGCCGAAGTAGAGGTCTTCGAGGGCCACGGCGGTGACGTCGTGGTCGTCGATCGCCGACTCGATCGCGCGGTGGATCTCAGCGAGCCGCAGCTCGGGCGCGGAGCGCGGCGACGTCTTGATCGTGCCGTAGGCGATCGCCTTCGGACTCGCTCCCGCCGAGACGACGCCCCAGCCCGTGTTGGCGATTCCGGGATCGATCCCGAGCACGATCATCGGATCCCTCGGGCTGACGGCCCGCTGCGTGCGCGATCGATCATATGTTCGCATGGTGCCGTATTCGCCGGACGGCACCGCAGACCCTTTTCGGCGGGTCTTCCCGGAGCCGGGGCCGTGAGCCGCGGCTCAGCCAGATGCCGCCCAGGCCTCGGCTACGATCGCGTCGATGGCGAGCTCGAGCACGCGCCCCGGCAACGAGCCGGGCGGAACCCCGCGGCGGCGCCGGATGAGCGCGATGCAGCGCCGCGAAGAGATCCTCGCGGCCGCGATGGAGGTGTTCTCCGAGCACGGCATCCAGCACACGGCGATCGACCGCGTCGCCGAGGCGGCGGGCGTCAGCAAGGCGCTGATCTACGAGCACTTCGCGAGCAAGACCGAGCTCCAGGAGACGCTGCTGCGCCAGCTCACCAACGAGCTCGTCGAGGACATCGTCACCGCCGTCGCCGCGGCGACGTCCGACGACGACGCCGACAGCCGCGACCGGCTGCGCGCAGGCATCGACGCCTACTTCCGCTTCATCGAGCGCCGCCGCGGCGCCTGGCACATGCTCTTCCGCGAGTCGATCGGCAAGGAGGCGGCGGAGGTCGTGCTTTCGATCGAGCGCACCCTGAGCGCCGCGATCGTCGACGTGCTCAGCGAGGCGCCCGAGACGGTGCCGCTGCTCGGCGACGTCGAGTCGGGCGTGCGCCTGCGCGTCGCCGCGCAGATGCTCACCGGCGCGATGCAGTGGGCCGGCAACTGGTGGGTCGACAACATGGAGCTCGCGCCCCGCGAGACGATCGTCGAATGGGCGCTCGACTCGCTCTGGCTCGGCCTCGAGCGGTGGACCGCCAAGCTCCTCATCGAGAAGCTCGGCGAGACGCAGCCGCCCGCCTGAGCGTGCGGCTGCGAGGCGCGGGCGTCAGCCCATCACGCGCTCGAGGATCTCGTCGTCGACGTCGAAGTTCGCGTGGACTTCGCTGACGTCGTCGTCGGCCTCGAGGGTGTCGATCAGCTTCATCAGCGAGCGCGTCTGGTCCTCGTCGAGGGGCGCGCGGACCGACGGGCGGTACTGCAGCTCGAACGACGTGATCTCGATGTCGTCGGACGCGAGCGCCTCGCGCACCTCGGTGAGCGAGCTCGGCTCGCAGATGACCTCGATCAGGTCGCCGTCGACGACGACGTCGTCGGCGCCGGCCTCGATGGCGCCGAGCAGGTCGTCCTCGGTGTACTTGCCGCCGTCGACCAGGACCACGCCCTTCTTGTCGAAGAGGTACGCGACCGAGCCGGGTTCGCCAAGGCTGCCGCCGCCCTTGGAGAACGCGTGGCGCACGTTCGCGCCGGTGCGGTTGCGGTTGTCGGTCAGCGCCTCGACAAGCAGCGCGACGCCGCCCGGCCCGTAGCCCTCGTAGAGCACCGTCTCGATGGCCGCCGCATCGCCGCCTTCGCCGGTGCCGCGCGCGATGGCCCGCTCGATGTTGTCCTTGGGCATCGACGCGTCTTTGGCCTTCTGGACCGCGAGGCCGAGGGTCGCGTTCATGCTGGGGTCTCCCCCGCCGTCACGCGCGGCGACGGTGATCGCGCGGGCAAGCTTGGTGAACGCCTGCCCGCGGCGAGAGTCGACGATCGCCTTCTTGTGCTTGATCGAAGCCCATTTGGAATGCCCGGCCATGCGGGTCAGTTTACGGCGCCGCGCAGCGGGCGCGGCGAGACCCGTTACGCCGCCGGCCGCGCAGCGTCGGCCTGCCACGAGATGGCGGCGACCATCCGGACCACCGGCAGCTCGACTTCGGCGCTGAGCGCGATCGCGTCGCGCTCCACGGCGGTGAAGCCCGCGCGCTCGTACAGCGGCACGGAGACGAGGCTTGCGAGCACCTGCGCGCGCTCATAGCCCTCCTCGGCCGCCTCCGCGAGGCACTCGCGGAGCAACCGGGCGGCGATACCCCGGCGCAGGAACGACGGGTGGGTGGCGAGCTGCCGCACATGCGCGAGGCCGGGCGTCTCCTCAGCGGTCCCGGGCGCCCACGGGGTCCAGCCGCCGCAGCCCACGATCTGGCCGCCGCTTTCGGCGACCCTGAACGTGTCCGACCCGAGCAGGTCGTAGTCGGCCTCGGTGAGGTAGGGCAGCGCCGCGTCGATCACCGCATCCTCGTACGCGCCTCTGAGCAGCTGTCCGTACGCGTGATCGAGCAGGTCGCTGATCTCGTCGGCGTCAGCGAGGGACGCCAGGCGCAACGTGATGACGCTCATGCCGGTACTACGCAGCGGCGGCGCGATCGGTTCACGAATCCGCGCGGAAGTGGCGCGCAGCGATCGGGCACGCGGCCCGGCGACCGTGACGTCCGCCGCCGCGGCAGGCCACCGCCGCACCGGGGCCGGCGGCGACGCCCGCTCAGGCGACGAGCGCGCGGTGCTCGCGGTACCAGGCGATCGTGCGCGCGAGGCCCTCGTCGAGGTCGACCTGCGGTTCCCAGCCGGTGAGGCGCTGGAGCTTGCCGGGGTCGACAGCCTGGCGGTCGATCTCGCCCTCGGGCACGCCTGCGCCGCGGTATTCGGCCGTCGCGTCGCCGCCGACGAGGCGCACGATCGTGTCGACCATCTCGCGGACGCTCGTCGACCGGCCTGTGCCGGCGTTGAACGCCTCGCCGAACGCGCCGCCGGCCGGGCCCCCGTCGAGCGCGTCGGCGATCGCCAGGTAGGCGTCGGCCGCGTCGTCGCTGTAGAGGATGTCGCGCTCGGGCGACCCGTCTGACCGGATGACCGCCGGGCGCCCGTCGAGCGCCGCGAGGATCACTTCGGGGATGAGCCGCGACGGGTTCAGGTCGCCGGGGCCGTAGATGTTCGCGAAGCGGGTCGTGGCGGCCGGGACGCCGTACGTGTGCGCGTACGAGCGCGCGATGAGGTCGGTCGCGGCCTTCGACACGTCGTACGGCCCGGTCGGCTGGAGCGGGAGGTCCTCGGTGTACGGCAGCACGTCGCTGGGGCCGTAGGCCTTGTCGGACGCCGCGACGACGACACGCTGCACGTCGTGGGTCCGGCAGGCCTCCATCAGCAGCCACGTGCCGCGGATGTTGGCTTCGAAGGTGGTGACCGGCGAGCGGCGGGCGATCCCGACGATCGTCTGCGCGGCGAGGTGGAAGACCGAGTCGATCTCGTGCTCGCCGATCGCGCGGTCGAGCAGGCCTTCGGCGAGCAGGTCGCCGCGGACGATCGTGCAGTCGTCGGCGAGGCCGTCGGTGTAGAGCGCGCTGCCGCGGACCTCGTCGCGCACCAGGAGCACGACGTGGTCGCCCCGCTCCAGCAGGCGGCGGACGAGCGCGGTGCCCAGGACGCCGCTGGCGCCGGTGACGAAGGTGCGTCGGCCGCCCATCAGGACACCGGCGAGATGTCGAGGGACACGGCGGCCGAGACGCCGTCGAGCCCGCCGCCGCTGGCGCGCGCGGTGACCGGTGTGCGCCACGGCGCGCCCTCGGCCCACGCGGCTTCGAGCACGGCCAGGTCCTTCGGCGTGTCCATGCAGGCCCAGAATCCCGCGTGCGGCGCGCCCGCCAGACGGCCCGCGGCGGCGAGCCGCTCGAACGGGCCGCGCTCCAGGACCGAATCGGGGCCGAGCTCGTCGAGCATCGCGGCCTCGCAGAGCATGAAGCCGCCGTTGACGGCGAACTCCGCGACCGGCTTCTCGCGGAAGCCGCTGATCATGCCGCCGGCGTCGACGTCAGCCACGCCGAAGTTCAACTCGGGGCGCACGATCGTGACCGTCATCTCGGCGCGGGCCTGCTCGTGGCGCGCGACGAGCGCGCCGAGGTCGAGGTCGGCGACGCCGTCGGCGTACGTCAGGTGGAAGCGTCCGCCGGGGCCGACCGTGAGCGACTCGGCTGCGGCGAGCACGCGGCCGCCGGTCGGCGTGTCCTCGCCGGTGTCCAGGACGTCGACGGTGACGCCGTCCGGCCAGACCTCCCCGGCGACCCAGGCGCGGATCTCGTCGACGCGGTGGCCGCCGAGCAACACGAAGCGGCGTGCGCCCTGGGCGGCGTAGATGTCGATCACGTGGCCGAGCACCGGGCGGCCGCCGATCGGAACCAGCGGCTTGGGCGCGTCGTGCGCGCCGAGGCGCAGGCCGCGCCCGCCGCAGAGGATGCCGACAGGGGTCTCGGGGTTCAGGGGGGCAGACGCCATACGGGCGTGGATGATGCCAGGAGTCGGCCGGGGCGCGTGGACCGCGCGCGTCAGACGGGTGTGTACGGCGCGGTCACGGCGACGCGGAGCCCGGGGCCCCCGAGCGTGACCGGTCCGGCCGTCGTGGTGAAGGTGACGGCGTCCCCGCCGCGTGCGACGTCCTCGAGGACCACCGGGCCGCCTTCGGCAAGTTCCTCCTGACCGGCCGGCTTGACCGTGGCGACCGCGAGCGGGCCGTCAGCCGTGACCGTCGCGAGCAGTCCCGGGACGTCGACCGGCGCCACGCGCTCGCGCCGCAGCAGCCCGCGTTTGGTCGTCAGCGCGTAGACCGGGATGAGCAGCTCGGGCACCGCACGGTCGTCGCCGAACAGGCGGTCGATATCGCGCAGATCGATCGCTTTGCCAGCGAGATCGTCGACCGACGCGGGCTGTGGCGCCGGGTCGCCCTCCCGGTCGGCGGGTTCCCAGCGGCCGCGCGAGACGCCGGCGAGCGGCGGCAGCGCGTCGATCTGGATCGGCAGCGGCAGGACCACACCCCAGTTGTGCGGATCGAACGTGACGGGGCCGCGGGGGCCGATCTCCACGCGCGCCTGGAGCGCCCGCCCGCGCTCGGCGTCCCACCAGGGCGTGAACGCGAACGCAGCCCGCAGCGTCGGCTTCGCGCCGTCGGTCGGCAAGTACAGGTCGGACTCGAACTCGACGGTCGTCGACCAGTACGGCGAGAACCGGTGCGCGTCGAACCGCCACGGCTCGCCGTCGACCTCGTCGGTGAGCGTCCACGGGTCGCCCGGCGACCACGACCGCAGGCGGTCCAGGCCCCACGCCCCGAGCCGCCACGCGACGTCGATCAGCCAGTCCGGGCGGATCGGCGGGATCCCCCGCGGGCTGATGACCTGGGGCTCGTCGGACATGCCGGGCAACCTACCGGCCCGCCCTCCCGCTGCCGCGCCGGTTCCGCGTCGTGCCGCGCGGCCCGCTGCTCGGTGAACCAGCGTGTGAGCGGCGCCCCGCCAAGTACGGCGCTGTCCGTTTACGATCCGGCGCGATGAGCGTGAGCGTCCCGGATAGCATCTTCAAGGCCTACGACGTGCGTGGCCTGTACGGCGAGCAGATCACCGGCGATGTGGCCGAGCTGGTCGGCCGCGGGTTTGCGCGCACGATCGCCGACCTGTCGGGCAAGCCGACGACCGAGCTGCGCCTGGGCCTCGGCCGCGACATGCGCCTCACCGCCCCGGAGCTCGCGGGCCGGTACGCCGCTGGCATGACGGCCGAGGGCGCGACCGTTCTCGACGCCGGCCAGGTCGGCACCGAGCAGCTCTACTACCTCGTCGGCTCGCGGAACCTCGACGGCGGTCTCATGTGCACCGCCTCGCACAACCCGAAGGCGTACACCGGCGCCAAGCTGGTCGGCGAGGGGGCGCTCGCGCTGTCGGGCGACTCGGGCATCCAGGAGGTCCGCAAGTACGCGCAGTCCGACCTCCCCGCCCCCGATCCGGCCGCCGCCGGCTCGGTCGAGCAGGTCGACATCCACGCGGAGTTCCGCGCCGCCGCGCTGGAGTTCGTCGACGAGTCGAAGATCAGCCGCTCGCTGAAGATCGTCGCCGACGGCGGCAACGGCATGGCCGGCGAGATGGTCGGGCCGATCTTCGACCAGCTCGGCGTTGACGTCTCGGCCCACTACTGGGTGCCGAACGGCGAGTTCCCCGGCCACGAGCCGAACCCGCTGCTGCCCGAGAACCGCCAGTTCATCATGGACAAGGTCGTCGAAGAGGGCGCCGACCTGGGCATCGCGTGGGACGGCGACGCCGACCGCTGCTTCTTCATCGACGACCTCGGCAACTTCGTCGACGGCGACTTCCTGACGGCGCTCCTCGCCGAGTCGATCCTGTCGAAGAACCCCGGCGCGGACATCCTCTACGACGCCCGCGCGAGCCGCGCGGTCGCGGACGTCGTCACCGCTGCTGGCGGCACCGCTCACATCAACCGCGTCGGCCACGCGTTCTTCAAGGGCCGCATGCGCTCCGAAGGCGGCCTCTTCGGCGGCGAGGTGTCGGGCCACTACTACTTCAAGGACTTCTACTGCGCGGACTCCGGCACCATCCCGGCGCTGCTCATCCTGGAGCTGCTGTCGGAGAAGGGCGTCCGCCTCAGCGAGCTGCTGGCTCCGCTGCGCGCGAAGTACTTCATCTCGGGCGAGATCAACTCCGAGGTCGACGACGCCGACGCGAAGATCGCCGAGATCGAAGCCAAGTACTCCGACGCCACCATCACCTATGTCGACGGCGTCTCGATCGACTACGACGACTGGCACTTCAACGTGCGCAAGTCCAACACCGAGCCGCTGCTGCGCCTCACGCTCGAGTCGCTCGTGTCGGAAGCCGACATGGAAGCCAAGCGCGACGAAGTGCTCGGGCTGATCCGGGCGTAGCGGCCCGTTCCGCCAACCGCGCGGGATGGTCCCGCGCGGTACCGTTCCCTCCGATGCCCGACCATTCGGAACGCGCCCTCGCGACCCATGCCGCGGACGCCGGCGCGCTGCCAGCGGGCATCCACCGGATCGCCCTCCCCACGCCGTTTCCGATCGGCCGGGTGAACATCTACCTGCTCGAGGGCGAGCCGTTGACGCTCGTCGACACGGGCGTGAACACGGGCAGCTCGCTCGACATTCTGGAGCAGGTCCTCGACGGGCTCGGCCACAAGATCGAGGACATCGAGCTGCTGCTGCTCACGCACGAGCATGTCGACCACACCGGCTTGTCAAGCGTGATCGCCCGGCGCGCCGACTGCCCCGTCGCGGCGTACGCGCCGCTGCAGGCGCTGTTCGATCCTGAGCAAGACCAAGGCCACATCTCGGGTTCGCGCCTGGCGTGGGGCGTCGGGCAGCTGGAGCGCAACGGCTATCCGAAGGAGGTCACCGTCGGGTCGCTGCCGGCGTTCCACCTGATGATGGCCTTGGGCTCGCGGCCAGTGATCGACGTCCCGCTGCGGGAGGGCGAGCTCGTGCGGGCCGGCAGCCGCGACTGGGAGGTCCGCCACCGGCCGGGCCACTCGCCGTCGGACCTGCTGTTCGTCGACCGGTCGAGCGGCACCGCGATCGCCGGCGACCACGTCCTGAGCGGGACGAGCTCCAACCCGATCCTCGAGCCGCCGCTCGAAGTCCTCGTGCCGGACGAGACCACCGAGCGGCTGCCGTCGCTGCAGCTCTTCGTGGAGTCGATGAAGCGCACCGCCGCGGACGACCTGCTGCTGATCCTCCCCGGCCACGGCCCGCTCGTCGGCCCGCCCGGCGACCTGATCGCCGAGCGGCTCGCGTTCCACGACAAGCGCGCCGAGAAGTTCCTCGAGATGCTCGACCCGTCAGCGCCGCAGACGACCTACGCCCTCGCCACGCGCATGTGGAAGAGCGTCGTGCTGACGCAGCCGTCGCTGACGCACTCCGAGGTGATCGGCCACCTCGACCTGCTGATCGCCGACGGGCGCGTCCGCGAGGTGCCGGTCGCCGACGGCGTCGTCGGGTTCATCGCGACATAGGGCGGCGAGACAGCTCCGAGTTCGCCACCAGCGTTTGAGGGTCAAACCGGAGAGGTCGACGCGGGCCGCGGGACGTCTCCGGATCTACTGTCAACGCTTGTCGGTGAATCCGGAGCGGTGGTCGCAGGCCGCCGGGGCGGACAGCCCACCGGGAGGTGGGGCCCGCCCTGCGAGGTTCCTTTACGCCGTGGGCGTCGGGCGCGGCACGCCCGACGGGTTGCCCGGCGTGAGCGGGTTCTCGACGATCGGGTCGGAGTCCGGGAACTGCTCGATGCCGCTGACCTGGAGCGCCATGCCCTCCTTGGACTTGGCTTTGGCGACCGTCTGGCAGTTCGTCTTGGGCTTGCGGATGCCGTGGACGACGATGCCGCGCGCGCCGTTCAGGCAGTTGATGCGCGGGGCCGGGCCGTTGGCGAACGACTCGACGTAGGCGGAGCCGCCGCGGATGTTGATCGTGTTGCGGCCCTTGCCTTGGAGGCGGATCGTGTTGGAGCCTGCGCCGACGGTGATGGTGTTGTGCCACGCGCCGCCGCGCACGAAGTTGCGGCCGTCACCGAGGGTGATGAAGTTGGTGCCGCGGCCGCCGTAGACGATGTTGTTGCCGTTGTCGGCCGAGATGCGCGTGGTCTTGCTGCGGGCGGCGTCGCCGCCGGTGCTCTGCACCCAGTCGGCCCAGAGGACGTTGTCGCCGCCCTTGCCGTCGATCGTGCCGCCGCCGTGGCCGCCGAACAGCTTGTCGCGGCCGTCGTCGCCGACGAGGTGGAAGCTCTCCCACTCGGACGCGCGGCGGCTCTGGATCGGCCAGGCGCCGACGAACTGCGAGACGTTCGGGCAGTTCTTGATCTTGCCCTCGGACGTGACCTTGCGGTACGCGTAGAGGTCCTTGTCCTTCTTGGAGTTCACGAAGACGCGCGTCTCCGGGTTGCCGCCGCAGTCGAGCTTGGCGATGCCCCAGACGGTGGCGAGGTAGATCGTGTTGACGCCGGAACCGAGCTCGATCGTGTCGGCGCCCTGCGTGTAGTAGATCGTGTTGTTGCCGTTGCCGATCTGCAGGTCGGTGCCGCCGCTGCCCATGTTCACGACGTTGTTGCCGTGGCCGAGGCGGACGACATCGGGCGCGCCGCCCGGGTCGACGTAGTTGTTGCCGTTGCCGAGGCGGATGTCGTCGTGGCCGCTGCCGCCGTAGACGGTGTTGATCCCGTCGCCGGCCTTGATGTGGTCGTCGCCGGTGCCGCCCTCGATGTAGTTGTTGCCCTCGCCGCCATCGATCTGGTTGCCCGAGCGGACGCCGTAGATGATGTCGTTGCCGGGGCCGCCGATCAGCGTGTCGGCACCGCCGCCACCGAAGATCAGGTCGCCCTCAGGCGAGTTGCCGACGAGGCGGTCGGGAGCGACCGTGCCGACGATCGTCTTGGCCGACGCGGCGGCGGGGACGAGCAGCGCGGCTGCGGCAAGCGCAGCAGCAGCGCGGGTGGCGACGCGGGACGTCGTCGCCGTGGGGAAGCCGCGGCCATCGTGGCCGACCGGACGGGACCAGAGCATCCCCGCATCGTGCCAGAGATCTGGTCATCGGTGTACGGGTCGGCGCGCAGCAGGTCATCCGCCCTACCCGCAGCCCCCTCAGGAGTCTGGTGCTGCGGACTCCACGGCGGCCAGCTGCGCGAGGTTCGCCCGGTCGTCGGCGTCGTCGCTGGCTGCCGTCGCGAACCAGATGTCGAGGATCTCCGCCAGCACGGCGGCACTCAGCAGGCGCAGCGAGAGCGCGAGGGCGTTGGCGTCGTTCCAGCGGCGGGCGCCCCGGGCCGTTTCGGCGTCGACGCACAGCGCAGCGCGCACGCCGGGGACCTTGTTGGCGGCGATGCTCGCGCCAGTTCCGGTCCAGCAGCAGACGATCGCGAGGTCCGCGTCGCCGTCAGCCACGGCCTGCGCCGCCTGGGCGCTGCACCACGCCCAGCCGCGCTCGCCAGTCTCGGCGAGCGCGCCGAACACCGTGACCTCGTGGCCGCGCCGGCGCAGCGCCGGCTCGATCAGCTCGACGACGCCGATCCGCTCATCTGATGACAGCGCGATCCGCACGCGGCCCACGTTAGGGCGCGCTGCCAGCAGCTGCGACGGCGCCGCAGGCCACGCGCGGGCGCCTCAGACCGCGCCGTTGACGATCTTGCGCACTTCGCGGTACTGCTTGAGCTGCGAGGCACTCGGATCAGTCGGCAGGCTGAGGATGAACAGGCGGTTGGCCTTGCGGGCGAGCTTCATCTTCTGCGGCGACTTCGCGAAGTTCGTCTCGATGCCGGCTTGGCTGGCCGCAGCGTCTCGCGGGCTGCGCAAGAACACGATGGTCACGAGGTTGTCGTTGACGGTGAGCGCGACGCTTTCCTCGCCGGAGACCGTCGGCTTGGCGACCTTGTAGCCGGCCGCTTTGAGCGCGTCGTTGGCCTTCTTCACCTGCTGGGTGAGGTCGTCGGTGGACTTCGGCTTGGAGCTGAGCCCCTCGGAGGCTTCCTTCGCTGCCTTCTCGGTCCTCGCGATGGCTGCCTCCGACTCTTCGCGCGTCGGCTCGTCCTTCGCGTTGTCGTTGGTGACCGGTGCAGGCTCGTCCCCGCCGGGGCTCGACGTCACCGGCACTTCGGTCGTCCCCGTCACGGTGGTCGCGGCCGGGGCTGCGCCTGGCGTCGTGGCCGTCTCCGGGTCGTCGCCACCGCACGCCGACAGCGCGAGCGTGGCACTCAGGGCAGCGGCCACCAGGGCGCGGAACAGAACTGTGTCAGCAGGCACACGAGACATGCGCCGCAGTATGGCCATACGGCGGCTGCCATGCGCCGGACGCACCACACCGGACGCCCGGAGGCTCGACCCGCGCGGGGGCGGAATCGCCACGAGCGGCGGGCGGGCCCGCCCTGCTCGAACGCCCGGAGGCTCGACCCGCGCAGGGCGGAATCGCCACGGGCGGTGGGCGGGCCCGCCCTGCGAGGACCAGTTACCGACGGTGTAGTAGCTTCACGGTCACCGATGGACGGAGCCGCCCCCACCCCCAAGCGGCAGAAGCCTGCTTCGACCCGTCGGCGGGCGCCGCGCCGTCCGCCGCAGGAGCGCCGCGAAGAGGTGCTCGACGCGGCGATGACGCTGATCGTGCGCGACGGCTACCGCGCGGCGACGATGACGGCGGTGGCGCGCGAGCTGCGGCTGACGAAGCCGGTCGTCTACGCGGTGTTCCCGAACTTCAAGGAGCTGGGCGACGCGCTGATCGAGCGCGAGCAGCTGCGCTGCCTGGCCCAGATCCGCGACGCGCTCACGACGGCGGTGCGGCCCGATCTCGCCGCCGCCGACGTGATGCCAGCGGCGCTCGGCGCGTTCCTTCGCAGCGTCAACGAGAACCCGGAGCCGTGGCGGCTCGTCCTCATGCCTGGCGGAGCGCTGCCGGGCGACCTCGCGCGCCGTGTGCGCGACGGGCGCCGGTGGGCGGTCGAAGGGGCGACGCGCCTGTGTGAGCAAGCACTCTCAACGCAGCGGGCCGACGGATCGCCGGTCGACCTCGAGGCGCTCGCTGAGGGCATCGTCGCCAGCGTCGAGCGATACGCCCAGTTGCTCCTCGCAGACCCCGAGAAATGGACTCCTGAGCGGCTCGAGAAGTTCGCCAAGTCCGATCTCTTGTGGCGGCCGTCGATCTCGGCGCTGGCGGTCGCGCCCTCGCGCAGCGGCAGCTGACGCACTCCCCAACTGGGGACGGTGTCACCAGTTGGCGCAGAGGTCGGTGGCAAAACTACGGAGGCGTAGCTATCCTCCGCCGCCTATGCCCGCTTCTCCCCGCCCTGCCGCCATCCTCGGCGGTAACCGCATCCCGTTCGCGCGCTCCAACAGCGCGTACATCAACGAGTCGAACACCGACATGCTCAGCGCGGCCCTCGAGGGCCTCGTCGAGCGCTTCGACCTCCAGGATGAGCGGATCGGCGAGGTCGTCGCCGGCGCCGTCCTCAAGCACTCCCGCGACTGGAACCTGACCCGCGAGGTCGTCCTCGGCTCCAAGCTCGCTCCCGAGACGCCCGCCTACGACATCCAGCAGGCGTGCGGCACCGGCCTGGAGGCCGCGATCCTCGTCGCGAACAAGATCGCTCTCGGCCAGATCGAGTCCGGCATCGCCGGCGGCGTCGACACCACCTCGGACGCGCCGATCGCCGTCAACGACAAGCTCCGCAAGGTCCTCCTCGAGTTCAACCGCCAGAAGGACACGAAGGGCCGCCTCAAGACGCTCGCGAAGATCGACCCCAAGGCGCTCTTCCCGGACGCGCCGCGCAACTCCGAGCCGCGCACGGGCAAGTCGATGGGCGGCCACACCGCTGAGACCGCCGAGCGCTGGGGCGTGACCCGCGAGGAGCAGGACGAGCTCACCGTCCAGAGCCACCAGAAGGCTGGCGCGGCGTGGGAGCGCGGCTTCTACGACGACCTCGTCACCCCGTACAAGGGCCTGGAGCGCGACCAGAACCTGCGCCCCGACTCCTCGCTCGAGAAGCTCGCCAAGCTCAAGCCGGTCTTCGGCGGCCCGACGGGCACGATGACCGCGGCCAACTCAACGCCGCTCTCGGACGGCGCCTCGGTCGCGCTGCTCGCCTCGGACGAGTGGGCGAAGGAGCACGGCAAGGAAGTCCTCGCCTACTTCATCGACGGCGAGACCTCGGCCGTCAACTACGTCACCGGCGAAGAGGGCCTCCTCCTGGCCCCGGTCTACGCGGTGCCGCGCCTGCTGGCCCGCCACGGCCTGTCGCTGCAGGACCTCGACCTCTACGAGATCCACGAGGCGTTCGCCGCCCAGACCCTCGCCACGCTCAAGGCGTGGGAGGACGCGGACTTCTGCAAGCAGTACCTCGGCCTCGACAAGCCGCTCGGTTCCATCGACCGCAGCAAGCTGAACGTCAACGGCGGCTCGCTCGCCGCAGGCCATCCGTTCGCCGCCACCGGCGGCCGTCTCGTCGCTGGTCTCGCCAAGGAGCTCAAGGCTCGCGGCGGCGGCACCGGCCTCATCTCCGTCTGCGCGGCTGGCGGCCTCGGCGTCGTCGCGCTCATCTCCACCGATCCCACGATCTAGTCGACCAATGCCTGCTGTGAACGACCGTTACGCCAACTTCACCCGCAACCCGATCGGCAAAAAGGTCGCCGAGACGGCCGGCCTGCCCCAGCCGCTCGTGCTGGACCGCTGGAAGGAAGGCAAGCCCGCCATCTCCGGCCCGATCCTCGTGACGACCGGCTTCGGCGACGAGGATTCGGCGCCGAAGGGCCCGTTCGTCGCAGCAGGCGCCGTCGCCAAGGCCGTCGAGGCCGCTGGCGCTGAGGTGCAGGTCGTCGCGGGCGACGCTGCCAGCGACGCCGTCCGCGCAGCGACCGGCAAGCAGGCCACGTCGCTGTTCGGCGCGACGAAAAAGAAGGTCGGTGGCATCGTGGTCGACGCGACCGCAATCTCCACGACCGCGGAGCTCGCGGGCCTGTACCGCGCGCTGCACCCGACCGCCAAGAAGGTCAAGACGAGCGGCCGCATCGTGGTCATCGGCCTCGACCCGGACCTCATCAAGGACCCGTCGCAGCGCCTCGTGCAGCGCGGCCTGGAGGGCTTCACGCGCTCGCTCGGCAAGGAGACCGGCAAGGGCCGCACCGTCAACCTGATCCTGCTGGCGCCGGGCGCCGAAGCGGGCCTGGAGTCGTCGCTGCGCTTCTTCCTCTCGGGCCGCTCGGCCTACGTGTCGGGCCAGGTGGTCCGGATCTCGACCCCGGGCAAGGCCGGCGTCGAGGAGCCTGCGAACTGGGACAAGCCGCTGGAGGGCAAGATCGCCCTCGTCACCGGCGCCGCCCGCGGCATCGGCGCCGCGATCGCGCAGACGCTCCATGCCCAGGGCGCGCAGATCGTCGGCCTCGACATCGCCCCGCTGGCCGACGAGCTCGCCGCCACGCTCGCCCCGCTCGGCGGCGACGCGATCACGCTCGACGTGACCGGCGAGGACGCTCCGGCTGAGCTCTCCAAGCAGCTCAAGGAGCTCCACGGCCGCGTCGACATCGTCGTGAACAACGCCGGCATCACGCAGGACCGCACCCTGGCCCGCATGAAGCCCGAGCGCTGGGACGCGGTGATCGCCGTGAACCTGACCGCGCCGCAGCGCATCATCGACCAGCTCCTCAAGGACAAGCTCCTGGGCAAGGGCTCGCGCGTGATCGGCCTGGCGTCGATCGCCGGCATCGCCGGCAACAACGGCCAGACGAACTACGGCGCGTCGAAGGCCGGCATGATCGGCCTGACCGAGGCGTACGCCGAGGCCCTCGCCAAGGCTGGCGGCACGATCAACGCCGTCGCCCCGGGCTTCATCGAGACCAAGATGACGGCGGCGATCCCGCTCGGCATCCGCGAGGCTGGCCGCCGCCTGAACTCGCTCTCGCAGGGCGGCCTGCCGGTCGACGTCGCCGAGACGATCGCCTGGTACGCGAGCCCCGGCTCGTCGGCGATCAACGGCCGCGTGATCCGCGTCTGCGGCCAGTCCCTGATCGGGGCTTAGCGCCATGAGCGCTGGCACCACCTCCAAGGCACCGGGCATCCTGCCCTCGTACGGCAAGGCGGCGCTCGCCGCCCTGCCGGTCGCGGGCAAGCTGCCGTTCCTGCCGGGCGGCGGCGGCCCGCTGCCGCAGAAGGAGCTGACGCTGACGGGGGCCACGCTGCCGCCGTCGACGATCAAGCAGCTGCGCAACCTGACGGAAGACAAGAGCGGCCCGGACGCGCCGCTGCTGCTCCCCCACTTCATCGCCTTCCCGCTGCACATGCAGGGGATGACGGACGGGTCGTTCCCGTACCCCGCGATGGGCACGGTGCACCTCGACAACCTCGTCGAGCGCCACAAGATCGTGTCGTCGGCTGAGCCGCTCGATATCGGCGTGCGCTTCCTCGGGCCGTTCCCGCACAAGAAGGGCGCGACCTATCAGATCGAGACCACCGCGGCCGCTGGCGGCGAGGTCATCTGGCGGGAGCTGTCGACGATGCTGCGCATCGGCGCGAAGGCCGGCAAGGACGCGGAGGCCCAGCCTGCGCTGCAGGTCGCCACGGCCGACGAAGCGCCGGAGTCGGCGACCGTCGCCGAGTGGTCGGCTGCCCCCGACCTCGGCCGCCAGTGGGCCGGCGCCTCCGGCGACCGCAACCCGATCCACCTGAACAACCTGACCGCCAAGGCGTTCGGGTTCCCACGCGCGATCGCCCACGGCATGTGGACGGCTGCTCGTATCGCTTCCGAACTCCAGAGCGACCTCCCTGAGGCGGTCTCCCTGGCTGTTTCGTTCCAGAAGCCCGTGCTGCTTCCGGCCAAGATCGCGCTGCGGTCCTGGGCGGACGGTGCTTCGACGGACCTGCTGGTCACCAGCGCCGCTGGCGACCGCATCCACGCGCGGGGCCGCGTCACGCCCCTCTAGTCCGAGCCACCAGCGCGCGGCGGTCCCACCCGGCGGCCGCGCGCCGGCTCACCACCCGCGGTGAGCGGCCGCTCCCCCGGCTGCCCAAGTCCCCGCACTCCGCACCCCATCACCGGAGCACCCCGTGCCAGACCAGCTCAAGTCCACCCCGCTCGACAAGGCGACTGCCGTCGCCCTGCGGCTCGTCACGAAGGCCGGCGGCCTTCCGGTCCTCCAGGACCCCGCGAACCGCAAGCGCGTCGAGAAGATCCTCTTCGTCAGCACCCGCCAGGGCCTGCGGACCGAGAGCGTCGCCCGCAAGACGTTCGCGCGCATCAACACCAACGGCTCCAAGCCGGCCCGCGCGAAGGTCGCCAAGCCCCGCCAGGTGTTCGACCTCACCCCCACCGAGGATCAGCAGATGATCCAGGAGGCCGCCGGCGAGCTCGCCGCGACGGTGCTCCGCCCCGCGGCGCAGGAGGCTGACACCAAGCGCGAGGTCTCGCAGAAGGTCCGCGAGCAGGCCGGTGAGCTCGGCCTCACGCTGCTCGGCGTGCCGGACGAGCTCGGCGGCATCGCCGAGGAGCGCTCCGCCGTGACCGGCGTGCTGGTCACTGAGTCGCTGGCCAAGGGCGACATCGGCCTCGCTGCCGCGCTGCTCGCGCCGTCGGCGGTCGCTTCGGCCCTTGCGCTCTACGGCGACGCGGGCCAGCAGGCCACGTTCCTCCCGGCGTTCACCGAGGACGAGCCCGCGCACGGCGCCCTGGCGATCCAGGAGCCGCAGCCGCTGTTCGACCCGCTCGCGCCCAAGACGAAGGCGACGAAGGTCGGCACCGACCTCAAGATCGACGGCGTCAAGGCGCTCGTGGCCGATCCGGAGAACGCCGCGCTGTTCATCATCTCGGCGCTCGTCGAGGGTGAGCCGCGCCTGGTGATCGTCGAAGCCGGCACGCCCGGCCTGTCGATCGAGGACGACCCGGCGATGGGCGTGCGCGCTGCGCGCACCGGCCGCCTGATCCTCGAGGGCGTCACCGTCCCGGCCGCGAACGTGCTCGGCTCCACCGAGGACCACCTCGACGCCGTGCGCCGCGCGCGCCTGGCGTGGGCCGCTGCCGCCGTCGGCGGTGCGCAGGCCGCGCTCGACCAGCTGATCCCGTACGTGAAGAACCGCGAGGCCTTCGGCGAGCCGATCGCCCACCGCCAGGCTGTGGCCTTCACCATCGCCGACATCTCGATCGAGCTCGAGGGCCTGCGCCTCGTCGTGCTCAAGGCGGCGGCCCGCCTGGACTCCGGCAAGGACGCGTCGCAGCAGATCGCGTACGCCCGCCAGCTCGCTGCGACGTACGCGTCGCAGATCGGCTCGCACGCCGTGCAGCTGCTCGGCGGCCACGGCTACGTGAAGGAGTACCCGAACGAGCGTTGGTACCGCGACCTGCGAGGCGTCGGCGTGCTCGAGGGCACGCTGCTCGTCTAGCCCCGGCTAGGAAGAACGAAGGAACAAGATCCCATGAGCATCGATCTCGAGATCCCCAAGAAGTTCGTCCCGCTGGTCAAGCAGGCCGGCTCCGTCGCCGACGAGGTGTTCCGCCCCATCGCGCGCAAGTACGACCTCGGCGAGCACGAGTACCCGGCTGAGCTCGACCTCCTCTCGGCGGTTGTCGACGGCCTCAACGCCTCCGGCACGGGCCAGGGCGCGGGCGCGACCGGCGCCAGCCAGTCCCACGGCGAGAACGGCGGCAACGCGGGCGCTGCGCCGAAGAAGGACGATGGCGTCAAAAACGGCACCAACATGAGCTCGGCGCTCTCCATCATGGAGACGTGCCGCGGCGACGTCGGCCTCACCCTCGCGCTGCCGCGCCAGGGCCTCGGCAACTCGGCCATCGCGGCCGTGGCTTCGCCGGAGCAGAAGGCGCGCTACGGCGACAAGTGGGCCGCGATGGCGATCACCGAGCCCGAGGCGGGCTCGGACGCTGCTGCGATCCGCACGACCGCCAAGAAGGACGGCGACCACTACATCCTCAACGGCACCAAGATCTACGTCACGGCCGGCGAGCGCGCCGACCTCGTCGTGGTCTGGGCGTCGCTCGACCTGTCGATCGGGCGTCCGGCGATCAAGTCGTTCGTCGTCGACCGCAAGAACCCGGGCATGAAGCTCGACCGCCTCGAGCACAAGCTCGGGATCCGCGCGTCGGACACCGCCGCGTTCGTGCTCGAGGACTGCCGCGTGCCTGCCGAGGACCTCCTCGGCGACCCGGAGATCCGCACGGAGACCGGCTTCGGCGGCGCCATGCAGACGTTCGACAACACCCGCCCGATGGTCGCGTCGATGGCGGTCGGCCTGACCCGCGCGTCGCTCGACCTGACGACGAAGCTGCTCAAGGCCGAAGGCATTGAGATCGACTACGACCGCCCTGCCAACTCGCAGCACGCGGCCGTCGCCAAGCTCCTGCAGTTCGAGGCTGATTACGAGGCCGCGTACCTGCTGACGCTGCGCGCCGCCTGGCTCGCCGACAACGGCACGCCGAACTCGGTCGAGGCCTCGCAGGCCAAGGCCAAGGCCGGCCGCACGTGCGTGAACGTGTCGATGGGCTGCGTCGAGCTCTGCGGCGCCACGGGCTACGCCGAGCGCGAGCTGCTCGAGAAGTGGGCCCGCGACGGCAAGATCCTCGACATCTTCGAGGGCACCCAGCAGATCCAGCTGCTGGTGATCGCGCGCCGCCTGCTCGAGCTGAGCAGCTCCGAGCTGCGCTAGCAGCTCCTCGCAAGAGATCGCCTGCGCTTCGGGGCGCCGCGGCGGCGTAGGCCCCGGCGGCGCCCCCGGCCGGTTGGGGGGCGGGCGGGCCCCCGGGG
>JAEYAL010000045.1 GCA_023404805.1 Actinomycetes bacterium | reverse complement strand
GGTCTGGGCGGGGTGCGCGGTCGGCGCGCCGCCAGCACCGGGCGCGCGGCTACTGCGGCGCTTGGGCTCCGGGCGGCGGTGGGACTGCGGGCGCGGCGGGATCGGCGGGCGTTCCGCACCGAGGCCGGTGGTGTTCGGCGACTGGGCTGATGCGGCGGTGGGACTCGGCCGTTGCGAGGTGCTCGTCAGGTTTGCCACGGCATAGCGCACCAGACATGACGAGAACGCTCGCCGGGCGCGGTCCGAAGACGTTCTCGTCAGGTTTGCCACGGCATGGGGCACCAGACATGACGAGAACGCCGCCGGGGCGCTGGCCCACTGCCGCCATCCGCTCGGTCGGCGCTGTCCGCGCGCCCCCGCTGCGGAACGCCCGCGAATCGCGTCGCGCCCGCGAGCCCACCGCCGTCACCGCCGAGCCGCCGCCGCGCTGCTGCGTGCGCCGAGCCCTCGTCGAACTCCCGTCATCGGCAGTAGTCGGGCGACCTCGATCCGCGGCAGTTCGCCGGATCCGCCGCCGCGCTGCCCCACGCGCCGAGCGCGCGTCGAAGTCCCGTCATCGGCGGTAGTCGGGCGACCTCGATCCGCGGTAGTTCGCCGGATGCGCCGACGACGCCGAACCGAGCCGAAGTCGACGTCGGCGCTGACGGGGCCGGGCTACGGCAGGCGGTTGGCGCAGGCAGCGAGCGCTGCCGGCGACGGAGCGGCGCGCGGCGTCGTGCTGGGGCGCGGCGGGGCGACCTTGAGCGCCACTGGGGCCGCCGGCGCGGAGACCGTGGCCGGCTCGGCGACGAGCTCGGCGGCGGGAATCGACTGCGCGTAGGTCTCGAGGGCGACCAGCGGATCGCCGACGGCGTCGTCGGCGTCGGCTGCGATGCCGCGGCGCACGTTGATCCAGCCCATCAGCAGGCCGATGCCGGCGATGGTGAAGCCCAGGACGATCAGCGCGACCGCGCCGGCCGGCCCGGCGGCGTATGCGACGGTCGAGACCGTCGTAGCCCAGGTGACGCAGCCCAGCGCATTGGCGATCGCGAAGCTGCGCCACCGCATCTCGGTCGCGCCAGCGGTGAGCGCGCCCACCACGCGGACGCCCGGGATGAACCGGGCGAAGAACACGGTCACGATGCCGTACTTCTCGAAATAGCGGTCGGCCTTCGCCACGCCGGCGCGGCGGTGGCTCGCGAAGCGGCCGTCGCGCAGCAGGAGCTTGCGGCCCCCGCGGCGGCCGACCCAGTAGCCGATCATGTCGCCGATGATCGCGGCGGTCGCGGCCACGGCGATCACCGCGGGCAGCGCGACCTGGCCGTCGGCCGCGAGGCCACCCGATGCGATCAGCGCCGTCTCGCCCGGAAGCGGGAGGCCGGCCGACTCGCCGAGGATGAGAGCGAACAGGGCGGGCAGGCCGATGCTCGGGGACACGGATACGAACATCGCTCCAGACATTTTGCAGTAGTTGCAGAATTCTTCGCGGCAGCTGGCGCGTAGACGCTCTGGCCTAGGAAGGGTTAGGGAATGTTCCACCGAAGGACGCGCGTTTTTCGAGCGCCTGGGTCGTTCGGCTAGTGGGCGCACTTCGCGCTGCAGTTGGGGTGCCGATGGCCCGAACGTCTATAAAGACAACAAAACCAGTCGAGATTAGGTAGTTTAAGAATCGTGGTCGCCGTCGACACCCATCAGCACCTCTGGAGCGAGCCGCTCTGGGCGGAGCTTGCTTGCCGCACGGAGGCGCCGTACGTGCGCCGCCACGGCGACCGGTGGACCCTGCACCTGCTCGCTGAGCCAGCGTGCGTGATGCCCGGACCGGAGGATCCGGCGGGCCGTTCCGCGCTGCTGGACCTCGACGGCATCGACCTCGCCGTCGTGGCGCCGTCGACGGCGCTCGGCGCCGAGTGGCTGCCGCGAGACCAGGCGGAGCAGCTGTGGAGCGCGCACCGCGAGGGCATCGCCGCCGCCGGCGCCCGCTTCCGCCGCTGGGGCACGATCTCGCTGATCGAGCCGGATCCGGCCGACCTCGAAGCTGAGCTGCGATCCGGTGCGGTCGGCCTGTGCCTGCCCGCCGGAGCGCTCGCGACGACGCACGCGATCGACCGCCTCGGCCCGGTGCTCGAGCACCTGGAGCGCGCCGGCGCACCGCTCTTCATCCACCCGGGACCTACCCCTGCGGATGTCGCCGCCGCCGACGGCGCGCGCTGGAGCGCAGAGCCGTGGTGGTGGCCCGGCCTCACCGACTACGTCGCCGAGATGCAGCGTGCCTGGTTTGTCTGGGCTGCTCGCGGCCGCCGCGAGCACCCGCAGCTGCGCGTCCTCTTCGCGATGCTCGCCGGGCTGGCTCCGCTGCAGGCCGAGCGCCTCGCCGCACGCGGCGCGGAGGCGCTCGCGGCGCGCGCCGTGAGCGACAGCTTCGCCTGGTACGAGACCTCGTCCTACGGCCGGATCGCCCAAGGCGCCGTCGCCGTCGCCGTGGGAGCCGACCGGCTCGTCCACGGCAGCGACCGCCCGGTCGTCGAAGGCGAGCTCCCTTCGATCATCACCCCGGCTCACGCCACAGAACACGCCCACGCTCTCCTCGGAAAGGCGGCCTGACCCCATGACCAATGCCACGCTCACCATCGCGCCCGAACGTTCGGCTGCTGAGCTGTGTGCGGTCGACGAGGTCAAGCCCGTCGCTGTCCCCGGCGTCGTGCCGCTCGACCGCGCGGGCACGCTGCCCGACCTCACGCCAACCGAGCTGCTCGGCGTGGCGCACGCCCTCGCGGTCCAGCAGAACCTCTGGCACCCGCACGTGCGCCACGACCCGCTTCAGCGGACGTACCACGAGGTGGCCCGCACCGACCGCTACAGCGCGTGGCTGATCTGCTGGATGCCCGGACACGACACCGGCTTCCACGACCACGACGGATCGAGCGGCGTCGGCCTCGTGCTGCGCGGCCAGGTGATCGAGTCGCGGCTGCGCATCGGCTCGGCCGAGCCCGCCGCAGAAGACCGGTACCACGCGGCCGGCCTCCCTGAGGCGGCGCCCCTGGGCCCGCCGGTCGAGCGCACGTGCTCGCGCGGCCAGCACTTCTCCTTTGCGGCGCATGACGTCCACCGCGTCCATCACACCGGCGACGAGCCGGCGGTCACGCTCCACGTGTACTCGCCGGTGCTGCTGCGGATGGGCTCGTACGAGATCGCGCCGAACGGCACCGTTCGCCGTCACATGCTCGACGAGACCGAGGAGCTGCGACCCATCAGGGCGTAGACACCAACGGTGCGCGGCCCTCGGGCCAGGCACCACGGTCTCGGCACAGCCGGCGCGCGCTCAGGGGTGGGCGCGCATCGGCTCGAGGGGCGCGCATGGGCTTCGGCTCTGCGCGAACGACCGGAGTGGGTTCCGC
>JAEYAL010000008.1 GCA_023404805.1 Actinomycetes bacterium | reverse complement strand
CGCTACGGGCGGCGGCGCGGGGAGGCGAGCCGCCGGCGCTGCTGGTGTCGTGGGGCGCCGGACCGGTACGGCCGGGCGTTCAGGTCCTGCCGCCCCGGCGTGCCCTCCGTGCTGCGGCGGCCGGCGTCGAAGCTGCGTTGACGGAGGGCGCCGCGGTCAGGGTCGCCGGGCGGTTGATCACGGTCGAGCTGCCGGCTGAGGTGGGGGTCGGTCCGGCGCTCGCGGCGCTCCTGCAGACCTATCCCGGTCCGGTGGCCGTGGCTGTAGGCCTGCCGCGCTGCGACGACATCGACGCCGTGCTGCGCGCGCTCGACGAGGTGATCCTGGTCGAGCCTCGAGAGGCGGAGGTCGGCGCCTTGGCGCAGGAGGAACTCTCGGCAGTGGCGGCTCGGCTGTCGATCGTGCCGCGGCCTCGGTCGCCGCTGGCAGCGGTGATGGGTGGAGATTCCGGCCAGACGCTCGTCGTCGCCGTCGCGGTGATCTCGGCGCTTCTCGCGGTGGCCGTGGGCCTTGGGCTGGTGGCCTCAGCGCTTGGCCGCGCATCCGATGCGCAGGGCCGCGCCGACGTGGCGGCCCTCGCCGGCGCCCGCGCGCTCCTCGATGCGCAGGCGCTCGTCTACTCGCCTGATCCGGCACAGCGGATCAGCGCCGCGGAGTACCGGTCGCGCGGGCTGGCCGCGGCCCGGCGGACGGCAGCGGCGAACGGCCTGACGCTGCGCGATCTTCGCTTCCTCGGCGAGCCCGGCCTGCCGACCCGCATCCAGATCCGCGTGACGGTGGCTGGACCGCGCGCCAAGCGCGACCGGCGCCGGCAGCTGCGGGCCGTCGCCGAAGTGGCGATCGCGCCGCTGCCGGCCGCGAGCGGAACGGGCGACTACAGCGGTCCGCTCGCCGTCCGTCAGGGCCAGCGGATGCGCCCCGACGTGGCGCTCGCGTTCGACCGGATGGCTGCGGCGGCGAGGGCCGACGGCCACGCGCTCACGATCACCTCCGCATTCCGCAGCGACGCCGAGCAGGCGGCGCTGTTCGCCCGCAACCCCGACCCGAAATGGGTCGCGCCGCCCGGCAAGAGCCTGCACCGCCTGGGCACCGAACTCGACCTCGGCCCGAACTCCGCGTGGGGCTGGCTCGCGGCGAACTGCAAGCGGTTCGGGTTCATCAAGAGGTACAGCTGGGAGGCATGGCATTTCGGCTTCGTGCGCAACGCCGGCTCGACCTCGCTCGGCTACCGCGAAGGCGGCGCGGGACGGGCGAGCGGGGGAGACCGCAAAGCCAGCGGGACAGCGATCCCGTCGTTCGTACCGTCGGTCTACGCGCCGATGATCTCGCGGGCCGCGCAGCGCTGGAGCGTCGGCGCGGCGCTGCTCGGCGCGCAGCTGTGGCAGGAGTCGAAGTTCAACCCGCGGGCCGTCTCACCCGCCGGCGCCGCGGGCATCGCGCAGTTCATGCCGGGCACGGCCGCGCACTACGGCCTCTCGATGGCCGACCGCTTCGACCCGGCCAAGGCGATCATGGCCCAGGCCCACCACATGCACGACCTGCTCCGCCAGTTCGGCTCGGTCCCGCTCGCGCTCGCCGCCTACAACGCCGGCGCGGGCAACGTCAGCAAATGCATGTGCATTCCGCCCTTCCCAGAAACGCAGGGCTACGTCCAATCGATCCTCGCCAAGCTCGGCGGCGCCGGCGTCGCCGCCCCCGCGGGGCTGCAGATCCGGCTGGTGGCGTGAGGCGGCAAGCGCTGGAGGTGCGGGGGCCGCACCGCCGCTGCCACCCAATAGCGTGCTGGCCATGTCGGTCCTGATCCTGCACGGCGTGATGAACCACCGTCCGCCGGACCACTGGGAGTTCCAGCTCGCGGCGACGCTGGCGGCCGAGGGCGCGCGCGTCGCGTACCCGTCGCTGCCGGACGCCGACGACCCCTGGCCGGACCGGTGGGAAACCGAGATCCTGCGGCAGGTCGCCGACCTGCCGGGCAAGCCGCTCGTGATCTGCCACTCGTTGGCCGTCGACGCGTGGCTGTCGCTGGGCCCGGGGATCGCGAGCCACGTCGACCGCGTGCTGCTCGTGGCGCCGCCCGGGCGGGAGGCGGTCGCCGAGGTCGCGCCGCGCTTCCCAGCGCCCGAGCCGTTCGACGCGCCCGACGGCTGGGAGCTGTGGTGCTCCGACGCCGACCCGTACAACGCCGTCGGCGCAGCCGTCACGCATGGCGAGCCGTTCGGCCTGCCCGTCTCGATCTTCGCGGGCGCCGGCCACTTCACGCCGGACGACGGCTACGGGGTCTGGCCCGACGTGGTCGACTGGGCGCGCGGGGCGTAGCCCGCGCCAACGGCGCGTGGCGCGCCGCCGCGAGCCGCGCCACCGGCGCCCCTCCTATCCTGGGTGGAGTGCCGCAGCCACGCCGAACGAACGACGAGACGGCGGCCGAGCGGGCCGAGCGCCTGCGCGAGGAGCGGCTGCGGCTGCCGGATGCCCCCGGCGTCTACCTGTTCCACGACAAGCGCGGCAAGGTCATCTACGTCGGCAAGGCGAAGTCGCTGAAGAAGCGCGTCGCGAGCCACTTCGTCAACCCCGTGCGCCGCGGCGGGCGGACGCTGCCGCAAGAGGCCGACAAGATCGACACGATCGCCGTGTCCAGCGAGACGGAGGCGCTGCTGCTCGAAGCCAACTTCATCAAGCAGTACCAGCCGGCGTTCAACATCCGGCTGCGCGACGACAAGTCGTATCCCTACCTCGCCGTGTCGCTCGACGAGGAGTACCCGCGGCTGTACTTCACGCGCGAACGGCACCGCAAGAACCGCCGTTACTTCGGGCCGTACTCGTCGGCGCGCAAGGTCCGCGAAACGCTCGAGACGCTCCAGAAGATCTTCTTCATCCGCAGCTGTACGGGCACCGAGCCGGGACGGCGCAGCGGCTCGCCCTGCCTGGACTTCCACATCAAGCGCTGCGAAGCGCCGTGCGTCGGCAACGTGTCTCCGTCGGAGTACCGCGCAGGCGTCACCAACGCGATCAAGGTGCTGGAAGGGCACGTCCGCGAGGTCGAGGCCGGCATCGAACAGCGCATGAAGGACGCGGCCGCCGCCGAGGAGTTCGAGACGGCCGCGCTCGAACGCAACCGGCTCGTCGCGCTGCGGTCGCTCAGCGAACGGCAGCGGATCGTCGCCGACAACGACGAGACGCTCGACGCGGTCGCCGTCGCCGCGCAGGGCGAAGACGCGAGCGTGCAGGTCTTCCAGGTCCGCGACGGGCTGCTGTCGGACCGCCAGAGCTTCTACCTCACGGGCGACGCCGACCAGACCGCCGAAGAGGTCGCCCAGGCGTTCCTGGTCCAGTACTACCGCGAGACGCCGCTCGTCCCGCCGCTGGTGCTGCTCACCACGAACCTGCCTGAGCAGGACACGGTGAGGGACGCGCTCGAGGAGATCCGCGGCGCGCGCGTCGAGCTGCGCGTGCCGGAGCGGGGCGACAAGCGCCGCATCCTCGACCTCGCCGAGCGCAACGCCAACCTCGCGCTCGGCCAGGAGAAGCTCCGCGCGCAGAGGAAGCGCGAGCAGCTCACCGGCGCCCTCGGCGACCTGCAGGAGGCGCTCTCGCTGCCGGCGCTCCCGCTGCGCATCGAGTGCTTCGACATCTCGACGCTGATGGGCACGAACACCGTCGCGTCGATGGTGGTGTTTGAAGGGGCCGAGCCGAAGAAGTCCGACTACCGCCGCTTCAACATCAAGGGCCTCGACGAGGGCCAGACCGACGACTTCGCGTCGATGAACGAAGTCCTCGAGCGGCGCCTGAACCAGTACGGGCGCCAGAGCGACCGCTCGCCGCACGACCCTTCACGCGACGGCTCCTTCGCGAGCAAACCCGACCTGCTCGTGATCGACGGCGGCAAGGGCCAGCTCTCGGCCGGCCTGGCCGCGCTCGGGCCGTTCATCGAGCAGGGCGTGCAGGTCGTCTCGCTCGCCAAGCGCATCGAGGAGGTCTTCGTGCCCGGGCGCAGCGAGCCGTACGTCTTGGACCACGACACGCCGGCGCTGCAGCTCCTCCAGCGGGTCCGCGACGAGGCCCACCGCTTCGCGATCACGCACCACCGCCAGCGGCGCGACAAGCAGCTCACCGAGTCGATCCTCGACGCGCTTCCCGGCGTCGGCCCGGCCCGCAAGCGCCTGCTGATCACGCACTTCGGCTCGCCGGACGCCGTCGTCAACGCCTCCCGCGACGCGCTCGAAGCCGTGCCGGGGCTCCCCGCGCCGGTCGCGCGCGCCATCCACGGCGCGCTGCACGGCGGCCGCACCCGCAGCTGAGGCGGCGCGCGCGGTGCTCAGCGGAACCCCGCCACTGTTCGGCGCTGGTCCGGCCGAGAAGAGCACGATCTGTTGCGGTCCGGTGACAGGCCGCGGGCGGCGCGCTAGCGTCGGAAGCCGACGATGACCGACCCGACGACGCCCGACGCCCCCGCAACCGCCGCCGACCCCGACGCCGACGCCGCAGGCGAAGAGGTCACCCTCCGCGACTTCGTGGTGATCACCGGCTACTCGGGCGCGGGCAAGTCGACCGCGATCGACGTGTTCGAGGACCAGGGCTACTTCTGCGTCGACAACCTCCCGCCGGAGATGATCGGCCAGCTCGTCGAGCTCTTCCGCCACCCAGGTAGCAAGGTCGAACGCGCTGCGGTCGTGTGCGACGTGCGCGGCGGCTCCTACTTCGAAGGGCTCTGGGAAGTCCTCGAAGACCTCCGCGAGCACGGCACCGCCCACCGCGTCGTGTTCCTGCGCGCCGACGAAGACGTGCTCATCAGCCGCTACAAGGAGACGCGCCGCCGCCATCCGCTGGCGCCGCACGGCTCCGTGTCCGACGGCATCGCCGCTGAGCGCCAGATCCTCGCGCCGGTCGAACAGGTCGCCGAAACCGTCATCGACTCTGGCGGGCTCACCGTCCACGACCTGCGCCGCCGGATCGTCGCCGAGCTGCTCCCGCGCGAGGCGACCGAGCGCATGTCGGTCACCTTCGAGTCGTTCGGGTTCAAGCGCGGCGCCGTCCGCGACGCCGACCTCGTCTTCGACGTGCGCTTCCTGCCGAACCCGCACTGGGACCCGGCGCTGCGCCCCAAGAACGGCCGCGACGATCCCGAAGTCGGCGCCTACGTCGCGCGCGACGGCAGCCTCGCCGACTTCTACGAGAAGCTCTTGCCGCTCCTGGACTTCCTCCTGCCGCGCTACGCCGCCGAAGGCAAAGCGCACGTGACCATCGGCATCGGCTGCACCGGTGGACGGCACCGCTCGGTGCTCATCGCCGAACAGCTCTCGACGCGTTACGGCGCGACCGACGAGTTCTGGTCCGAAGCACGACACCGCGACCTCGGCCTCGGCGGGTAACCAGACGGTTGTTCGGGTAACAGCACCCGAGAGTGCGGCGACTCACGGAGCTGTCGCGCACCCGCTCGGCGCAGAAACCCGAAAACTAGTGGGACCTGCCTGGAGCGTTGGACCCGCGAGTACCTGAAATCAGCTGCAAAAACGGCGCATCGGGTTGTCCATCTGGCCATGTCGATCTGTTGCGAATGACCCTTGACATGGCCACGGATCGCTCGCAGGGTAGGACCACCGGCGCGCTCCCAGAGCGCGGCGGCGCACCATCAGACCCGGCGCCACCGAGCGTCCTGTCCAGAGAGCAGCATTCATGCCCGATTGGTCGATCGTCCCTTCCAACGACTCCGGCACCATCCTCTTGACCGGAGCCTCCGGCTTCCTCGGTGGAGAGCTGCTGCGGCGGGTGCTGGATCAGACCGAACGGCAGGTCGTCGCGGTCGTCCGCCGCCCGCTCGGCATCGACCACCCGCGGCTGCATCTGCTCTTCGCCGACCTGACCGACGACGCGCCGCTGCCGCTGCCGGAGCAGGCCGCCGACATCACGACGGTGATCCACTGCGCCGCGTCGGTCTCGTTCGAACTGCCCATCGACGAGCAGCGCGAGATCAACGTCGACGGCACCCGCCGCGTCCTCGAGCTCGCCGCGAAGCTTCCGAGCCTCGAGCGCGTCCAGCACGTCAGCACCGCCTACGTCGCCGGCAAGTACGAGGGCGAGTTCTTCGCCACCGACCTCGACAAGGGCCAGGACTTCCGCAACTCCTACGAGCAGTCCAAGAACGAGGCCGAGGCGGTCGTGATCGAGAGCGGCCTGCCGTTCCAGATCATCCGCCCGAGCATCGTCGTCGGCGACCAGCGCACCGGCTACACCGCCGCGTTCAACGTGCTCTACCCGCCGATGCGCGCCTACGCCCACAACAAGCTCTCCGTCGCGCCGGGCCGCGAGGAGGCGCCGGTCGACGTCGTCCCGATCGACTGCGTCGCCGACGGCATGCTGGCCCTGCTCGACGTCGCCCCGGGCGGGACGCACATCATCGCCGCCTGCGAGAACGCGACCACCGTCGGCGAGCTCGTCGACCTGGGCGCCGAGCGCTTCCAGCGCACCCGCGGCGCCGTGATCCCGGAGGCTGAGCTGCGCAAGCTCATCGCCGAGCTCCCGGACGACCAGCGCATCAAGGCCGAAGAGGGCCTCGAGCGCGCGAGCAGCGTGATCCCGTACTTCGACGTGCGCGCCCACTACCGCGACCCCGCGACGAAGGAGTTCCTCGCCTCACGCGGCATCGTGGTGCCGCCGCTCCGCGACTACTTCGACACGCTCATGGACTACGCGGTCGAGAACGACTGGGGCAAGGTCCCAGCCGCCGCTGCCGCATAGCCGCGCACCTCGTTTGAACGGCCGAGGCCCGGTCCACCCCGCCAATCGGGGGACCCGGCCGCAGTCGGTTTCGGCGGGGCCCCCCCGCCC
>JAEYAL010000288.1 GCA_023404805.1 Actinomycetes bacterium | reverse complement strand
CCCCGACACGGCGCCCACGCCGCCCGGCCCCGCCGCCTCGGCCGAAACCGCCGCGGCTCCGGCACCGGAGGCGAGCACTTCGAGCGTCGCGCCCGCGGCCGGCGCCGCTGCGGCGCCGAAGCCGCTGGATCCCGACGAGCTGTACGAGCAGATCATGCGCCGCCTGCGCCGCGAGATCCTCCACGAGCGTGAACTCCGAGGGGAGCTCTTCTAGCCATGGCCCGCGGAACGCAAGCCGGCGGCACCCTCACGCCCGACCTCGACAAGCTCGGCGAGAACCACTTCATCCTGCAGGTCCCCGGCCTGGCGATCGGCGCCTTCGCCGAGCTGTCCGGGCTGACCGTCGAGCGCGACGTGCTCGAGTACGCCGAAGGCGGCGTCAACGACTACGTGCACCGCCTCCCGGGCCGCCTCAAGTACCCGACGCTCGTGCTCAAGCGCGGCATCACGAACCAGGACGCCCTCCAGCGCTGGTTCTTCGACTCGCAGGCCGCGGCGCAGCTGCGCGACATCACGATCACGCTCGTCGACGCCTCCGGCGAGGGCAAGCGCACCTGGGTGTTCGAGAACGCCTTCCCGGTCAAGTGGGTCGGTCCCAAACTCAGCGCGGGCTCCGACGCCGCCGCGACCGAGGAGCTGCACGTGGCCCACCAAGGGATGCAGCGGACCCGATGACCGTTCCGACGAACTTCCAGCGGGCCAAGCTCGAGATCGAGGGGGCGCCCGACATCCCGTGCCTCTTCAACCCGAAGGACTACACGGTCACCAAGACCAACGCCTGGGAGGCCAAGGCCACGCCGGGCTCGTCCGCGGGCCAGCCGCAGTTCGGCGGCGGGCAGCCCTACGAGATGCAGCTGCAGCTGCTGTTCGACGCCAGCCTGCTCGGGCAGGGGAGCGCCGTCGCGGCCGCCACCGCGCAGCTCTTCGCGATGATGGAGGCGACGCAGGGCCAGGGCGCCGGCCACGGCGGCAAGAAGAACACCCGCCGCCCGCCGAAGGTCAAGTTCATCTGGGGCCGGTTCATCTCGTTTGAGTCGTTCGTCAAGTCGCTGACGGTGCAGTACCAGCTGTTCGCGCCCGACGGCCAGCCTCTGCGGGCCGACGTGAAGCTCGCGCTGCTGCAGGCCGACGCGGGCCCGCCGAAGGGCCAGAACCCGACGACCCGCAGCGACGACAGCCTCGGCACGCACGTCGTCCGCGAGGGCGACACGCTCCACGCCATCGCCTACCGCGCCTACGGCGACCCGACCCGCTGGCGGTCGCTCGCGGACGCGAACGGCATCGACGACCCGTCGGCGCTGCGCCGCGGCCAGCAGCTCGCGATCCCGAGGCTCGACGCATGACGGACTCCCAGCACGTCGGCGGGATCGAGATCCGCATCGACGGGGCGCCGCTCGACCCGACCGTCGCCGAGCGGCTGCTCGACGCCCGCGTGCAGGACGACCTCCTGCTGCCGGACACGTTCCAGCTGCGCTTCCGCGACCCCGCGTTCGAGCTCGTCGACGGCACGCTGATGGACGTCGGCCGCAAGATCGAGCTGCGGCTCTCGAGCCCGGACAGCACCACCGGCAAGCCGCTCTTCACCGGCAAGATCGCCACGCTCGCCCCGGAGTTCGAAGGCGGCGGCTGCGTGTTCGTCGTGCGCGGCTACGACGCCTCGCACGCGCTCAACCTCACGCGCCGCTCGCGCACGTTCCAGGACATGACCGCCGCAGACATCGCCCGCAAGGTGATCGGCGACGCGGGCCTGAAGCACGACGTCGCGCCGACCTCCGAAGTGGCTGCGTTCGAGCAGCAGAGCAACGAGACCGACTGGCGCTTCCTCTGGCGGCTCGCCGAGCGCTGCGGCTTCACGCTGTCGTGCCTCGACGGGACCATCCAGTTCCGGCCTGCGGGCCGTGCCGAGGAGCAGCCTGCGGGGCGCCTGGAATGGGGCACCACGCTCCGCGCCTTCCACCCGCGCGCCACCGCGGTGCAGCAGGTCGACGAGGTCGAGGTCACCGCCTGGGACCCGCAGACCGCGCGCCGCGTGACCGGCACCGCGAAGCAGCCGAGGCTCGACTCGAAAATCGGGCTGGTCCGCGCGGAGACCACGAAGGCCGGCGCCGGCGGGCGGCTCGTGGTGAGCGACCGCGTCGTCACCACGCAGGGCGAGGCTGACGTCCTCGCCCAGAGCACGCTCGACCATCTCGCCAACGCGTGGCTCGAGGCTGAGGGCGTCGCCAAGGGCGACCCCGTGCTCAAGGCCGGCTCGCTCGTCGAGGTCGTCGGCGTCGGGCAGCGCTTCGGTGGCAAGTACCTCATCACGAGCGCGATCCACGTCGTGCGCGGCGGCACCGGCTACGAGACGCGCTTCCGGATCAGCGGACGCGCCCGGCGCTCGCTCCTGGATCTGCTCACGCCCGAACCGGTCAGCGGCTACGGCGAGGCGCTCGTCGTCGGCCAGGTCACAAACGTCGACGACCCGCAGGGCCACGGCCGCGTGCGCGTGCGCTTCCCCGCGCTCGACGAGGACCACGAGGGCTGGTGGGCCCGGGTCGCCTCGATGGCGGCTACCGGCGGCCGCGGGATCATGATGTCGCCGCTCGTCGGCGACGAGGTGATCGTCGGCTTCGAACACGGCGACGAGCGCCGCCCCATCGTCCTCGGCGCGCTCTGGAACGGCTCCACCCCGCCCGGCGGGCTCTCGCGCAACGCGGGCGGCGGCGGCAAGGCGCCCGACGGCTCGCTCAACGTGACCAGCAGCAAGGCGATCACGATGAACGCCGCAGACGAGCTCGACCTCACCGCGCAGAAGCACTCGCTGAAGACGAAGGCCGAGTTCAAGCTCGAGGCGGGGTCGACGTACGACCTCAAGGCCACCAGCGGCATCACCGTCAAGGGCGCGAGCGTGAAGATCAACGCCGACGGCAGCGTCGAGCTCGTCGGCAAAGGCCCGGTCAAGATCAGCGGCGCGACCGTCGACGTGACCGCCACGGGCACCGTGAAGATCAGCGGGGCCTCGGTGATGATCGGATGAGCACCATCCTCGGCACCGGCCTCGCGTTCCCGCTCGGCGTCGACCGCCGCGGCGCCGTCGCGCTCGTCTCCGGCGAGGACGATGTCGCCCAGGCGATCCGCATCATCCTGTCGACCGCGCCCGGCGAACGCCCGATGCGCCCCGAGTTCGGCTGCGGCATCCACGACTACGTCTTCGACGTGATCGACGCCGAGACGCTCGGCCGCATCGACCTCGAGATCCGCCGCGCCCTCGCCCGCTGGGAGCCGCGTATCGACGTCGACGACATCCGCTTCGACGTCGAGACGGGCGGCGGCCGCCTCGCCATCACGATCGACTACCGGATCCGCGCGACCAACCACGTGCGCAACCTCGTCTACCCCTTCTACGTCATCCCCGCAGAGGAGCGCGCATGACGCTGCCGGAAACCGCGCTCGACGACCGCCCCTTCAAGACCACCACCCCCGCGAGCCGAGCATGAAGCTGCCAGACATCCAGCTCGACGATCGAGGCTTTCAAGATCTGGTCAATGAAGCCCGGCTGCGGATCTCGCAGTCGTGCCCGGAGTGGACCGAGCACAACGTCTCCGACCCGGGCATCACGCTGGTCGAGCTGTTCGCGTGGATGACCGACCTGACGCTGTACCGGCTCAACCGCGTCCCCGACAAGCTCCACGTCGCGCTGCTCGACCTGCTCGGGATCCGGCTCACGCCCCCGAGCGCCGCCCGCACCGAGCTGCGCTTCTCGCTCGCCGAGGGCACGGCTGAGGCCGTCCGCATCCCAGCGCAGACCGAGGTCGGCACGCCGCGCACCACCAGCGACGAGGCGATCATCTTCCAGGTCGACGAGGAGTTCGTCGTCGAGCCGCTGCGGCCCGCCGCCTACGTGCTCTCGCGCGGCAACCAAGTCACCGATGTCGGCGTCGCCGACGGCTCGGCGCGCCCCACCGGTCCCGACCAGCCCGCCTTCGCCAACCCGCCGCGTCCCGGCGATGCGCTGCACCTCGGCTTCGAGCAGCCGCTCGACCGGCTCGTGCTGCGCGTGTCGGTCGACGCTTCGCCCGCCCGCGGCGCTGGCGTCGTCCCCGAGGACCCGCCGCTGCGATGGGAGGTCTCCGCCGGTGACGGGACCTGGCTCGAAGCGGACGTCCTCGAGGACCTCACCGGCGGCTTCAACTACGGCGCCGGCACCGTCGAGCTGCAGCTGCCGCCGCGCAGCGGCGTGCAGTCGCTGGCCGGCCACCGCATGTACTGGGTGCGCTGCCGCCTGGATGCCCGCACGAAGTCGGGCCGCGAGGACGCGACCTACTCGCAGGCGCCCGAGGTCTACGCGATCACGGCCGCCCCGGCGGGCGTGCTGCTCGGCGCCTCGCACGCCGCGGTCGTCACCAACGAGCTGCTCGGTGTCAGCGACGGCACGCCGGCGCAGTCGCTGCCGTTGCGCGCGCAGCCGGTGCTGCCGCTGCAGACGGGCGAGACGCTTGAGATCCACGACGCCGAGACGGGCGAGTGGCACGCCTGGGAGGCGCAGGACACGCTCGCGCTGTCCGGGCCGTTCGACCGGCACTTCGCGCTCGACCTCGTCTCCGGCACGGTCGAACTCGGGCCGGCGATCCGGCAGACCGATGGCGACTGGCACCAGTACGGCGCCATCCCGCCGAAGGACGCGCCGATGCGGATGTCGCGCTACCGCCACGGCGGCGGCCGCGCGGGCAACGTCGCGGCCGGCGCGCTCACGATGCTGAAAGCCTCGGTGCCGGGCATCGACCACGTCACCAACCCGCGGCCGGCCACCGGCGGCGTCGACGCCGAGTCGCTCGACGC
>JAEYAL010000313.1 GCA_023404805.1 Actinomycetes bacterium | reverse complement strand
CGGCGGGGGGGGGGGGCTGGGGGCCCAGGCCGTACTCGTCAACCTAGGTTCGTGTCGCCAGACCGTGGGACCGCGGGCGGTGCACGGTTGGTCGCGCCCCTGGCGCCGCTCCTGCGGACGAAGCGCTCAGCCGGCCACCTGGTACCAAGGCTGGGCAGGGTTCGGGTCGACATTTCCGGCCAGGTCGTACGACCGGACGCTCACGGTGTGCGCGCCGAGCGGCAACGTGAACGAGTACGTCGTCGAGCACGCCGCCCAAGCCCCCGCGTCGATCTTGCACTCGTACTTCGTCACGGGTTCGTTGGCCGAGAGCGTGAGCGTGTTGAGCAGCGCCTTGACGTTGCCGAACGTGCCCGCGATGTAGGTGTCGGGCGGGGTCAGGTCGATGATCGTGGTCGACGCCGCAGGCGTCGCGTCGACGTTGCCGCTCGGGTCGATCGCGCGGACCTCGAGCGTCTGGGAGCCCTGCGGCAGCGCGGCCGCCGGGCGCCAGGTGCCGGAGGCGTCCGGCGCGCAGGCCGCCCACGGCGAGCCGAGGTAGTGGCACTCGTACCGCACGCCCGCCTCGGTGGCGGCGAACCGGTACGCAGGGCGCGTGTCCGCGGTGCGGACACCGGGGCCTGATGCGATCGACGTGTTGGGCGCCGTCGAGTCGATCGTCGTGCCGCCCGGCAGCGGGCAGCTCGCGGCGCGCGCTCCGGCGAGCGCCGCGCCCGAGGTGTACTCGTCGAACGCGGCGAGCGCGGGCTTGGCGTTGCCGTCGGTGCGGGTCAGGCCGGTGTGGAAGCCCCAGTAGTCCGTGCCCGACGGCGTGGCGTCGCGGTAGCCGAACCAGTACGCCCGCTGCAAGTTCCAGCGAGCGGCGCACGCGATGAGCACGTCGCCCGCCGCTTGCAGGTTCGCCGCCTGCGTCGCCTCCGTCACCGTGAACGGGTGCGCCGGGCCGCCGGTCGACCAGCCCAGCTCGGTGATCCAGATCGGCCGCGAGGCGTCGCCGTTCTGCGTGGCGATCGTCTTCGTGAGGTCGAGGATCTTCGCCACGTCGGCGGGCAGCGCGGTGTAGCCGTGGATCGCGAGCACGTCGAACGACGTCTTGAACCCTGGCTGCGCGTACAGCGCCGGCAGGTAGTCCTTGAGCCAGATCGTCATCTTCTCCGGCAACCCCGAGAGCACGGTCTTCGCCGCGGGGTCGACGGCCTTGATCGTGGTGTTCGTGGCCGCGAGGAACGGCGCGTACGCTGCCGCGCTCGGGTTTGGCCACGCGCCCGCGCCGTTGACCTCGTTGAAAACCTGCCAGGCGTTCACGGGCAGCTTCGGCACCGACGTGTTGGCCGACCAGTAGGTGCCAGCGGCGCCGTAGCGGCGCACGGACGCCGTGACAAACGCCTTCCAGTCGGTGAGCTGCTGCCCCGACGTCGGCGGGGCCCCGGCAGCGCATGACCACGCCGGGCAGCCGGTCAGCACGAAAAACGGGCGCACGCCGCGGCGCGCCATCGAGCCGACGAGGCCGTCGACGCCGCTGAAGTCGAGCTTCCCCTGCGTCGCGCCGATCGCGCCGTAGTCGAGCGCGATCCGCCAGCTGGCCAGGCCTTTGCCCTGCTCGCGGTCGAGGATCGAAGTTGACGGCCAGGCGCGGTCGCCGAGGGCGAAGAAGCCGGCGGGCGCCGAGGCGGCGGAGGCGGAGGAGACAGGGGCAAGCGCAAGCAGGCCAAGGGCCAGCGACAGCGCTCGTCGAGCGGAGAACATGGTGGGGGCCTCGGGGGAGTGAGGAGCTGAGCGGATGCGCCCCCGCCGCAGCCGGAGCGCACTGAATCCGTCGGCTGGTCAAGGCTCCCAGCCGCGCCAACGGCGCCGTCCGGTGGACGGATGGTACGCGGTGTGTCGTCTGTCCGTGTTCAGGTTGGACGCACCTGAAACGCAGGCGGGCCGGACGGCCTCCGCCGCCCGGCCCGCTTGGCCAGATCAGATGTTCTAGGCCGCCCGCACGGCGGCCCACAGACCAACCCTCAGGCTACGGCTGAGGGTGAGCTCTCGTGGCTGCGGGCGCTCAGGTCCTGCACGATCTGCACGACGCGCTCAGGGTCCTCCCAGAAGTGCAGGTGGCCGGCGCCCTCGAAGGTGTCCATCGTCGAGCCGGCGATGTTGTCGTGCAGCGGCTTGTGGTTCGGGTACGGCAGCATGCGGTCCTCGGTGCCGTGGAGGATCGCCGTCGGCACCGTGATCTCGTTGAGGCGGTCGACGGTGTTGTGCGAGCCGATCGCCTGCAGCTGGCCGAGGATCACCGACACCGACACCGGTGCGAGGTCGGTCAGTTCGACGAACCGGGCGAACAGCTCCTCGTTCGCCCAGAACGGCTCAGAGAAGTTGACCTCGTAGCCGACGCGCACGGCCGCCTCGCGGTCGCCGGACTGCTGCGCCCCGAACAGCAGCTGCATGTCTTCGTTCGACGGCGGCGTCATCGCGGCACCGCCAGCCGTGGTGCAGCCCAGCGCGAGCGTGCGGACCTTCTCCGGGTGGCGGAGCGTCAGCTCCTGCGCGGTCATGCCGCCCATCGAGATGCCGTAGACGTCGATCGGCTCGGTCACGCCAAGCACGTCGAGCGCTGCCGCCTGGTCGTCGGCGAGATCGGCGATCGAGTAGCCCGGCTCCGGCTTCGCGGTGCGGTAGACGCCGCGGTGGTTGATCGACACGAGCGAGCGGCCCGCCTTGATGAAGTGCTCGACGAGCACGTCGCCCCAGTGGTCGTGCGTGCCGCTGAGGCCCTGGATCAGAAGCAGCGGTCGGCCGACGCCCTGGCGCCACACCACGCGCTCACCGCCGTCAGGCAGCGTGATCGTGGAGACGACGGGATCCGGGGTGCTGGAATCAGCGAACTCGCGCATAGGTACCAAACCGTACCGCCCAACCGCCCCGAGCTGGGCCGGGTTCGGCAGATCTCAGCGTGTGGTCGGTCCAGACTGCCGGCCACCGACTGGGCATCCCGGTAGCGTCCTGGGCTGATGCGCGTCCTGGCAATCGATGGTGGCGGCATCCGCGGCCTGCTCCCCGGGGTCGTGCTGGCCGAACTCGAACGGCTGTCCGGCCACCCCACGCATGAGCTTTTCGACCTGATCGCCGGCAGCTCCGCCGGCGGCCTCGTCGCCTGCGCGCTCGCGGTGCCTGGCGAGCAAGGCGGCGCGCGCTGGACGGCGAGCGAGGTGACGGGCCTGTTTGAGCGCGAAGGGTCGCGGATCTTCCGCCGCACGCTCGGCCGCAGCCTCCGCACGCGCTTCGGGTTCTCTCGCCCGCGGTACTCCGATGCGGTCCTCAACGAGGTCCTCACCGACTACTGCGGCTCCGTGCGCCTGCGCGACGCCACGACCGGCCTGATGGTCTGCTCCTACGACGTCGAGCGGCGCCACCCGGTGCGGTTCAACTCGTGGCAGGCCAAGGAGGACCCCGGCTTCGACCGCGCGCTCTGGCAGGTCGCCCGCTCCACGATCGCCGCGCCGACCTACTTCGCGCCGATGCGGCTCACGCCGCCGGGCAAACACGCGCCAGGGTCGCTGATCGACGGCGGCATCGTGGCCCACAACCCAGCGCTGCTCGGCGCGATCGAGGGCGCGACGCTGCGCCCGCAGGAGCCGGTCACGATCGTCAGCCTTGGCACGGGCGCGCTCAACAAGCGCCTGCGCTGGGAGGAAGCTTCGACCTGGGGCGCCGTGCGCTGGGCCCGCCCGATGATCGACATGTTCTTCGACGCGTCGTCGTCGATCGTGCAGGAGCAGCTCGACCGCATGCTCGGCGAGCGCAACCACCGCTTCCAGATCCCGCTCACCGGCTGCACCGAGCAGATGGACGACGCCAGCCCGCGCAACCTCGCCGCTTTGCGCCGCAACGCCGAGCTGCTGATCGAGCAGCGCCACGACGACCTCAGCCGCCTGGCGCAGGAACTCCTGCCGGAGAAGAACCCCGCCACCGACGGCGACCGCCGCGGCGGCGACCGGCGCCGGCTGCAGTAGGCGGCGGACCCGCTCAGCCCAGCTGCAGCTTCACCGACGCGCCGAGCGAGGGCGCCCGCAGCTCCAGCGACGGCGGCAGACGGCGCTTTAGCGCCCGGTCGACGACAAACGTGCCCGCGCCACTCAGCTGAACCCGCGTCGACAGCTGCAGCTTCGGCTGCGCGCCGCGGCTCCACAGCTCGACGCTCTGCCAGCTGCGCGGCGGGCAGCCAGCAGCGCATGCGACACGGAGCTTGAGACGCTGGCGACGCTGCGTCGCCGACTTCACCACGAGCCGGGGCGGCGCGGCCGCCGACCTGAGCACGCCGGCGGCGGCAAGGGCCAAGGCGGGTGCGATCTCTCCAGTCGAGGCCGGTTTGGGCTCAGGCGGCGCGGCGAGGACCTCAGCCGGAGTCGTCGGCGAGGCCGGGGGCTCAGCGGGCGTCGTTGGTGCTTCAGCAGGCGTGGTCGGCGGCTCGTCCGGAGTGGTCGGCGGCTCGTCCGGATTGGTCGGCGCCGGATCAGGAGTGGTGGGCGCTGGCAGGGGCGGGACGATCTGCGCCGGGAGCGGCGGGTCGTCCGTCTCAGCCACCGGCGGGCACCAGCCCTCCGGTGGCGCAGCAGGCTCAGGCCCCGCGGGCGCCGCATCCACGCGGACGATCCGCTGAATCCACGCATGGCGCCCGTTCGTCCCGATGCCGCGGGCGCCGATGCAGTAGAGGCCGTCCGGGACCACCTCGCCTCCGTCGTCGCGGCCGTCCCAGGTGAAACCGCCGTAGCCCCCGCCGAGCCCGCTGTCGCCTGAATAGAAGCTGGTCGGCGCCCGGCGCAGGAACACCGCCGGCTCGAGTGCTGGCCCTTCCAACCCGGAGATCTGGAACTCGACGAAGTCGATATTCGCCGCCGTGGCGAAGACGCCGACCCAGAAGTCGTCGTCGGCGCCGTCACCATCCGGCGAAAACGTGTCGTCGGCTGCGGGAGGTTCTCCGGTCCAGTGGTGCGTGTACTCCCGCAGGATCCGCACCTGCCGGGTCGCCGTCAGCACCGTGCCGAAGGGCTCGGCGGAGAGGTGCGCGTTGACGTTGATGCTGAACCGCTGCTGGCCGTACTGCGAGAACTCGCTCACGTCGAACGTCGCCTCCCAGATCCCGGGCGCCACCTCGGCGCCAAGCTGGGTCGCGGCCTTGGGAGGCGTGTACCCGACGTACATCCAGACCTGGGCGGGCACCGCTCCAGTAACGCGGGCACGCACGGTGAGCGCGCCGCTGACGGTGTCGTCCGGCACCGGAAGCAGCAGCTCGATCTGCGGCTCGGCCGCCGCCGCCGGAGCAACCGGGCTCGCCAGCGAAATGGCCGCCCCAGCAAGCAGGGCAAGCACGCCACTGAGCACCCTGATCGCCGACACAAGCGAAACGTACCGTTCCGCGGCGCCAGCGCCCAGCGCGCTTACGAAGGTTTGCCGGGTTCCGCAGCGCCGGCCGGGAACAGGTCGTCCATCCCCTCGGTGACGGCTTCGAGCCAGCGGCAGTCGGCGCCGAGACCGGCAAGGACCTTCTGCGAAATGCCGACGAGCTGCTCGAGCTCGGTGTGGTCCAAGAACTTGCCGAAGTAATGCTCGGTGAGCTCAAGCTGCACGGGGTGGGCTTCGAGCACTGCCGCTTCGCCCTTCTCCGTGAGCTTGGCGTAGGTGGCACGGCGGTCAGAGCGGGGCGTGAACCGCTCGACGAGGCCTGCGTCTTCCAAGCGGCCTATCAGCTTCGTGGCGCCGCCGCGCGAGATCAGGAGGTCGTCGGCGAGCTCGTTCATCCGCTGGCCGTCCGGCTCGTTCTGCAGGCAGGCCATGACCTCGTACCAGCTGGCGGGCAGGCCAGTGCGGGTTTCGAGCTCGCGCGCGATCAGCTCGAACGTGCGCGAATAGACCTGCAGCAGGCCGTAGTACGCGACGAACGCGGGGGTGTGGAGATGCTCTCCCATGTGGTCAGTGTAGATCAGCGTTGACGCGGAAACGATCGGCCGCTAGGTTTCCTAAACAATAGTTGCCGCGGAAACTCTGCACTCCTAATCGGTGCACTGCGGAGCGCAGCGGACCCTTTGCCAAACCGGAGCCACGGCATGCCGACCTCTGAATCCAGCCTCAGCTCAGACGATTCACCCGAACCCTTCCTCGCGCGGCTCGGCCGCTTCACGGTGCGCCGCCGCCGCACCGTCCTCGTCACGTGGATCGCGCTGCTCGCCGCGGCCATCCTCGGCGGGCCCTCGATCGCCGGCGACTGGTCGGTCGACTACTCGACCCCGAACAGCGACTCCAAGGCGGTCGACGCGGCGATCGCGAAGTCGTTCCCGACGGTCTCGGCCGACACGCTGCTCGTCGTCTGGAAGGCGCAGGCCGGAGCGAACGCGCCTGCGGTCCAGCGGCACATCCAGCAGCAGCTCACCAAGCTCGACGCGATCGACGACATCGGCGCCGGCAAGCTCGCCGCCGCGCGGTTCTCGGCAGACGGCAAGACCGGCCTGGTCGAGGTGCCCGTCGAGCACCTGCCCGCGACGGTCGCGTTGAACGTCGGCCCTGAGCTGGTCGAGGCAGCCGAGGCCGCGTCGACTGAGGGCACCGACGTGAAGTTCGGCGGGTTCGTGATGCAGCAGTCCCAGCAGGGGTCGACGTCGTCCGAAGGCGTGGGCCTCACGGTCGCGCTGCTGATCCTCCTCTTCACGTTCGGCACGGTGGTCGCCGCGGGCCTCCCGCTCGCGACCGCGCTGTTCGGCATCGGCACGGGCGCGGCGATCGTCGGCGCGCTGGCCACGTTCATGGATGTGCCCGACTGGGCGGAGTCCGTCGCGGTGATGGTCGGCATCGGCGTCGGCATCGACTATGCGCTGCTGATCCTCACGCGCTACCGGGCCAGTCTCGAAGCGGGGCTCGGTATCGAAGACTCCGTGGCTGTGTCGCTGGCCACCGCCGGCCGCTCAGTGCTGGTCGCCGGCGGCACCGTGGTGATCGCGCTGCTGGGCCTGCTGCTGATGGGCCTGCCCTACCTCGTGGGCGTCGCGTTCGCGGCGAGCTCGAGCGTGCTGATCGTGATGATCGCGTCGCTCACCCTCCTCCCCGCCCTGCTCGGCTTCGCCAAGCACCGCATCAACGCCTGGGCGATCCCGGTGCCGGGGCGCCGCCGGCGCGCTGAGCGCCTCGCCGCGCAGCGGGCCGCGCTGCCCGAAGGGTTCCCGGCCGACGCGAGCCCGGCGTTCGCCCGCTGGAGCGCCGGCGTGCAGCGCCACCCGTGGGCCGCGACGATCGCCGGCCTGGCGATCATCGCCCTGCTGACGCTGCCGCTGGCCGGCGTGCGGCTCGGGTTCCCCGGTCCGGGCAACGAGGCGCCCGACCGCCAGGCCCGCCAGTCCTACGACATGATCACGAGCGCCTTCGGGGCCGGCGTCGCGACGCCGCAGCAGGTCATCGTCGACGCGAGCGCGGCCGACCGCGCGAAGGTCGCCCAGCTCAAGGCGTCGATTGCAGCCGATCCGCGCGTCGCCGCCGTGAACGGGCCGATCCCCTCGGCCGACGGCTCGCAGGCGCTGCTCGCGGTGCAATCCAAGACCGGTGCCGAGACGAAAGCCAGCGACGACCTGCTTCAGGTACTGCGCGACGACCTGATCCCGGCGGCGGGCCTGCAGGGCATCGTGGGCGGCAACACCGCGCAGACGCACGACCAGTCGTCGGCGACCGCGTCCCGGCTGCCGCTGCTCTTCGCCGTCGTGGCGGGGCTCTCCGCGCTGCTGCTGCTCGCCGCGTTCCGGTCGGTCCTGCTGCCGGTCAAGGCGGCGTTCATGAACCTCCTGAGCATCGCGGCGGCGTACGGCGTCGTGGCGCTGGTCGCCGAGGGCGGCGCCGTCGGCCAGCTCGTCGGCATCGACAACGAGGTCCCGATCCCGCCGTTCATCCCGATCCTGATGTTCGCGATCCTCTTCGGCCTCTCGATGGACTACGAGGTGTTCCTGCTCGGCCGCATCCGCGAGCTGTGGCTCGAGCACGGCGACGCGCGCCGGGCCGTCACCGAAGGCCTTGCCGCGACCGCCAAGGTGATCACCGCGGCCGCCGCGATCATGATCGCCGTCTTCGGCGCCTTCGGCCTGTCGGACGAGGTGTTCCTCAAGCTGATCGGCATCGGCATGGCGACGGCGATCCTCGTCGACGCGACGGTGATCCGGCTTCTGCTGGTCCCGGCGCTGATGAGCCTGATGGGCGAGAAGGCCTGGTGGATGCCGGGCTGGCTCGACCGCCTCATGCCGGAGGCGAAGCTGGAGTCCGCGCACGTGATCGAACCGGTGCCTGCGGGGGCGGGCGCCGTCGCGGCTGAGGAGCCGCAGCCGGTCGCCGCGGGCGCCTGACGGGGCCGGGTGGGCCCGAGGGTTCGGGCGGTGCGGGGGCGAAGAGCAGGCCACCCGCGCCGCCTGGAACCCTGCCGTACCATCACGGCATGCGCCTGATCTACGACGACGACCACCTCGCCTTCCGGGAGGCCGTCCGGGGGTTCGTCGCCCAGCAGGTCAAGCCCAACGCCGAGCGCTTCCGCGAGGAGCATGGCCTCGATCGGGCGTTCTGGAAGGCCGCCGGCGACCTCGACCTGCTCGGGATCTCGGTGCCGGCTGCGCACGGCGGCAGCGAGATCGACGACTTCCGCTTCAACATGATCCTCAACGAGGAGCTGTCGAAGGAAGGCGCCGCCTACGGGTCGTGCGTCGGCATCCACGCCGACATCTGCGCGCCGTACCTGATCGACCTCACGACCGAGGAGCAGAAGGCGCGCTGGCTGCCGGACTTCTGCACCGGCGACAACCTCTGCGCGATCGGCATGACCGAGCCGGAGGTCGGCTCCGACCTCGCGAACCTGCGCACGAGCGCGGTGCTCGACGGCGACGAGTGGGTCATCAACGGCGGCAAGACGTTCATCACGAACGGCGGCTCGTGCGACACCGTGATCACCGCCGTCCGCACCGACGGCCCGGGCGCGAAAGGCATCTCGCTGATCGTCGTGCCGACCGATGCCCCCGGCTTTGAGCGCGGCAACAAGCTCCACAAGATCGGCCAGCACGAGTCCGACACGGCCGAGCTGTTCTTCAACGACTGCCGCGTCCCCGCCGACAACCTCCTCGGCGAGCGCGGCGCGGGCTTCGTCTACATGATGGAGCGCCTGGAGCAGGAGCGCCTCTCGTGCGCGATCGCCAACATCGGCCACGCCTGGGGCGCCTACGAGCACACCCTGCAGTACGTGCAGGACCGCCGCGCGTTCGGACAGCCGATCGGCCGCTTCCAGAACTCGCAGTTCGCCCTCGCCGAGATGGCGACCGAGATGGACGCCCTCCAGGCCTACGTCGACCACTGCGTGCAGCTGCACAACCTCGGCAAGCTCACCGCCGTCGACGCCGCCAAGGTCAAGCTCCTCTCCTCCGAAGTGCAGGGCCGCGTGATCGACACCTGCGTGCAGCTCCACGGCGGCTACGGCTACATGGAGGAGTACTTCGTGGGCCGCGCCTACAACGACGCGCGCGTCACCCGGATCTGGGCCGGCTCGAACGAGATCATGAAGCTCGTGATCGGGCGCTCGCTGGGGATCGAGGCGTAGTTCAAAAGTACGCGTAACAGCCCGACTTCTCGGGCTTCCAGGTGGGTCGGCCGGTCGAGCGCAGACCGGTCGAACTCCTATCGAGATAGGTCCAGATAGGCGTCCGTGTCCCCGCTGTGTCCCCGCTGAGCGGTGTACGTTGGCGCCATGGACGACCACGCCTACACCTGGGTTCGCATCCCCAGGGCCACTCCAGATCAAGCGGTCAAGATCGAGCCATGGCCCCAAGGACGCCTCGTGCCCTTCGACCGTGGCCACCGGGAAGGCGTCGAAGACCTGGAGCACGAGCAGTGGATCATGAGCGGGCTCACGGCCGAGGAGTGGGAAGCCCAGAAGCGCGGCGAGCCTACTCCGAAGACGCCCGCGCCAGTCGAACCGGTCGACCTCCCCGAGATCGCGCTCACTCTGAGCCGCAAGCAGGCCGCTGCGTACCTGGGGATCTCGTTGGACACCTTCCGTGAACAGGTGCTCCCACACCTTCGGGTGGTCCAGCTCGAACGTCGCCAGCTCATCCCCGTCGATGAGCTACAGCGCTTCGTACGCGAGCGCATGGCGTACGCGCTGCGAGGCCAGCGATGAGCGCACCCGCCGGGCGCAAGAAGCAGCCGCCCAACGGCTCCAAGGACGGCGTGGAGTGGGTCACGCGCCAGGGCGGCAAGAAGTACCGCTACGTGATCAACTCCAAGACGGGCAAGCGCCGTGGCCCTTGGACGACACACGCGCAGGCCAAGGCTGGACGGGTCAAGGCGCTCGGAGAACTGCAAGCAGGGACGTTGGCCCTAGCGTCGGCGGAGACCATCCGCGAGGCGTGGGCGGAGTTCATTGCTGCCGCGAAGAAAGGCACAGCAACTGCGCGCGGTGGCCAGAAGTTCAAGGGCTCGTCGCTGCGGTTCCTGGAGAACGGGTTCGAGAAGATCGACTCGCACCTCGGGGCGCAGAAGCTCAGCGACGTGCGGCGCGCGGACGTTCAGGATCTCGTCGACCGACTCGCCGCCGAGGGGATGTCGCCTTACCAACTGCGCAACGCCATGTCGCCGCTGCGGATCCTCTACCGGAGGGCACTCGTCCGGGACAAGGTGGCAGTGAACCCAACGGTCGGCATCGAGCTTCCGAGCGTGTCGCGCCAGTCCAAGGTCACGGTCTTGTCTCCGGAGCAGGCAAGCGCCCTCGTGGTCGCCATCCGGGACAAGGACCGAGCCACGTGGGCTACGGCGCTCTACGCGGGGCTACGGCGTGGCGAGCTGCAAGCGCTGCGCTGGAAGCATGTGGACTTCAAGGCGAACGTGATCACGGTGCGCCGCTCTTACGACACCGGCGGCAAGATCGAGCAGGAGCCCAAGAGCAAGAACGCGATCCGGGATGTGCCGATCGTGTCCCCGCTCCGCCTGCTGCTGGAGGAGCACCGCGAGCGCGTGGCGGACGGTGCCGAAGACCTCGTGTTCGGAGACCAATCGCAGGTGTACTTCTCGCCACCTCCGCTTCGGAACCGAGCACTGACCGACTGGAAGGCTGCGGGGCTCGACCCCGTCACGCTCCACACCTGCCGTCACACGTTCGCGTCGTTCTTGATCGCCGCTGGAGTCAACGCCAAGGCCCTATCGCTGCTCGTCGGCCACGCGAACATCCAGACGACGTTCGACGTGTACGGGCACCTCATGCCGGGCGGAGCGGAGGAAGCCGGACGGCGTCTTGAGGAGTTCCTGACGCCGCCGGTCGCGGACGACTCTGAGGAAGCCGACGAGTAGATCCCCAGCAGCCCCAGCAGCCCGAGCAAGCCGAGTCGGACGGGTAGCCCTAGGGGCGCTGGGGTTCAGTCGTCTTCGTCGGACGCCAGGTGCGTGCGGATGAATGAGAGACGGCGGCCGTTCGGCGCGTCCTGAGCCTGGCTGTTGTCGTAGGTCCACGACATGCCGTCCGTGACCATGTGGTTCACGTCCATTAGGACGCCGTCGCCGTCTCGGGGAATGACAACCGAGAACCGGTCTTCCCCGCTGTCCATCTTGTGGCGGATCTCGCGATAGAGCGTGTCCGACATGGCGTCGTGCTCGGTCATTGGTCAACCTTCGGTCGTTTGTAGCCGTGGCCGCCGCGCCAGACCGGACCGGACTCCGGGTCATAGGACAACTGAGGAATGCTCAGACGAGCGTCTTCCGCTGCCTCGCACTCCTCCAGCGTGAAACGCGATCCACCGAGTGGAGCGACGCCGTGCTCGGGGTCGACGGAGTAGTCGCGGCCAATGATCGGGGTAGCCATGAACCTCATGGTCGACCACGTGCCGGACGGCAAGAAGGCGAACGCGCGTTCGACCCAAGGTCAAAGACCCCGAGCGCCCTATTCGCGCTCGCGGCCTCTGGCAGCCTCGCGCAGAAGAGCCCGCCGTCGCTGCTCCTGCGCCCCGCCCTCGGCTAAGGCCTGGTTGATCTGAACTAACGACGCTGGAGTCTCACCGGCCATAGGCGCTCCGAGAAGCGGACCGCCAATCGCGATGAAGGCCCCGACTAATCGAAGCGATTTGCGAATGCTGACTTTAATCATGCGTACCTTTCGGGGTCATTGTACGCATATTATAGCAGCTACTACCCTGTAAATCAACCGCTCACGCGGAGGCTCGAATCCTGCACCCCGCTCGTGGGGGTACTACCGCGTACTTTGCGCCGAGGCGAAATCGAAATCGGTTCTTTTGCTGGCGCGTAAACGCTAGATCTCCAGCAGCCCCAAGGTCGCAAATCAAGAGCAATGGCCAAGATTCCGTACTTCGCTGCGATTGCTTGTACACAGGCGACCGTCTGTGTACGCTCGCCCTATGGAAGCAGGGACCAAGGTCATCGGGTATGTGCGGGTATCTACTGCCGAGCAGGCAGCCGGTGGTCACGGTCTAGCTGCTCAAGAAATGGCCATTCGATCTGAGGTCGAACGCCGAGGTTGGGTCCTGCTGCGCATCGCCCGTGATGAGGGCGCCTCCGGCAAGGACACCGACCGGCCGGGTCTGCTGGAGGCCCTGCGGGAGATCCGCGATGGAGCGGCCTCCGGGCTGGTGGTCGCCAAGCTCGACCGGCTCTCCCGCTCCGTCGTCGACTTCGGCACGATCCTCGACCACTTCAACGCGTGGGGCTCCACGCTCGTGGCGCTGGATCTCGGGGTAGACACCTCCACCCCCACCGGCCGACTCGTGGCCAACGTCCTTGCCTCCGTGGCCGAGTGGGAGCGCGAGACGATCGGCCAGCGGACGAAGGACGGGCTCGCCATCGCCAAGGCCAACGGTCGTCAGGTTGGAGGACCCAGCATCCCCAGCGACGTACGCGAGCGCATCGAGCGCATGCGAGCCGAGGGCAAGACGCTGCGGTCGATCGCTGGGGAGCTGAACGACGCTGGGGTTCCTACGGCGCGCGGCGGCACCACGTGGCGCGCGTCGTCTGTGAACTCGGCTCTGGGCTACAAGGCACCGCCGAAGCGACGCAAGGCGCTAGTGCTCTAGGCGACCCACTCACGTGCTGTTGCACGCAGATCATCGGTGGCGGTCCCCCGCAGAAGAACGTCAACCATGTCGAGCTTGAGTGCATCGGTTCCGCCTTCTTCGCGGACGCGAACCAAGAGGTCTCGTGCGAGGTCGCGGTCGCTCCTCATGCGCTCGTAGATCTCTCCGATGCGGAGCGCGTTCTCCCCCACAGTCTCAACCCTCTTCTGGCTCCTGGCCTCGGCCTCTCGCGAAGCTTGCGCGAGTTCCAGTGCGCGGTTCACGCGATCATCCGACGTCTTGCACTCGTCGCCGAGCACATCAGCGCGCATCTCGGCCCCGGATGCCCGCACGACTTCGGCGGCGAACACGACCGCCGGGATCATGTCAGGCATCTTCTCGCGCATGAAGAAGCGCGAGTGGAAATCTTCGGCCACCTCGCGCGCCGCTTCGATGTCCTCCGCCGCGAACTGCGGCTCGTTGTCCGTGTGCATCAGGCAGATCTCCCTTAGGAGAACATCCTCGCATTGCATGGAGACGGAACCCTGGGAACACCTGTTCTGTCCGAGGGCTGGGCGACCATCTCGCCATGCACTCCAGCTTCCGCACCACGCTCACGGCCGACGAGATCCACGACCGGACCGGCCTCTACCCGGCGATGACCCGCGAGTACTTCGACGGTCGCTGGTTTCACTTCTTCCGCAACCGCACCGTGGAGCAGGTCAGGGCCGCGCTTGAACCGACCGGGTTCTATGAGCCGACCGACCTGACCGAGGAAAAGCGCAACCTCGCTGCGGTCCACCAGGATTAGGAACCCCAGCGTCCCAGGGCCGCGTCACTGAGGAGATCGGGCGGCTAGCGCCACGGGTAGGACACGCCTCGCTGCGGCTTAGGGCGCGGCGCCTGCTTCACGTTCACCCGTTCAGGGGCGACGTTGACGCGGGGCGTCGGCTTGGACTTGTCCGGGTTGACGGGACGGGTGATCAGGCGGGTCTTGGTGCGAGTGCTCACCCCTCCATGATCGCGCGCCGTGTGCCGTGACTTTCCCGGCCGAGGGAGATTCCTCAGCCTCCGCGCGAACGGCGCCGAGTGGGCCGGTTCCGAGGCTCTGGCGACCGCGCCGTCAAGGCTGGAGCTCGAAAGCACGAGGCGGGAGAAAGAGGGGAAACGCTCGGTTAGGAAGACCGGTCCGGGCCACGCTGGCCCGAAGCTGGTCCGTCGGGCCAGAAGGAAGCCGCATCCGCAGGGGTTGGCCCGAAGCGAAGTTGGTCCAAACTTGGCCCGAACTGGCCCGAAGCGCCCCTAGTTGAGAAGTCGTCCGCAGGCGAGATTCTCCGGTGCCCACTGGGCGGCGGCTCCGCTGAGCCGCCCAAGGCCCGGAGTCGAGCGGTGGCCCGAAGATGGTCCAACTTGACCCGGTGGAGGCCTTCGGGCCATCGGACCAACCCTTTAGGGTGGCCCGGCCCGAAGGAACCCCAGCGCCCCAAACCACCCCAGGGCCGCTAGATGGTCAGCCCGGCTACCTTGCGCCCCTCGGCGGTGATGGCGTATCGGCCACGAGCGGCCGATTCGACAAGCCCACGGATGCCGAGTTCCTTCAACTCGCGCTTGAACGTGCCGCTGGGGTCGCTGGGGTCGCGCTCGCCCACAGCAGCAGCGATCTCCGCCCGCGAGGACGATTCCGCCTCGGAATCCACGAGGGCCGCGAGGATGGCCTTTTCGGCGCTCTCAGCGGCACTGTCGGAGGAGATCGCCCCTTCATCGGTGACGGTCATCCACAGCAGGCGCCCGGCGTCGTCCTTCTCGCTCTCCACGGCAAGCCGACGGTGCTGCGACGGCCGCCCGTCCCGGTCCTTCTCGGCGGGCCTGAACTTGAAGGTGCGGCGCAGCTTCACGCCACCGGAGTCCGTCGGTTCGCTGGCCATATCCGACTCACGGGCGATCGTGATCAGGGCATCGGCCTGGCCGATCCACTGCCGTGCTCCCATCGTCTGCTGTGAGGAGCCAGCCGAGTGGGCGCCATCCATCGTGGCCTTACGCTCGTGATGCAGGATCAGCACGGCGCAGGCGCTGGTCTGGGCGAGCGCACGAAGCTGCTTCATCATGCGCACGGCGTCGCTGTTGGAGTTGATGTCTGCGGTCGCGGTGGCGCTCATCAGCGTGTCGACAACCACGAGATCGGGCTTGAAGTCCTCCAGCAGGGCCGCGAGCCGCCCGTCGGTCTCCGGGGAGCCGATGTCGAACCCCTCCCGGTTGAAGTAGCGCAGGCGCTCTGCTTCGTCGTTGGTGAGCCCAAGCGCACGCAGGCGCCCGAGCACGAGGCCCTTCGGGTTCTCTTCGTCGATGACCAGCACGCGGCCGATCTCGGTCCGGTGACCGAGCCAATCCGAGCCCTGGAGCGCCGCGACGATCAGGGATGCCGTCGTGAGTGACTTAGCCGCCCCAGTGTCTCCGGCGAACATCGCCACGGTGCCCCGCTCGATCACGCCGTGTACGAGCCAGTCCGGAGGATCCGGCACGGCATCGAGGTCGAGCGCCAGAGGCTGCGGGTTGAACGTCTTGCGAGAAGCGCCACGCGCATAGAGCGACGATTCACGGAAGGCGTCCTGGTGGTCGAAGCCTGCATCCACGAGGGCGGCAATGTTGCCCTTGCGGTCCTCGCGCGGACGGCCCTTGAGCACGTCCGCTGCAGTTGCCGTGCCGGTACTCACGCCGCACCCCAAATCATCTGGATGGTCAAGAAACCAAACCATGTGAGCATCGGCAAGTACGCACCAAGACTGGTAAAGTAGTTGGGCGTTGTGGTGGTAGGCAGGGCCTGGTTCTCGGAAGAGGGCTGGGCCTTGTTGCTGCTTGTCATTACACCGTCACCGTCACCTTCGGAAGCGTCTCGTAGATGTCGCGCACCCCGAGGAGATCTCCGACCTTTCGAGCGTTGACGGCGTTGGGCTGAGCGCGGCCCGTCTCCCAGTAGGAGACCGTGATTCGCGAGACGCCGAGAGCGTCCGCGAATGCCTGCTGTGTGTACCCAGCGGCCTTGCGCCGCTGGCTCAGTGAGGTAGCCGTCATGGGTTTAACCCTACCTCACGTTTTGACACGCTGCGGAGGTGTACGCGGCCCTGCGAAAAGCTCAACTGGCGCAGTAGCGCGGCGCCTTCACGTGGTACGCGGCTGCCCGTGGACGAGCTCCCGGTAGTACGCCGACTTCTCTCGACGCAGCCGCTGAACACGAGGCTCCAGCTCCGCTTCGGCCAGTGCATCGAGGTCGGCGGTCGAACGCCCGGCAGCCTTGAGCCGGTTCTGTTCTGCGATGAAGCGAGACACCATCGCGTTGTGCTCGCCGATGCGCGAGTTCAGCGACTCGCGCGCCGCACGGTCGAACTCATCGCGGAACTCCGCAAGGGCGTCTTGAGCGCGATAGAGCTGCACCCGGACGGGTGCTGGCAGCGGCTTGCCCTGCGCCGCGTAATGCGCGTCAAGAGACGCAAACTGAGCGGCCAGTGCGATGAACTCAAGCTGCTGCTTCTGGAAGTCCTCAAGGGTGACGTTGGTCATGCGAGAAACGTTACTCGGAGACTCGACGTACACCGCTGACCTTGGCAATGCACCCAGTAAAGTAGTTCTTACATATGGGACTACTTCCAAAGCGACACAACACAGCACCTGTACCCGCACCGATTGATCCTGTGCGCCAGCGTCCGTACAGCACCGAGGCCGACGAACTGGCGTCTGAACAGCTCGCTGCCGGTCAGCTCGCACTCGCCACGCTGGAGACGGCAGAACAGCGCCGCGCACGGCTGCGCGCCGAGGTCGAGAAGTACGGCAACCCATTCGAGGCCCGCTAGTGGCTGTCTGGGTCAACGAGCTGGGTGGAGCCGAGGTCGACACGTCGGCAGACAACCCGCTGATCGGCGCGTACTTCACGGCGATCGAGCCCGAAGGCAGCGCGGCAGATCACGTCGTCGTGCTCGCCTTCACTACTACCGGGCACCTTGAAGCCCAGACGCTGGCTGTCGCAGTGCGCTGCGCTCAGTTCGGCGCGATCCCGGAGGGCTGGCGCTACGCCACCGAGACGTTCGACGCCGAGGAGTTCCTGAACGCGTACCGGCGCATGACGCCTGACGAGCGCGCTGCCCTCGTCCAGGCCGACGACGCGGCCCGAGAAGCGGCCGACAGCGCCGCTGCGGAAGTCGAGCTGCGACGCCGTCAGACCAACCCGACTTTCACCCTCCCCGCACCGAAGGCGAAGTAGATGTCGAACCCCAAGATCACCAACGAACCCGACAACCCGGACGAACAGTTCGAGCACGAGGAGCGCGAAGTGTCGGGCTGGTTCGCGTTGGCGGAGGCCAACCGTCGCCAGTCGCTGCGCGCTGGTCAGCTCACGCCGACCACGGTTCCACCCGGAGAGACCGTCGAGGACTTCTTTGCCCGTGAGGCGTCCACGCCCGACCCTGAGGACTCCTAGATGTCGTTCTTCATCACTGGCCATCCTGCGCAGGTAGAGGCGTACCTGAACAGCCCTGCCGGTCGCTCGGCTGCCTATGAGATGGCCCTTGCGATCTTCGACGACTCCGAGCGTCGCTGGGGTTACGAACGGGGCGGAGACACCTACCCCGAAGCCGTGGAGCGTCACCTTGACCGTCTCCTGGCCGACGATGCGCGCCGAGCAGATCGTGAGGTCGCGTAGTGCCTGCCATCCTCACCGACCTGGACCGTGCCCTGGACCGTCACGACGCGCTCAGCGACCGTGAGAAGCGCTCTCGCCGCGCCTTCCAGGCCCACCGCCGCAAGGCGCTCGTCGACGAGACCACTCACCCCCTGCGCAAGACGCGTCTCACGTTCCGAGGCGATGGTCTGACGGTCGCGGAACTGTCCGAGCGGTCGACCGTGTCGGAAAGCCTCATCCGGGCCATCGAAGCCGGAGGACCGGCGTCGGACGCCACGTTCGTTCGGCTCATGCGCGCGCTGGACGTGGACGACCGATCCCGCATCGACAAGCACTGGATCAAGGGCTAGCCATGGCGGACGAAACCACCCTCACCAACGAGCAGATCGACGAGAACATCGCCGCCGTCTTGGCTGCCTTCGAAGCTGAACGGGCGCTGCGCTCGGCATCTCCGAAGACAGCCAAGCCGAAGCCACGCGGACGGCGCAGTGAGCGCCGTGGACCGCTCTCGGATGCGACCAAGCTCAGGCTGTCGGAAAAGCTGCGCAAGTACAACGCCACCCAGGGCGATGGCGAGATCTTCCACGCGCGCCAGGCAAAGCAGCTCACGCAGGCCGAAGCAGCGAAGCTGGCTGGCATCCCGATCAGCTCGTACCGAGACGTTGAGAAGGGCCGTAGCCACGATGTGGTCAACATCGCGCGCGTTCGCCACGTGCTGGGGCTGTCGCTGTGACCTGCCGATCGTCTGACCCTTGCTCGCGCGACGCCGGACACGGCATGTTCGGGTCGTTCTGCGAGGTTCACGCCGAGGAGATGCGCCAGGTGCGCATCCAGCCCAAGTGGCACGGCCGGGATGTCGTCGAGGACGCCCTGACGCTGGCCTACACGGTTCTCGGCGCCGGTCGCCTGCTCAAGGCCGACCTCAAGAGGGTGCTACCTGGCACCGGGCTCGCTCGTGAGCTGGCGACCGATGTTGCCGTAGCGCGCGGTTGGGTCGAGCAGCGTGGAAGCAACGGCATGGCACCCGGTCGGAGCCTGCCCCCAAACCTTCCGCTGGAGTTGCGAGCGTTGGTGCTCGCACAGGACGTTCGAGACTCCGTCGACCTGGACGAGATCGCAGCCGACGAGCTGGCCTTCGCCGTCGACCGTGGCTGGCTGACGGCCGATTGGAACCCGGACCCGTTACGCCCTACGTCGGCCCCAAGGTTTCGCTGATCAAGCGCAAGCGCAAGGTGCGCAAGTCCGTCACGATCAGCCCCAAGAGCCCCAAGCGCCCCACTCCTCCGAAGACGGACGCTCGCGAGGCCTACAACACCAGGCGCGCCCGCGAGCGCGAAGAGCGGATCCTCAAGCACGCTGACACGGTCGTGTCGATCGTCAACAGCGCTGACCACGTACCGGTCACCCGTGAAGAGCTACGCACAGCCACCGGGCTGGGTTTCACGCAGGGTCGGCAACGCTGCCAAGCGAGCTGCCGAAGATGGCCGGATCCTCGCAAAGCCCGGTGTCGGGTACTACCCGATTGCAGAGGCTGCGTGATCGCTGAGCGACCCAGCGACCCAAGCGGGGATGTCCTACCGGTCCATCTGCCGTTTGGCCAGCCAACCAGTCACGTCACCAGTGATCTGCCAATGGGCGATCGACTGCAATGCCTCGGGCGGCCCGAGTGTGGGTTCGGGCAAAGCCGCTACGGCATCCGCGTTGATCGCACGCAGGCGCTCTCCGAGCGCGTCGTTCTGGATCGAGATCAGACCTAGTCGACGAAGCGTGCCCTCACGGAAGCCCGGCAACTCGGGGTGCATCGACTCAAGGATGAACCGGTGGGCGAGGAAGTTGCGGTCCGTCTTGAACCGCTCAAGTTCGGTGATCAGATCCTCGTCAAGGATCGGGCGAAGCGCCTTGATCTTGTCGGCGATGCTCACGACGTTCTTGGCGTGCGTCACTGCTCGAAGCGCCCGCAGAATGTGGCGCTGCACGCCCTTTGCAGAGGTCGGCACGCCGGTTGGCTTCTCGACGGCTTTGAGCAGGTAAGTGCTCGTGAGCAGCATCTCAACGCCCTGCACCTGCCACATCACCCCCGCGTACACTTGGCTAACAAACCCGTCGTCTGCGTCGGGGTCGGTGCGTTCGGCCATCACATGATCCTGACGAAGGGCGCGGATCCCCAGGGGTCCGGAGGCGATTCGGTTTCCTAGCGCTCCTGGGGTTCGTCGAAATCTTCACCCGCCTCGGCCGCGCGCTTGGCGGCTGCCCGTCGCTGGATCTCCTCCAACACCTCCGGGCGGACGCGCCCTCGAACGAGTAGCTGGACGACATCGTCGACCCACTGCTGAACATCAGGCGGAGGAGGCTCCACCGGCCCCCATGAAGCGCGGATCGCGCGATCGTGCGCCTGAAGTTTGTCAGCCAGGTTCACGTACTCACGGTGGGTCTTGAACAACTCCATGGCGGTGCCAGCCGCGAACTTCCCAGCTCGCTCGCCAGTCGTCTCCATCTTCTGGAGGAAGAAGCGGTGGGCGAAGAAGTTGCGGCGCTGGATGAACGCTTCCAACTCCGCGTGAAGGTCGTCCGGGATACGGTCTTTCAACTCCCTCACGTTGGCGGTGGCAGAGACCTTCTGGTTCACGTGCCGTACGGCGGCCATTGCCTTGCGCGCCTGGCGCCGGTAGCTCGCCCCGCTGACGGTCTTCGGCTTGATCGAAGTAGTCATCGTGAGGAGCGCCACCGTCTGCTCCACCGACTGGATGGCCTGCATCACGCTCGCGTAGAGCATGAAGACCATGGCAGTGCTGCCGTCGGGATCCTCAGGCGTCGCCTGGTCGAGGTCGTCGAATGGCGGTCGAACCATGCGGCCAGCGTAACGGGGCACATGGCGCGCAATGTCCCCGTCTGTGTCCCCGATTCGCGATTTCTCCCGTGAACACGCCAGCTTTCACAAGTTCATGAAGCTCGTGATCGGGCGCTCGCTGGGCATCGAGGCGTAGGCGCGGTCCGGCGCGGCGGCGCTCTTAGAACGCAGTCTTCGTCAGCGCGTCGACGCGGATGACGGTCAGCTTCTGGTGGGCGATCTTCGCGAAGGAGTTGGCGCTCGCGCTGGGCGAGACGGAGCACCCGACGCGGATCTTCTGGCCCGCGGTGAACACGTGAGACACCTGGAGCGCCAGGGTCGTGTCGAGCATCGACAGCGTGTGGCTGGCTTGGGCGTCGTACCCGACGTTCATGATCGAGCCGGTGTCGGTGTCGCCGCCCGCGTCGAGCTTGCACGTCACCTCCGCGTCCACGCCGAACGCGAAAGCCGCCGCCTTGTACGAGACCACCGCGGGTCCGGTCGAGGGCGCGACGAAATCGAGCACGTAGACCACCGTGGAGTCCTCGACGTTGATCTCGCCGTCGTGGTAGTACGAGTAGGCCCGCGAGACGCCCGAGGGGCCGGTCGCCCCGGTCTCTCCCTTCGCGCCCGCTGCACCAGCTGCGCCCTTCTCGCCGGTCGCGCCCTTGGCGCCAGCGGCTCCGGCCGGACCGGCCTCGCCCTGGGGTCCCGGCGCGCCCACCGCGCCCGTCGGCCCGGCCGGCCCCTGCGGCCCCGCCAGGGCGAGCCCGGCCGCGAGCTTGGACTTCGTCACCGACCCGTCCTTGAGCTGCTTGGTGCCGACGCTGTTCTTCGGGAGCGACGCCGCAGCGTAGCTCGTGCCGCTGAGCGCGACGAACAGGGCCAGGTAGGCGACTCCGTTCGCTCGAAGGTGGCGGGACAGGGCGGGATTCATCGCGGCAGCTTTCAGGACAGTCGTGACCGGTTTGGGGGACGGAGCGTAGTGCTCGCATGCGGGCGGGACAAGCCCTCGCCCTGCTGCTGAGCGCAGGCAGGGCGGGTGGCGGCGCTGGTCAGAACAGCTCGCGGCGAGGCGCAGCCGCGGCCGCGCCGACCCGAGGCTCAGCCGCGGCGGCGCAGCACTGCGTGGTGCAGTTAGCGGGGCGCCACCCCGCACAGCGCGGCCCGGC
>JAEYAL010000212.1 GCA_023404805.1 Actinomycetes bacterium | reverse complement strand
GGCGACGCGGCCGCCTTGCGGCGGGGCTGGCGCGATGCGGCAGTCGCCGTCGCGGCACCCCGGGTGCGCGGCTTTTTGTCGGTCGGGGACTTCTTCGCGGCAGCGGCGGGGCGCTTCGCGGAGGCGGCCTTCGCGGCGGGCTTGGCCGACGCGGCGCGCTGCGCTGCCGCAGCGGCGGTGGCGGAGGTCGTGGGACTCGCCTCAGACGCGGAGTGCTCGCCGGTGGCGAAGTCTGGCTCTGGGGACGCGGGCTGCAGCGCGCTCATTGCTCCATAGGTCGGCCGGAGGGCAGTGAACCTTTTGCCGCTGCGGCGCCCGATCCTGCCTTCAGGGCGCTACGCAAGATGGCGGTCATCAGGAACCTGCCGCAAATGGCGGATTCCGTGGCGCCACGAGCGTCTACGTGCCAGCCGTGCGCGTGCACGCGTGGGCGCGCTCATACACGCGAGGCCAACGCTCGCCGCGCGCGACCCGGGTTTAGCCCGTGACGCGGACCGGGACCGCCGCCGCGGCGTGATCGACCTGCGCCGGCACGGCGCCGTAGCGGTCGATCAGCTCGTCATGGCGGTCGCGGAACGACGCCTCCATCCCGACCGCGCACACCGCGATCACGCCGACGTAGAGCACCGCCGCCTTGGCGCGGTCAGCGATGGCGATCTCGCCAGCGTCGAGCCGGAAGCCGTCGCTGCGGTGCAGGAAGGCCATCAGCAAGCCGGAAATCGCGACGATGGCCGCGAACGCGCCGCTGGTCGCCAGCGCGACGAGCCCCACCGCCCCTGCGACGAGCAGCCACCAGCCGGCGTTGAAGACCTGTCCGACGCCGCCGCCATCGAGCAGCGGCACGGGCAGCAGGTTCAAGAGGTTCAGGAAGAAGCCGGTGTAGGCCACGGCTTCGAGGAGCTCGTCGCCGTCGGCGATGGCGTAGATCCCGACCGCGAGCAGCGAGCCGGCGAGCGGCCCGGCGATCGAGATCCGCGACTGCTGCTCGGGGTCGCGCGGCGCATCGCTGAGCACGTACGCGCCGAGGAACGGCACGAAGTTCAGCGCCTTCACCGGCATCCCTTCGCGGCGGATCTGCACGACGTGCCCGAGCTCGTGCACCAGCAGCGAGCCGACGAGCCCGATCGCGAACGGCCAGCCGAAGAACACGGCGTAAGCGCCGATCGAGATCAGGCCCGACAGCACCGTGCCGAGCAGCGGGATCTTGAACAGCAGCGCGACCTTGCCGAGCGCGACCAGCACGATCCGGCCGACCTTCCAGATGGCGAGCAGCCCGATGCCGACCGGGCCGCCGATGTTGCGCAGCCGCTCGCGGCGCTCCGCCGAGCGGCCAGCCTTGGCCTCGGCCTCGATCTCGTACTGCCAGCGCGGCGCGCCGTCAGCGCCGACGCCCGACGACAGCTGGTCGTGGGCGCTCGGAGCGCGTCGATCCGGCGGCGTGCCACCGCCCGCGGGCGGCGCGGGCGGCGTCTGCTCCGGCCGCTGGACCGGCCGCCCAAACGGATCGCGGTCGGTCACCCGGCGATCTCGGGCCGCGCCTTGAGCGCGGCCTCCTCAGCCTGGCGGCCGAGGTCCTCCACGAGGTCGAGGCCGGCGTGCCAGAAGCCCGGGTCGGTGAGGTCGACGCCGACGATGGCCCCGAGGTCCTCCGGCGAGCGCGACCCGCCCGCCGACAGCAGCTTGAGGTAGTCCGGCACGAAGCCTGCGCCGGTGTCCTGGTAGCGCTTGTAGATCGACAGCGCGAGCAGCTGTCCGAACGCGTAGGCGTAGACGTAGCCCGGCGTGTTGATGAAGTGGGGGACGTACGACCACCACAGGTCGTAGCCCTCGCTCACTTCGACGCTGTCGCCGAAGAAGTCGGTCTGCGACGCGCGCCACAGCTCGTTGAACCGCTCGACGCTGAGCTCGCCCTCTTCGCGGCGGGCCGTGTGGATGCGGTGCTCGAAGTCGTTCATCGCGACCTGGCGGAACACCGTCGCGATCGCGCCCTCGACGTTCTCGGCGAGCAGCGAGAGGCGGTCCTCGGGGTCGGTCGCCTGCTCGAGCAGGCGGTCGAACACGAGCGTCTCGCCGAAGACGCTGGCGGTCTCGGCGACCGTCAGCGGCGTGTGCTGCTCGAACACGCCGCGCGGGCGCGCGAGCGACGCGTGCACGCCGTGGCCGAGCTCGTGCGCAAGCGTGAGCACGTCGCGGCGCGAGCCCGTGTAGCTCATGAGGATGTAGGGGTGGCGCGACGGCACGGTGTACGCGCAGAAGGCGCCGCCGCGCTTGCCCTGCCGCGGGGCCGCGTCGATGAAGTTGCCGCTGAAGAACGCCTCGCCGACCTGGCCGAGCTCAGGCGAGAACGCGCGGTAGGCGTCGAGGACCAGGTCGCGGCCCTCGTCCCACGGCAGGCGGGCGTCGTCCTTGGTGACGACGGCGACGCGGTCGTAGTCGCGCAGCACGTCGACCCCGAGGAGCTTCGCCTTCAGGCGGTACCAGCGGCGGCCGACCTCGTAGCGGTCCTTCACGGCCGTGATCAGCGCCTCCACCGACGCGTCCGACGCCTCGTTGGAGAGGTTGCGGCTCGCGAGCCAGTGCGGGTACTGGCGCAGGCGGTCGCCGATCGACTTGTCCTGGAGCAGCGTGTTGAAGATGAACGCGCGCGTCTTGAGTTCGGGCTTGAGCGACTCCGTCACCGCAGCGGCGACGGCGGCGCGCTCCTCGCGGTCGTTGCTCGACAGGCGGTTGAGGATCACGGTGAGCGGCTCCGGCTCGGCGCCTTCGTCGCCGGGGATGGGCACGCGGATGCGCGAGAGGATCTCGCCGTGCAGGCGGGCCCACGCGGAGGAGCCCGTCGGGCCGGTCTCGGCGAGGAGCTTCTCCTCGGCGGGCGTGAGCAGGTGGTCGCGGTAGCGGCGCACGCTGCGCAGGTGGTGGCGGGCCTGCTCAAGCCCCGGGTGCTCGAGGATCGCCTCAGCCTGCTCGTCGGTGAGCTTGGCCCACTCGAGCTCGAAGAACAGCAGCGAGGACTCCAGGCGCGAGGCGCGCTCCTGGATGTCGGCGACGAGCGCGCCGTTGGCCGGGTCCTCGGTGTCGGCGCTGAACGCGAGCATCGCGTAGCTGCCGGCGCGGCCGATCAGGTCGGACAGCTCGGCGAGTTGCGCGACGACCGCAGCGATCTCGTCGGCGGAGCGGTCCGCGATCGTGCCTTCGTACTCGGCCTCGAGCGCGTCGGCTTGGGTCTGCGCCTGCGCGAGCAGCTCGCGGACGCCCGCAGCGCCTCCACCATCGACGAGCGGCTCCAGGTCCCAGACCACGTCGGTCGCGGCGGCTTGCTCGGCTGAGGTTCCTGCGTCGGGCATGCCCGGCAGCGTAGTGCTCCAGCAGGCGCGCCGTCTCCCGTCTGGACGGCGCGTGCACGTACCGGACGCATAGGCCCAGATTCCGGGCTGAATTGTGAGCCTGCGCACCCGATCTTCGTTACAGTGATGAAACCCGCCGGTACCACGACCCAGGGGCTCCCGTTGAGGCTCAATCTCGCCACTCTGCTCGACCAGGCTGCCAAGCGGCACCCGGAAGAAATCTTCGTCCGTCTTGGCGACATCGCCCTGAATTACGCGACGATCGACGGTGCCGCCAAGCGCGTCGCCGCCTATCTCAAATCGATCGGCGTCAAGCCCGGCGACCGCGTCGGCGTGATGCTGCCGAACGTCCCGCATTTCCCGATGGCGTACTACGGCGCGCTCTATGCGGGTGCCGTCGTCGTGCCGATGAACGTGCTGCTCAAGGGCCGCGAGGTCCAGTACTACCTTGAGGACTCCGGCGCCAAGGCGCTGATCGCGTGGGCTGGCTTCGGCGAGGACGCGAAGTTCGGCGCCGACGCCGCGGGCGTGCCGCTGCTCGTCGCTGGTCCGGACGCGACCCCCGAGGGCGCGACCAAGCTGGAAGAAGCCATCGGCACCGTCGAGCCGATCGACGAGCCTGGCCAGACGCTTGCCACCGACACCGCCGTGATCCTCTACACGTCGGGCACCACGGGCAAGCCGAAGGGCGCCCTGCTCACCCACAGCAACCTGCTGTGGAACGCCGAGATCTCGTCGCAGCTCCACACGCTCGGCACGCATGACGTGCTGCTCGGTGCGCTGCCGCTGTTCCACTCGTTCGGCCAGACGTGCGTGCTCAACGCGGCCGCCCGCCGCGGCGCCACGGTCGAGCTGATCCCGCGCTTCGATCCCGAGCAGGCGCTCGCGCTGATCGAGTCGCGCAAGGTCACGAAGTTCTTCGGCGTTCCGACGATGTTCGTCGCGCTGCTCAACCACCCGAACCTCCCGACGACCGACGTGTCCTCGCTGAACCTCTGCGTCTCGGGCGGCTCCGCGTGCGCCGTCGAGACGCTCAAGGAGGCCGAGGCCAAGCTCGCGCGCGTGCTCGAGGGCTACGGCCTCTCGGAGACGTCGCCGGTCGCCTGCTTCAACCACCCGGAGAACGAATCCAAGCCGGGCTCGATCGGCACGCCGCTGTGGGGCATCGACATGGCCGTGATCGACGAGGAGGGCAAGCACCTGCCCGCCGGCGAGATCGGCGAGATCGTGATCCGCGGGCACGGCGTGATGGCCGGGTACCACAACCGCCCGGAGGCCACCGCGGAGTCGATCGACGCCGACGGCTGGTTCAAGACCGGCGACATGGCCCGCGTCGACGACGACGGCTACTTCTTCATCGTCGACCGCAAGAAGGAGCTCGTGATCCGCGGCGGCTACAACGTCTACCCGCGCGAGATCGAGGAGGTCCTCTACGAGCACCCCGCGGTCCTCGAAGCAGCGGTCGTCGGCGTGCCGCACGCCGAGCTGGGGGAGGAGATCGCTGCTGCGGTCGCCGCCAAGCCCGGTCAGACGATCGACACCGCCGAGCTGCAGGCCTTCGTGAAGGAGCGCGTCGCGGCCTACAAGTACCCGCGCCACATCGTCGTCATCGACGAGCTCCCGAAGACGGCCACGGGCAAGATCCTCAAGCGCGAGATCGACAAGTCGATCTTCGACGGCGCTTCGGCGCCGGCGTCCGCGTAGAACGGCCACGAGGCGGGCAGCACCCTGGGTGTGCTGCCCGCCTGTGGCTGGGCGCCTGCTGGCCGCGGCGAGCTGGTGCCCGTGCTGCGCTCTGCCCCCAGTTCCCCCGAACCTGTGCGGGAGGCAGAGATTGCAGTGGGTGGCGTCTCACAGCGGAGACGCGGCCGAACGTAGCAAGCAGCAACTCCTGTTGTTGGACTTTCGCCTGGGCCGGGGGACGCCGGGCCTGCGTTTGTCAGGTCGCGAGCAGCGCGGAGCGGGCGTGGTCCGCGAGCCACGCCGCGTACTCCTCCGGGGGTAGCCCGCAGTCGTCGACGAGCCGCAGGTACGTCGTCGCGTTGGAGATGGCGAACAGCGTGTCGGCGGCGCGCTGGGCGTCGATGCCCGTGCGCAGGAGGCCACCGGCTTCGAGCCGCGAGGCCAGCGCGAGCAGCCCGGCGCGCACGCCCGTGTAGGCGCGCTGGCGGCGCGGCTCGAGGGCGGCGTCCATCAGCGCGGCGCTATCGCCGATCGCGATGAGGCGGGCCGCGCCGCGCATGATCGCTGCGGTCGATGCGGTCGACCGATCCAGCAGCTCGGCGTCCGGTGCGGTGAGGATCGCTGCAAGCGGCTCCGGGCGGCTTCGCCCGATGGCGCGCAAGATGGTGCCGTCGAGCAGGGCGGGCTTGTTGGGGAACGCGAGGTAGACCGTCGCCTCGGCGACCTCGGCAGCTTGGGCGACGGCGCGCATGCTGGTCCGCGCATAGCCGCCCGCCAGGAACAGCCGCTCAGCGGCCGCGCAGATGCGGTTCGTTGTGGCTTCGGCCGCGGCGCGGCGGTTCGACGCGTTGTAGGCGCGCTTGACTCGCTCGTCAGACATTGACTAGGGTGCCACTCTAGTTAAAAGGACGGCGGAACCCCCGATGCAGCGCAGGCAGACCCAGCACCTCGTAGACCTGGCCCCGGGCTGGGCGCTCTGGCGGGACTTCGCGGTGCGCAGCACGGGCTTCGCGGTCGACGGGCTCAGCGCGTTTGGCGGCGGCGATGAGAGCGCCCGGCTGGCGGCCGTCGCCCGGGACCCGCGCTTCCGCGAAGCGGTCGGTTGGCAGAGCCGCGAGTCGCTGGCGCGCGCGGTCGACAAGCACGGCCTAGGCGTGCCGGAGTCGCCCTCGCGAGTTCGCCGCCGAGAAGAGGTGATCGCGAGCTACTGGCAGCGGTACTGCGGCAAGAACGACACGATCGGCTTCTTCGGCCCGCTCGGCTGGGGGCAGCTGAGCGACGATGTGCCGGGGGTCGTGTTGCGCGCGGGAGCTCCAGACCGCGAGCGCGCCGTGCACCTCGAGAACTGGGCGGTCGAGGCGGTCGGCAGAGCGGCCGGCGTGGAGCCCCTCGTGCCGATGGGGCCGTTCCCCGAGCGCGACCTGCGGCGGCGCCTGGAGGCGCAGGCGCCAGCGGGGCTTGCGGAGCTCGACCGGCTTGAGGCGGCGCGCGATGCCGTAGCCTGCGCGCCGCGCGACGAGGTCGAAGCCGCGCTGGATGCGCTCGACGCCGTCTTCGAGGACGTCGCCGGACGGCCGGCGGTGCGTGGTGCGGGCGATAGCGGCGGCGGGCGCACCGCCGCCTATCTCGATTGCCGCAGCGACCTGGACCTGCGCGTGGGCGGCGCCGTGCTCGACGAGTTGCGGCTCGTGTTGCCGGCGGTGCTGGAGGCCTCGCGCTGGTGGAACGGCCGCGTGTTCGCGCGTGGTGCCGCGCTGATGCAGCGGATGGTCGCCGGGCGCCCTGGACCGCTCGGGCCGCTGGTAGGCGAGCTGATGGGCGCGGCGTTCGGGCTCTACGCGCAGCTTGGCGAGGAGCAGCGCGAGCTGCGGCAGCGGTGGGCCGCGGTCGTAGGCGACGGCTCCGATCTCGGTGGGCTCGCGGCGCGCGCCGCCGCCGAGTTCGACGACGCCGGGCCCGCGTGGCATGGCTCGGTCTACCACTCGGTTGACGTGCAGCTCGCGGCACCTGACGCCCAAGCGATCGGCCGCGGCGAGTTCCTCGCGGTGCTCGGCGACTTCCACGGGGGCGACAACCCGCTGCTGCAGGGCCTGTTCGTGCACCGCGCGCCCGATCCCGCGGCGATGCTGCAGTGGGTCGCGGAGGAAGCTGGGCCGGGCGTGCACCTGCTGCCGCCCCGGCATGGCGTGGTGAACATGACAGCGCGCGCCTACCCGGTCTACGGCGTCCCCGGCGACATCGTGGTCACCACCGGCGAGGAGCCCGCGCCGCCTAGCACGCGAGCGGTCTCGGTCCGCGACGTGGTCGTCGATGGCGACGGGATGGCCCGTGACCGCGGCGGGGCGTTCTGCGTGCCGCTCGCCGAGCTGCTGTTCCTCCCGCTCTTCGTCTCCGCGATCCGCACCTTCGACCTGGCCGGCGGGGCGGAAGGCGCGCGGGTCACGCTCGGCCGCCTCGTGATCCAGCGCGCGAAGTGGTCCGCTTCTGCCGCTGAGCTGCCTGACGCCGCCGACGACCTGGCCGCGTGGGGGGCGCGCCGCGGCCTGCCGCGTGCCGTGTTCGCGCGCACGCCGCAGGAGCGCAAGCCGATCTACGTCGACTTCACGAGTCCGGCGCTGCGCCGCGTGCTGGCTCGCCGAGCTGCCGTCGCCCGGGCCGACGGCGCCGATGCGGTGCTCGAGTTCAGCGAGGTGCTCCCGGGGCCGCAGGACTGCTGGCTGGCGTCGCCGCTAGGCCGGCACACGAGCGAGCTGCGCCTGGTCGCCGTCGCCCGCTGATCGAGCGCCTCGTGCACAGCGGTTTCGGCGGTGGCGGGCGCGCGCTAAACTCGGTGGCGTCAGAAGACAAACACGGGGACGACCAGGTTTCGACGGGGTCGGTTCAGCGTGTTGGTTGCGAGCCGAGGTTGCTGGATGGCCTCGTAAAACTCCAGCAAAACCATATGTGCGGACTCTCATGAGTACGCCCTTCCCACCGCAGCTCTCGCAGCTTAAGTAGGGAAAGGTTCCGCCCTCGGCCAGCCGGCCGTCGGGATCGCGGAATCAGATTTAGCCGGCTTACCGATCGCCCCGCCTCCGTGCGATCGGGACACTTCAGGAGGCTGGTCCCCCTCGACCCGGTCCGCGAGGTGACAGGGGGGCGAGATCTCTGACCGCGGACTACGCTCGTAGACGCCAGCATGGTGCGGCTTCGGACGGGGGTTCGATTCCCCCCGTCTCCACTGTGAAGAAGGGCCGCCGCTCCGCAAGGGGCGGCGGCCCTGCTTGCTTCTGCGGCGGGGCCAGGCGACAATCGCGGCCTGATGGACAGGCGGATGGCACTCGTGGTTGCGACGCTGGTGGCGGCCGCGGCGAGCGGCAGCGTCATCGGAGCGGCCGCTGAGCCAGCCCCCGCGGAGCACACCGGCCCGGCGTCGCCGACGCGGGCAGATCCAGGCGAGCCCGCGCCCATGGTCACCACACCGGCGCCGACGACCCCGGCGTGCGCCGTTTCGGGCCCGGCGATCGACGACCGCCGGGCGCCGCTGCGGACGGCGCTTCCGCGCGGGCTGGTCGTGATCGCGCTCGATCGCGCGGAGCGCAAGGCGCTCCCGCGCCCGCTGCCTCGCGCGGTGACGAAGCGGCTCGACGAGCTTGGCGCGGTCTTCGGCCCGCGCGATGCCGACGGTGCGATCGACATCAAGTCGATGTGGCGCCGCGACCGGCGGGCGGCCGGGCGGCTGCACGTGTCGGGGAAGCGCCTGGACCAGCCGGGCGGCCGCTTCCGCGCGACGATCGACCGCCAGTACGGCGGACGGCGCTACTCGCCCTTCGTGCCCGGCGGGTTGGTCTTCAGCGACGTCGGCTGCTGGGAGATCAAGGCGCGGGCCGGCAAAGCGCGCGACACCTACGTGGCGCTCGTGCGGCGGCCCGAACCGGGCGAGTTCGCGCCGCACCTGCCCTGAGGCGGCAAACCCGGACGGGCGCGCGCGTCAGCGGCAGCCCGCCTTGAGCTTGCGCGCGAGCGCGTTGCCGGGCGTGGTCTTACTGCCGCGGACGGTCCAAGCCGAGGTGCCCTTGAGCTTGCCCTCGACCTTCACGCCGACCTTCCAGCCGCCCGGCGCGGGCTTGACCGAGAAGGCGTTGTCGCGCGGAGTGGTGATGGCGCAGCGGCCGCTGGCCTTCCCGATCAGTTTCGAGACGCGCTCCAGCGCGGCCTTCGGGCCTACGCCTCCGCGGGCCCCCGCCTTGCCGGGCCTGGCGACGGCCACCTTGCCAGACCGCGAGATCAGCGCCTCTTGGCCGGCGTTCACCAGCCGCTCGCTCGCATTCGCTCCGGGGGCCACGGCAACCGTGCCCTCGCGCACCGTCCACAGGCTCAGTCCCGAGCCTGGGTCGTAGAAGGCCGAGAAATCGGTGCCGCGCACGCTGCCGGTGTGGTCCTTGCCGGACTTGATGCGGAAGTCGGACTTCGTCGCCTCGGATTTGTGGACCTTGGCGGCCACCTCGCCCATCTTGAGCAGGATCTCGGTCTTCACGACGCCGCCCTCGGTGAAGAACGAGGCGATCTTCAGCTGGGTCGTGTGCTTCACCACCACGGTGGAGTTGTCGGCGAACTGCAGCGTCGCAGCGCCGTCCGGGTCGCAGCTGATCTCGTCGCCCTGCTGCAGGACCTGGTCCTTCTCCAGGTCGCACCACTGGTCCTCCGGTGTGCCGACCTTGTGGACCTGGACTCCAGGCTGGACGGCGACTGCCCGCACCTCGTTGACGGCTGCCCGAGTGGCCTTGCTGGCGCCGCAGCCGCCCGCATCGGAGATCCGCAGCGAGTACCCCGGCCCGCTGCACGAGACGCCCGGCAGCCCGCAGGCAAGCTGCGTCGAGGCGGTGAGGGCGCCGTCGCGGAACGGCGTGATCGTCGCCGTATAAACATGGCTCGCGGAATACGCCGGCTCGAACCCGCGCGGTTTGGAGAACGCCGCGAGGAAGTAGCCGCGCAGGATCGCGTCATCGCCCGAGCTGCGCAGCGACAGCGAGTTGTCGCCGAACGGCGTCGCGCAGTTGCCCGACGTCCCGGCGAAGCAGTAGAACGCGTCGAGCGAGCGCGACGTCGTCGTCCCGCCCGAGCCGGTCGTCGCGACGTCCATCGTCCCGCTGACGTCAAGCGTGTAGTCCGTGCCGGCCTTGAGCTTCGCTTGGCCCGTGGCACTGCCATTGGCGCCAACGGTCAGGGTCTCCGGCAGGCCCTCGGTCGCAGCGTGCGCGGCGGTGGGGGCGGAGGCGATCGCAAACGCCAGGAGCGCCGCGGAGACGAGCGGGGTAGTGCGCATGTGCCAAGACTCCCATGCTGGACCGCCGCCATGGGGTGACCGCCGCCGCATGCGCCGACGGCCAACCGCCCGGGGCCTTGAAAAGAAGCTTGTCTTCGCATAGGAGCAAGGGATGCGCGCCGTCGTCTGCCAGCACACCGAGCTCCGCGTCGAGGAGCAGCCGGAGCCGACGCCCCGCAAGGGGCAGGTGCGGGTCGAGGTGCTGCGCTGCGGGATCTGCGGCTCGGACCTGCATGCCCGCCACGGCTTCGACGAGTGGGCTGACATGGCCGGCCAGATGGGCTACGACGGCTTCGGCCGCGTCGCGCAGCCGGTGGTGATGGGCCACGAATTCTGCGGCCGGGTCGCGGAGTACGGGCCGAAGACGAAGAAGACCGTCCGCGAGGGGACGCCGGTGGTGTCGCTGCCGCTGCTGCGGGGGCCCGACGGCAAGGTCGCGCTGACGGGCCTGTCGCTCGACGCGCCGGGCGGTTACGCCGACCAGCTGCTGGTCGAGCAGTCGCTCATGCTGCCTGTACCCAACGGCCTGTCGCCCGAGATCGCGACGCTCACCGAGCCGATGGCGGTCGCCTACCACGCGGTGCGCCGCGGCGAGGTGGGCAAGAACCAGGTCGCGGTCGTGATCGGCTGTGGCCCGGTCGGCCTCGGCGTGATCCTGATGCTCAAGGCGCTCGGGGTGAAGACCGTCGTCGCCAGCGACTTCTCGCCCGGCCGCCGCGCGCTGGCGGCCCGCTGCGGCGCCGATGTGGTGATCGACCCGGCGGTCGAGTCGCCCTACGAAGCCCGCGACCAAGAGCACCTCACCGACATCCCCGGCACGCTCGAACTCGCGGTCGGCGCGGTCGAGAAGCTCGCGCGGCTCCCGATCGGCTGGTGGCATCTGTGGCGCGCCGCCGAGAAGGCCGGCGCGACGAGCCCCAAGCACCCGGTGATCTTCGAGTGTGTCGGCGTGCCCGGCCTCATCGAAGACGTGATCACGGGCGCTCCGATGTACGCACGCGTGGTGGTCGTCGGCGTCTGCGTCGGCAAGGACCAGTTCACGCCCGCGATGGGCATCAACAAAGAAGTCGACCTGCGGTTCGTGTTCGGCTACACGCCGCTGGAGTTCCGCGACACGCTCCACATGCTGGCCGACGGCAAAGTCGACCCGCGGCTGCTCATCACGGGGACCGTCGGCCTGGCCGGCGTCGATGCGGCGTTCGCGGCCCTCGGCGACCCTGACGCGCACGCCAAGATCCTCGTCGACCCGCGCAGCACCGCCACGGCGCCTTAGCGGGCGAGCAGCCACCCGGTCGCGCAGACCGTCACGAGGACGGTCGCGAGGAGCGGCACGCCGACCCGCAGGAACGACGCGCTCGTGTAGCCGCCGGGCTCGCTGACCATCACGTTGGTCTGGTGGCCGTACGGGTTGAGGAACGTGAAAGAGACGCAGGTGCCGATCAGCGCGAGCACGGTCACCGGGTCGACGTCGAGCTGCGCCGCCAGCGTGATCCCGACCGGCGCGAGGATCGAGGCCGTGGCGGCGTTGGTCACGACGTTCGTCATGGCCGCCGTCACGAGCGCGAGCACGATCACCAGGGCGAGCGGCCCGGTAGCGACGCTCACCATCGCCTCGGCGATCTCGTCGGCCAGGCCGCTGTCGACCACGATCGTCCCCAGGCCGATCGAGCCCGCGAGCATCGCGAGCACCTTCGGGTCGAGCGCCCGGGCGGCGCCGCGCGGCGTCAGCACACCGGTCAGGACCATCAGCACGGCGCCTGCCGACGCCGAGAGCTCGGTCGGCGCGAGCCCCGTCGACGCCGCCAGGATCACGGCGGCGAGGATCAGCAGCGCCGGCCACGTCTTGCCCGGCTGCGGCGCGCGGGCGGCGGCGTCCTGGATGAGCGCGACGGCCGAGTTCCGGGCGACGGCATCGGCGTTGTCGGCGGCGATGAAGCAGGTCTCGCCCGGCGGCAGCTCGGTCTCGTGCAGCGGCCGCTCCGACCGCGCGGCGATGATGCGCATGGTGCCGTCGCGCTCGAACTCGTGGAGCTCGGCGCCCTCGCCGGCGCTGATGCTCACCTCGTAGAGCCGGTGCGCGCCCATGCCGAACAGCGGCGTCGACCAGATCGCCGCGACGCCGGCCGCCGTCGCCTCGAACACGAGCACGTCGCCGGCCTCGATCACCTCGTCGGCGGCGACCAGATCGCCCCAGCGCAAGATGCCCTCCAGGCGGTAGTCGCGCGTGGAGTGGATGCCGAGGTCTGCCGCCCGCCGCCCGGCCGCCAGCGCCGCCGATCCGATCGGGATCTCGACGCGCCACTGCTTATCTGGCCGCTTGGCCGAGGCCTCGGCGCGCAACAGCCGCGGCCCGATGAAGAAGATCAGCAGCGACCCCGCAAACGCCACCGGCAGCGCCACGGGCGCGAACGACAGCATCCCCATCTCGATCCCCTGCTGCCCAGCGATGCCGGCGATCAGGAGGTTCGAGCTCGTGCCGATCATCGTCACCGACCCCGCGAGCGTGGTCACATGCGCGATCGGCATCAGCACCTCGCGCGCAGGGATGCGGCGGGTCTGCTCAAGCTGCCGGGCGGCGGGGATGAGCATGGCGACGATCGGCGTCGTGTTGATCAGCGCCGACGCCACGCCGATCGGGGCCGAGAGCCGGCCGATCGCCTGACGCGAGGTGGTCGTCGCCGACAGCAGCGTCCACGTCACGCGCGACACGACGCCGGTCTTCACCACGCCCTTGGCGATCACGAGCATCGCGCCGACCGTGATCACGCCGGGGTTGCTGAGCCCGGAGAGCAGGTCCTCGGGTTCGGAGATCCCGAGGAGCCCGGCCACGATCAGGCCGCCCGCCAGCGCCAGCAGCGGCTCGACCTTGCCCGACGCCATCAGCGCGAGCGTGAGGACCACGACGGCGGCGGCGGCGATCATCGCGCGGCGGGCTGGGCGCCCGGAGCGGCGATCGAGGCGGCGGGCGGCATGGAGCCTCGACGCTACCCGCCCGGCAGCCTGCCGGCCAGTGGTGCAGACCCGCCACGGTCCGCCGGATGCGTCACTCGGATCACGCGAAAGTTGCCCGCGCTGCGGTGCGGCGCGGGCATGATGGCCCCATGACGCTCCACGCCCGGCAAGAGGTCTCAGGCCAGCTCTACGACTCGGTGTTCGCCGGGCAGGACCTGCAGCAGGCGGTGCCCAAGTACCAGTTCCCCGACCGCGAGTCGGCGCCGTCGACGGCCTTTCAGATCGTGCACGACGAGCTGATGCTCGATGGCAACGCCCGCCAGAACCTCGCGACGTTCTGCCAGACGTGGGAGGAGCCCGAGGTGCACGCCCTGATGGACCTGTGCATCGACAAGAACATGATCGACAAGGACGAGTACCCGCAGACGGCGGAGCTCGAGCGGCGCAGTGTGAACATGCTCGCCGACCTGTGGAACGCCCCGGACGGGCAGAACACGATCGGCGCGTCGGCGATCGGCTCCTCGGAGGCGTGCATGCTCGCGGGCATGGCGGCGAAGTGGCGCTGGCGCGAGAAGCGCACGGCGGCAGGGCTCCCGGCCGACAAGCCCAACCTCGTGTGCGGCCCGGTCCAAGTCGTCTGGCACAAGTTCGCCAAGTACTGGGACATCGAGATCCGCGAGGTCCCGATGCGCGCCGGGCACTACGGGATGGACGCCGCCGACATGCTCGAGCGCGTCGACGAGAACACGATCCTCGTCGTGCCGACGCTCGGGGTCACCTACACCGGCTGCTACGAACCGGTCAAGGAGCTCGCCGACGCGCTCGACCAGCTCCAGGCAGACACGGGCCTCGACATCGACCTGCACGTCGACGGCGCGAGCGGAGCGTTTCTCGCGCCGTTCTGCGCGCCCGAGCTGGAGTGGGACTTCCGCCTGCCGCGCGTGAAGTCGATCAGCGCCTCGGGCCACAAGTTCGGCTTGGCGCCGCTCGGCGTGGGCTGGGTCGTCTGGCGCGACGTCGCCGAACTGCCGGGCGACCTGATCTTCCACGTCAGCTACCTCGGCGGCGACATGCCCGTCTTCCAGATCAACTTCTCGCGGCCCGCCGGGCAGATCGCCGCGCAGTACTACGAGTTCCTGCGGCTCGGGCGCGAGGGCTACCGGCGCGTGCACCTGGCGTCCTACGACACCGCCCAGTACCTCGCATCCGCGATCCCGTCGCTCGGCCCGTTTGAGCTGCTGTTCGACGGCGACCCGGCGGGCGGCATCCCGTGCGTGACCTGGCGGATCGCCGAGGGCGCCGACCCCGGCTACACCCTCTACGACCTCGCTGACCGCCTGCGCGTGCGCGGCTGGCAGGTCCCGGCCTACCCGCTCACGGGCGAGGTCGACTCGCTGCCGGTGCAGCGGGTGCTCGTCCGCCAGGACGTGAGCCGCGACCTCGTCTCGCTGCTGCTCGACGACCTGCGCGCCGCGGTCGCGCACTTCAGCACGCACCCGGTGGCGGTGCCGCTCAGCGCCGACGAGGCAAGCGGGTTCAAGCACTGAGACGGTCGAGCACCTGCCGGAGCATCGCGGCGAACACGGTCGGGCGCTCCATCATCGGCACGTGGCCCGTACCCGGCACGCGGTCGGCCACCGCGTCCGGGCGCGCGGCGAGCACCACGTCGATCGTCGACGGCGGGATGACGCGGTCGTGCTCGCCGCAGAGGACGCCGAGCGCGGCAGGCGCCTGCGTGAGAAGCGGCCGCAGGTCGGCGCGCGTCACCGCTTCGAGCGCTGCCGCCGTGCGCGTGGCGTGCTCGGACGCCGTCACCATCGTGATCACGTCCTCCTCGCTGACGGCGTCGCCCATCGCGGTACTGGCACCGAGGAGCAACCGCCGCCCAAGCGGCGAGCCCGACGCGTAGGGCAGCGCGATGCGGCGCAGGTCGATCGCGAGCGCGCCGAGGACGCCGGCGGGGCCGCTCGCCAGCGACGGGATCGGCCGCAGCCCGGCGGGCGCGCAGAGCACCAGCGCGGCGGCCCGGTCCGGTTGCTGGGCCGCCGCGGTGAGCGCGATCGCAGCGCCGAGGGAGTGGCCGACCAGCGCGACGGGGCCGTCGGCCGGCAGCCCCTTCCAGATGGTCTCAGCGACCGCTTCCAGGTCGAAGCCGTCACCCGCGGCGGGGGACGCTCCGAAGCCCGGCACGTCGATCGCGATGACGCGCCGGCCAGGCAGCTGCGGCACGGTGTGGTGCCAGATCCGGCGGCTGGCCGCCCACCCGTGGATCAGGACCGTCGGGACACCGCTTCCCGTGTCGTCGAAGGCCAGCACCGACCTCACGGTAGCTGGCCCGGCGACCGCGCCTGACCGGCGACGTGTCCCCGACTTTTTGGACAACCGCTCACTTGCTAAACGGTCAAGAAGCGGTGCTGACGCCACCTTGCCGCCAGAGCCTAGCTGCTGTGCTTCATTGGATGGCGTGTCTGCGGTGCTCATCGCGCCCCGACCGCGTCCCCTGCGGCCGGCCTTCCTGGGAGCCAGCTGGCTCCTGCCGCTGACGCCCGCGCCCGACGCGGAATGGATCCAGGCGTTCGCTGCCTACCCGTGGCCTGCGCCGCTGGCGCTGTCGCTCCAGCCGCCGACCATCGTCTGCGTGGACGGCACGACCGGCGTCGGGCTGCGGCCGGCGCACGTCGACGGGTCGATCACGCAGATCGACCAAGTGCTGCTGGTCTGCCGTGACGCGGTCGGCTACGCCAACGCGGTGGTCGACGGCCACGAGCCGCGCAGCGCCATGACGCGCCGCAACGCCCAGATCGTGCGGCGCATCCTGCGGCCAGAGCGGCGCGACGGGCTCCGTTAGGCCGCGCGGTTTCGCGGCATCGGCCGCAGGGAGAGGGTTCCCGCCTCGCGGTCCCAGTCGACGAGCCCGCGGCGCTCGAACTCCGCAAGCCAGGCGGGCATCGGCCACGAGTTCCACATCGCATGGAACCGCCGCGCGTTGCGGACGATGTCGGCGAGGTGCTCGACCGGCGGCGAGCTCACGGCGTGGTGCTGGTGGTACGCCTCCGCGTCGCCGACCCAGCCGAACGGCGTGGCGCACTGTCGCGCTCGCACGGCGTAGTCGGTGTCCTCGGCGCCATAGCCCTCGTACCGCTCATCGAACCCGCCAAGGGCCTGGTGCACGCGCGGCGTGATCGCGAACGACAGCGACCAGAACAACTCGTACCGGTGCTCGGGAAGGATCTCATCGTCGGCGGGCACAGGCCGCGCCGGATGGTGCGGTGCACGGAGAAGCTCGGCCGCCGACGGCAGGGCCCCCGCAGCTGGGATGCCGGGTGGCAGGTAGCGGACGGCGCCCGCCAAGAGCCACTTCGGCTGCCGGGCAAGCGCACGCGAGTAGCTGGCGATGAGCGACGGCGACGGCAGGCAGTCGACATCGAGCGCGATGAGCTGGTTGGCGCGGTGCACGCGGACCGCGTGCTCAAACCCAGTGTTGCGTGCCCGCGCGAGCGGTAGCGGCTGCCCTGCGGCGACCGCGAGATGCACGACGTCGGCGCCAGGCACCTCCGGCGGCTCGTCGTCCATCGAGACGACGACATGCGCGACTGGACGGCGCGGCGACGCGGCGACCGCGGCGGCTTGGCGGCGCAGGTGCTCGTGGCGCCCGCGCTGGATGGTGACCACGGCGGGCCTCATGCCAGCGCCTCGCGGATCGCGGCGGCGAAACGCTGCGCACCGCGGCCGTCGTGGTGCGGCGCCCAGGCGGCGCCCCCGCGGGCCGCGGCCTGCTCCAGCAGCTGGGGCCAGCGGCTCGCTTCGGGCCAGGTGTCGAGCACCGTCGCCAGCCCGCGCTCCGCCAGCAGGCCTGCATGCGCGTGCTGCTCGCGGAACGGCCGAGGCTGGGGGACGGCGATGAGGGGCCGCCGCGCCGCCGCCACCTCGCCGATGCAGTTGTTGCTCGCGGCCGCGACCACCACATCCGCCGCGCCCAGCGCCGCCCAGACGCCGTCCGCGTCGGCGTCGCGCGACCGCGGGAGGCCGCTCGCGAGCACGTCCCAGTCCCAGCTTCCGGCAGTGGCGTCGACCGCCGACGCCACCGCGCCCGCGTCGAGCTCGTGACCGCCGGCGCCTGCCATCAGCAGCACCTGCCGCCGGTCGCCGGCAGGGCGAGCGGCGCTCGCCTCGGCGCCGGGCTCGATCCTGGCGTCGAACCGCGACAACGGCCCGACGTGGACGACGTGGCGGGCGCCGGGCGGCATCGGGTGCTGCCCTTCGTGCCACAGCGCCGCCACGGCCCGTGCGCTGCGGTACGCGAGCTCATGGGGCCCGTCAGCCCGAGTGCCGTGCTGCGCCACCACCACGGTCGGAAGGCCCAGCAGCCGCGCGGTCAGCGCCACCTCCACCGAGACGTCGACCACGAGCCCGTCCGGGTCGTGGGCCTGCGCCCAGGCTGCGAGCTGCGTGGTCCGCTGCCGGAGACCGCGGTCGTGCAGGGGCGCCCAGTGCAGGCTGCCGCCGGCGTCCGGGTCGTCCGGCGTGGTGGTCGCGTCGTGCGCCAGCGCCACCCAGGCGCTCGCGGGCACGTCGCGCGGGCGTGGGCCGCTGCCGAGCCCGATCAGCTGCCCTCCGAGGTGTTCGCGGACCGCGCAGAACCGCTGCGCGTGCCCGGCGCCGTGGTGGTGCACGTAGTAGCCGATCATGCTGCGGCCGGGGTCCCCTCGGACACGCCCGCGTCGAGCCCGGCCACCGCGCGGCCTGCGGGCACCCGGATCTGCACCGGCGTGGCTTCGCTCGCCGCTGGCGGGCCCGCGCGCTGGACCTGCCTGAGGTACGCCGCTTCGTAGCCGAGGCCCATGGCGTCGACGCCGAGCCGCGCAGCCGCGTCGGCGCGGACACCAGCGCGGTCGAGCTGCGCCGCGCGGGTGATCGCAGCCGCCAAGCTGGCGACATCGCCTGGGCGGGCCAGGCAGCCCGACGCCGCGCCGATCACGTCGCGCAAGCCTCCGCGCGCGAACGCCGCGACCGGGGTGCCGCAGGCCATCGCTTCGGCGGCGGTGAGCCCGAACGGCTCCTCCCACACCGGCGACTGGATCGACACCGCGGCGGCGCCCACCAGCGCGACGAGGCCACGGTGGTCGAGGTGCCCTTCGTAGGTGGCATGGCGTCCCAGACGCGGGCGCACCTCGGCCTCCCAGTAGCCGCGGTCGATGATCGGGCCCGCCAGCCGCACGTGGCGCCCGGCCGCGCGCGCCGCGTCGATCGCCAGATGCGGCGCCTTTTCGGGCACGATCCGCCCGACCCAGGCGCAGCCGCTGCCGCTGCCGCCGGGGCCGGCTTGCCAGGCGGCGAGGTCGATGCCGTTGGGGATCACGGCGGGCGAGCGGACCACGTGGCGCCACTCGCGCGCGAGCGCTCGCGAGACCGCCGTGACGGCCAACGGGAGCGCCCCGAGCTGCCCGGCGACCTGAAGGGCGGACTCCAGCCACGGGGTCGGCGGGCAATGCAGCGAAAGCACCGGCTCGACCGGCAGCGAGGCGGCCATCGCGACCGGCAGGTAGTGGAGCGTGTTGGCGTGGACGACGTCGAACGGGCAGTCGCTGGCGAGCTCCGTGAGCGCTTCGAGGTAGGCGTGGTGCGCGGCGAGGAAGGCGCCAGGCTGTGTCGAGACGTCCTCGCGGGCGCGGGCGGAGAACGTCGCCGGGCGGACCTCGAGCTCGCGGATCGTCACGCCGGGCACGTGCGACCCGGCCAGACCGAACAGCGTCACCTCATGGCCGCGCTGGGCGAGCCACCGCGCGAGGTACCACGTCTGGCTTTCGACCCCTCCGATGAACGGTGGCGCGATGGGCGCAGTGTGATGAGCCAGAAGGGCGATTCGCATGGACCGCCGGAACGTAGGTCGGCGCGAAGAGCGCCCGGTCCTGACCCGACGGGCGGCTGCGGTCACTGGCCGGGCAGGCGCCCAGGCCAGTGACCGGCCGCACGGTCAGCAGCTGGCAGGCAGCTGCTGCGTGAAGGGCAGGGTGAGGGTGAAGCTGCAGTCGGCGAGGGTGCCGTTGCCGCTCGCGTCGGCGTCCGCGGCGCCGCCCTCGATGCGGATCGTGCCGCGGCCCGCGCCGGTGAGCGTCGAGCCGTTTCGCGTGAGCACGACCTTCTGGGTCGGCAGCGCCGGCAGCTTGAAGCCGAGGCCCCACGCGTTGCCGTGGTCGGCCATGGTGCCGTAGGTCCAGGACTTGGCCTGGGCGGTCTCGCTGATGGGCGTGCCACCGAAGACGCCGCGGCGCACGGCGGCAGCGAGGTCGTTGCGCCACCAATACCACGCATGCGAGGCGTTCTGGCGGTTCGACGTGTAGATCGACGCCGGGACGCCCTTCATCGCATTGAGGAACGTGCGCGCCTGGCCCTGCGCGCCGATCTCGAGCGACGCCTCACCGCGCTGGCGGATGTCGCCGATGAACGCGGTCTGGACGGCCGGGGTGCCGTAGGTGACCGTGAGGCGCGAGCCCGCGAACTCCTTGGGGTTCTTGAGCGGGTTCATCGCCTCAGCGTACGCGCCCATCGACGGGCCGAACACCGACGCGTAGCCCGGGTGGCCGATCTGCGCGATGTTGAGGATCTGGCTGAAGTTGAAGTCCTGGTTGTCGAGCAAGCCTGAGAACGAGAGGCCGTGGCCGAAGTACGTCGGGAGCGTCGACACTGCTGCGAGGCCGCCGAAGCCGCCCATCGAGAGGCCGCCGATCGCGTGGTTGCCCCGGCCGGGCGCGATCCGCAGCGTGCGCTCCATATACGGCACGACCTCTTCAAGCAGGTAGTCGCCCCACTTCTGGCCCGGGTTGCCGGCCGGGTTGGCCCAGTTGATGAACCACGCCTTGGCGCCCTCGGGCATCACGACGAGACCGGGGAAGTCCGGCGCCATCGCGTCGAACTGGCCCTTCTTCCACTCAAGCCAGGCGCTGGAGCTGTCCTCCCAGCCGTGCAGCAGGTAGAGGACGGGCCACTTGCGGCCCGGGTCGTCGTCGTAGCCGGCGGGGTAGCGCACCCACGCGGTCAGGCTCTTCGTCGTGCCGTTGAACTGCACGCGGCTGGGGTCGACGTTGCCCTTCGTGCTCGGCAGGTCGTACTGCACGCTCCGCGGCGGCGATGCGGCCTGGGCCGGTGCGGCGCACCCCAATGCAGCGGCCGCCGCCGTCAGCGCCGCGAGGGCGCGCCGGCGGGGCCGCTCCGGGCGGACAGGAAAACGGAGCATCAGGGACATCGCCCGATGGTGTCAGAAGAATCGGGATTCCGCAGAACCCCATTCCGGAATCCTGCTCAGGCGGGAGCGCTGGCCTCGGCCAGTTCGGTGAGCTGCGCGACCACGGTCTTCAGCTCGGCGACGAGCTCCGCGGTGCGGCCCTCAGCGGCGCCGAGTTCAGCCAGGCGGGCGTCGAACGCCGCGCCGTACTCGCCGTAGATCCACAGCTGGTCGGCCTTCGGCGCGTTGAAGCGCTCCCATAGGACCTCGCCGTCGCGGCGCAGGTCGGCGACGAGCGAGCGCGCGTTATGGAGCTTGTCGGCGGCTGAGACGCGCAGGGCGCGCTCGTCGATCGTCGACAGGTGTCGCAGATACGCCTCCTTGCGGGGGCGCCACGGCGGCTTGGGGTCTTCGTCGGTGTCCGTCACGTCGCGCACGATCCGGGCGACTTCGGGGCCGAACCGCTCGGTGAGCGTCGCCTCCATCGCGGCGCCGCCGGCGTCCTCGATCGCGTCGTGCAGCAGGGCCGCCACGCCATCGGTCTCGTTGCCGCCGTGCTCGAGCACCAGCGATGCGACCGACATGAGGTGCGCGACGTACGGCGTCTGCACGAGGTCCTTGCGGACCTGGCTCCCATGGTGCTCCACCATGAACTGCAGGGCCGCCGCGAACGCCGGGCCGATGGCGCCGTCGCCGGGGATCGCCGGGGCCGGCGTGGCGGCCGCTGCGGGTGCGGGAGCGGCGCTCTCGCTGCGGGGCCCGCTGTCGCCGTCGCGCTCGCCGCCGCCGTTCGCGGCTTCTTCGCTGGCGAACGCGTCGGGCGACGCAGGGATCCACGGCGGACCGCCCGGGAAGACCGACGCCGGCGGCTCGGGCGTCTCGCCCTCCGGCACGTCGAGCATCGAGACCTCGGCCTTGCGGTCGTACGGCTCAAGCGACAGCAGGCGCACGGTGATCCGGTCGCCGGGGGCGACGAAGTCGTCGACGTAGTTGACGAAGCCGTCGATGATCTTGCTCTTGTGCAGCAGGCCCTCGACGCCGGGCATCAGCTCGACGAACGCGCCGAAGTGCTTGATCTCGCTGACGATGCCCTCGATGAGGTCGCCTGGCTCGTACACCTCGGTCAGGCGCTCCCACGGGTCGGGGGCGTAGTCGCGCAGCGAGACCGAGACGCGGCCGGCCTGCGCGTGCCACGGGCCGACCTTGACGGTGACCTCTTGGCCCACGGCGAGGATCTCGCCGGCGTGGAAGACCTCGCCGTGCTGGATCAGGTGGCCGCTCGAGGCGAAGGCGGGGTGGCCGCTGAGGAGCTGGATCTCGGCGCCGGCTTTGCGCACGGCCGTCACCGTGCCATAGGCCTTGGTGCCGAACGCGGGCGGCGGGTTCTCGAGCATCTCGGCGTAGGCGAGGATCTGCTCGTGGGCCTTCGCCGCGTCGCCCTCGGTGAAGACGGTCCACTGCGGGTGGTCGCTCGGGTACGGCGTCGCGCCCTCGGCGATCGGCTGCCACGCGCGGATGGCTCCGCCGTAGACGTCGATCTTGGGCGGCAGCGCCTCGGTGAGCGCCCACGCGTGGGCGGAGTCGGTGATGACCCAGACCTGTGCCCGGTCGCCCAGCGCGACCGCGAGAGCGTCGGCGTCCAGCAGCGGCCGCTCGGCGGCGTTCTGGGTCGTGACGCACACGAGCAGAGCAGCGCGCGCCGGGTCGACCACGAGCGCCGCGAGCTCCTCAGCTTCCGCCTCGCTCTGGATCCAGCGGGCGGTGTTGGCGATCTCTTCGGGCATTCGACACACGGTAGTGCGGCGGCGCTCGCAACGGCTCGACGCACGGCACCGCTTTGGGATACCTTGGGTATTGAGCCTGCGTCACATGTTCTGGGAAATGGAGTGTCGCTACTCGTCGTAGCTGCTAGTTTTGGCAGTTGTCTCGGCGACGCCGGTGATCCCATCCACCACAAAAGCGTTCCGCGAGACCGAAAGGGACACCTGCGTCCACCTATGCGCCTGTTCGTCGTAGATCCTCACCCAATTTTCCGCCGGGGCCTGGCTGCCTCGTTGGCGTTGATGGAGCCGATCGACGACGTCACGCACGTGGCTTCGCCCGAAGATGCGTGGGGTCGCGCGGAGCTCTACGACGCGGATCTCGTGGTGCTCGACAGCGCCGTCGATGGCGGCCTCGAGTTCATCTCCACGGTGCGCGCCGCGACCGACGCGGCAGTGCTCGTCTGCACCGCAGATACCAGCGACGACAAGATGTTTTCGGCCATTCGCGGCGGCGCGAACGGCTTCGTCGCCAAGGACGAGGTCACCCACGAGAACCTCCACGCCGCGCTCCTCGCGCTCGCCTCCGGTGCGAGCGTCGTGGGCCACGGCTTCCTCGAGCGCGTCATGAGCGGCGCGGCGGAGCCCGAGCCGGCTGGTGATCGCGAGCGAACGCCGGTCGTGGTCCTCGCCGAGCGCGAGCAGGCCGTGCTCACGCTGATCGCCGACGGCCTGCCGACGCGAGAAATTGCTGCACAACTTTGTTACAGCGAGCGCACCGTAAAAAACGTGCTGCATGACGTTGTTACGAAATTGGGAGTGCGCAGTCGCTCACAGGCCGTCGCGCATGCGGTGCGCGAAGGGCTGATCTGACGGGCCCGCGGGAGAGTTCGACCGCTGTGCCGCCTCTGGTGAACGCCTCCGCGACCGTGCAGTGCGCGCACGGCGGCCTCGTGCCGATGATCCCCGCGGGCAAACGGCCGCTTATCGGTGGAGCGCCCGGCATGGTGCCGACCGATCTGGTCGGCAAGGTCGCGGTCGGTTGCGCCTTCAACGTCGCAGGGGCGCCGGTCCCGTGCGTCGTCGTGAGCGTCGTCTCGGGGATCTGCACGAAGGTCACCTACGGCAGCCTGCCCGCCCTGCATCAGGGGCTGGTCTGCGCGACCAGCAACGGCGTCCCGACGCTTCCGGTCGGCAACGCCGGCCAAACGCTCGTGCAGGGCGTCTGACCATGGCGAGCGTGATCCGCACTGCGGGCCGCTACGAACTGCTCCGGCAGGTCGGCCACGGCGGGATGGCCGTCGTCTACCTCGCCCGGCAGACCGACCTGGACCGCTTCGTCGCGCTCAAGGAGCTGCGGCTGATCACGTCGCCGGACGAAGGCATGGCGCACCGCTTCCTGCGCGAGGCGCGGACGGCCGGGCTGCTCAGCCATCCGAACATCGTGACCGTGCACGAGCACTTCGAGTTCGAGGGCACGCCGTACATCGCGATGGAGTACTTCGAGCGCGGCTCGCTGCGCCCGTACGTCGGGCGGATGACCTTGCCGCAGGTCGTGGGCGTCCTCGAGGGGCTGCTGGCCGGCCTCGACCACGCGACGCACCACGGCGTCGTGCACCGCGATCTCAAGCCGGAGAACGTGATGGTCACCCGCGAAGGGCGCGTGAAGATCGCCGACTTCGGCATCGCCAAAGCCCGCAACGACCTGTCCGCCGGCCGCTTCGTGACCGTGACCGGCACGACCGTCGGCACCCCGACCTACATGGCGCCCGAGCAGGCGATGGCGAAGGACATCGGGCCGTACACCGACCTCTACTCGGTCGGCGTGATGGCCTACGAGATGCTCACCGGAAAGGTGCCGTTCTCCGACAGCGACTCGCCTGTCGCGATCCTGCTGCGGCACATCAACGACGAGATCCCGCCTGCGCGGGAGGTCAACCCCGAGGTCGACCTGCAGATGTCGGAGTGGGTGCAGCGGCTGCTCGCCAAAGACTGGAAGACGCGCACCCCGACTGCAGGTCAGGCGTGGGACGAGCTTGAGGACATCGTCATCGGCCTGCTCGGATCACGCTGGCGGCGCGATGCGCGGCTGCCCGAGATCGTGCCGCAGGGCGGGGGAGACCGCCCGCTCACGCCCGCCGACTTCAAGGCCAGCAGCATCGACCTGACGCCTGCGCCTGAGGCGGCTGCTGCGGTCCCGGCGGCCGCCGAACGCTCCGCGGAGGTTCCGGCGGCCGAACCGACCGACGAGTTCCAGAGCTTCCACTGGGACGGCGAGCGCGGCGGCCTGCCGACGCCGGAGGTTGCGCCGGCGGCGCAGGTCGTCCCCGAGCCGCTGGCCGAGGCCGCGCCGGAGGTCGTCCCCGAGCCGGTGGCCGAGGCCGCGCCGGATGTGCCGACGCCGGGAGCGAACGCCGCGGCGGCGATGCCTGCCGTACGGGAGTCGGCGGCACAGCGGGCTGCCGCAGCGGCCAGTGGTTTCGTCACCTTCGGGCGGACCGACGAAGACCCGCTGCCGGCGGTCGAGCCCGAGCCAGAGCCGGTGGCGCAGACTGCGCCCGTGGCGGCTCCGGAGCGAGAGCCCGAGCCAGAACCGGCCGCTCCGTCCGAGCCGCCGCTCGCTGCCCTCAGCGCCGCCACCGTGGCGCCCGCTGCGATCCCGGCCCCGCCGACCGTGCGGGACGTCCCCGCGGTGGAGCCTGCGCCGGCTGGCACCGCGCC
>JAEYAL010000186.1 GCA_023404805.1 Actinomycetes bacterium | reverse complement strand
GGGGGGGGGTTCCGGGGTGGGGGGGGGGGGGGGGCCGGGGGCCCCCCCCGCCACAGGCCAGCCTCAGGATGCGATGACGATCACCGCCTGCCTGGGCGTGATCGCAGACGTGCTCGGACACGCCGCGAGCGCCGTCGCACCGGGCAGCAGGCACCGGCTGCCTGCAGGCAGCGTGACGACGACTTTGCCGGCGTTCGAACCGGTCGTCGTCAGGCACCCCGTGGCGCCGCCAGCTCCGGTGCAGGCCGGCGGCCCCGGCGGCGCGACGACGACGCGGCCGTTCTCGAACACGCGCTGCTGCGCACCCGTGGGGTACGCCGCGACCAGCGCCGAACGCGACGCCGTCGGCTGCCCGAGATCGAGCGTGTAGCCCAGGTAACCGCGGCCGTACTTGTCGCCGATATCGCCGACCATGTCCCCAGGCCCGTACGTCAGCAGCGCGCTGGCGAGGTTGTAGCCCGCGTTGAACGCGTAGGTGGCGTCGCCGTCGGGTTCGCTGTACGCCTTCTCGGCGATCACGTTGCGGCCGAGCGCGTGCACCTGGTCGATGAAGCTCGCGTGGCGCGCGAAGCTGCGGACCGTGCTCGCGTCTCCGCCGACGATGTTCTCATCGAGCCAGCCGTGTTCGAGCTCGACGAAGTCGGCGGCCGAGATGATCCGCGCCGGCGTCGCCATCGCGGGCGAGCTGAGGTTCGGCTGCGGAGTGGCCCAGGACTCGCCGTACTGGTCCCAATGCCAGTTGATCGCGATCTTGCCTTGGTCGGCGCGCAGCCGGCCAGCGGCCTTGAGCTGGTTGATCCCCGCGCGCAGCTCCTCGAGCATCGTCGCCAGGCTGCTGTCCCAGGTTGCGGCCGAGAACGGCAGGTACGTCGCGACCTGGTTGCCCTTGATGGCCGGTCCCGCGGCGCCGTTCGCGCCCGCCGTGTTCGTAGTGCCCTTGCCGTCGAAGAACGTGATGTAGGACGCCGCGTCGCTGGTGGGCTCGCCGAGCTGGGCCAGCACGTCGTCGAGCCACACGCCCTTGGCGTTGCCCTTGTCGCTGGCCGTCTGCCCGGCGGACGGGTTCGTATCCCGCGTGCAGGCCAGCAGTTCCAGGATGCCCATGTACGTCTTCTGGTTGCGGCACTCGCCGGACGTCGGCAGGTCGGCAGCGTTGGTCGCCGTCGAATCGCCGTAGAGCCAGAAGCGGCGGGCGGCCGGCTTCGTGACGTCGAGCAGCGGCTGCGTGCATCCGCTGCTGGTGCAGTCGTAGTTGATCGCCAGGAAGCGGGTGCTGCCCGCCGCCTTCACGAAGAAGTCAGGGTGCGCCTGCAGCACCGTCGGCGAGTTGTCCGGGCCGTCGGTCCCGAGGTACGAAGTGCTCTTGCGGTAGACCCAGGCGTTCGGGTGCCAGTTGCGCACGTCCCACGCCGTCTGCCAGTTCCCGGTCTGGTGGTAGACCAGCGCCTGGTAGCGCGAGGTGTACCAGTCGGCGTAGCTGTTCGCTGACGGCGCTGGGTAGAACGCCGATTCGGCGTTGTAGAGGTCGCCGTCGGTCGCCGGGGAGTTGCGGCGCATCAGCCCCATCGTCCCGGTGCGGGCGGGCCACACACAGCGCGAGCTGGCGACCTGCGTCGGAACCTGGCTGCTGGCCGCCCACGCGCTGAGCGGAGTGAGCGAGCCGCTGGTCCGGGTGTTGAGGCAGCCGTTGTCGCCCCGCCAGAAGAGCTCGTAGCGCTGCGCCGTGCTGTCGGCGAACTGGTAGGTGCGCAGACTGGCCGGGGTGTTGGGGATGGTCGACTCACCGGGCCGCGAGGTCGCGGTGGACCCGGCCACGGTGCCGCCCATGTCGATGAGGGACCCGGTGGTGCCGGGAGCGCCTTCGACGAGCTGGACCACGTGCCGGTCGGTGCCTCCGGCCGCGAAGATCCCGGCGCCGACCGCCAGCGTCTGCTTGCTGGGCATCGCCGGTACGGTGAGGAAGTCGGACTGCTGGTCGCCGGCGGCGCTGTTCCACGCCGTGGCGTTTTCAATCCCCTCCGACTGGTCGGTCCACGCCGACTCCATCGGGCGGGCGTTGTAGGAGGGCACGAACTCGATCGCGACGCTGCTGGATCCGTAGGGCCGCGCCGAGGGTCCGGTGCCGGCCGCGGCGGGAGCCGAGAGGACGGTGCCGTAGGCCGGCCACGCGCCCCCAGCGGGCCGCACCTTGAAGGTCGCGCTGCCCGACGGACCCCGCCACGTGGCGAGGACGTTGCCGCCGCCGTAGCTGGCCAGGGCCGGACCGCCCGTGATGTTGCCGACGACCGACCCGCTCCATGGACCCCAGCCGCTCGTCGAGCTCCAGTCGCGAGTCCGGAGCGTGTTGTCGGTCCAGCGGACGGCGACCGTGAGCTTGCCGGTCCCCGGCGAGGTCACGGCGACTTCGGAGTCCTGATGCAGGTTGCCGCCGAGGTTCACCGGGCTGCGCCAGAACCCGTCGACGCGTCGCACCATGACGAGCGAGGCGGCGTTGGGATCGCTGCCGGTGCCGTCGCCGTCGTGGCGGAGGAAGACGTCCAGCTCGCCTTTGAGCGGCGAGGCGGCGCCGAGGCCGGCGCCGGACGCGGGAGGGGCGAGCGCGGCCGTGGCCGCGACTGCGAGCACAGCGCCGGCCGCCGAAGCGCGCCGGCGAAACAGTGGGGAGGACATGGGGTGGGGACCTCGAGGTTGGTTTGGGGTCGTGGACGCGGGCGTGCGAGGGCGCGCCCGGCGCATCGGCGCCGCGCCCGACCGCCCGGCGCGCCGCAGGGCAGCGCGCCGGACCGGCGTGGATGTGGG
>JAEYAL010000069.1 GCA_023404805.1 Actinomycetes bacterium | reverse complement strand
CGCCGGTGCTGGCCGCGCGCGAGGCGCTGCAGCGCGATCCCCGTCAGCGCGGCCTGGGCAGACGCCGCCGCGCAGGGCAGCAGCCTCACGCGGACGTGAGCCGCTCGTCTCCGCCAGCAGCCGTGTGGTGCTGCCAGCTCGCCCACGCCGAGGTGACCATGTCGTCGAGATCGCGGCTCGCAACCCAGCCGAGGTCCTGGTCGATGCGGTCGGCGCTGGCCACGATGCGGGCCGGGTCGCCCGGGCGGCGCGGCGCGACCACGGGCTCAAAGCCGACGCCCGTGCCCTCGCGCACCGCCGTCATGATCTCGCGCACCGTCGAGCCCTCGCCGCGGCCCACGTTGTAGATCGGCGCGACGTCGCGCCCCGCCTCGAGCGCCTGCGCAGCCACCACGTGCGCCTCCGCGAGATCCACGACGTGGATGTAGTCGCGGATACACGTGCCATCGCGGGTCGGGTAGTCGTCGCCGAAGATCTTCGGCGCGTCGCCGCGGTCGAGGGCGCGGAAGATCAGCGGGAACAGGTTGTAGGGGCTGTGGTCGGCCAGCTCCTGCGGCCCCGAGCCGACGACGTTGAAGTAGCGCAGCGACGTCTGGCGCAGCTCCGGCCACGTATCGGCCACGCGGCGCAGCAGCCACTCCGACACCAGCTTGCTCTCGCCGTACGGCGACTCCGGACCCGTCGGCGTCTCCTCGGTCACGACCTCCTCAGCGGGGGTCCCGTAGGTCGCGCACGACGACGAGAAGACCATGTTCACGCAGCCCGCTTCGCGCATCGCGTCGAGGATCACGCCCATGCCGTAGATGTTGTCGCGGTAGAAGACAGTCGGCTGGTCCATCGAGAGGCCCGCGTACTTCCAGCCGGCCAGGTGCACGACGCCGTCGATCTGGTGGTCCGAGAAGACGCTCGCGACGAGCTCGGTGTCGATCACCGAGCCGACCACGAGCGGCACGCCGTCCGGCACGAACTCCCGAAAGCCGCTCGAGAGGTTGTCGAGCACGACGACGTCGATGTCGGCCGCATGGAACGCGCGGATGATGTGGGAGCCGATGTACCCGGCGCCACCGGTCAGGAGCCATGCCATGACGGCGATCCTACGGTGCGCCGCGCCGCTCGTGTACCCATTGGCGGGCGAACGCGGCGACGTACCAGGGGTTGTACTTCGCGTAGCGCACGAACAGCCGGCGCGGCTCGCGGCTCAGCCGGTAGGCCCACTCCAGGCCGCGCTCCTGCATCCACGGCGGCGCCTGGCTCACCAGCCCGCCATGGAAGTCGAACGCCGCACCGACGCCGACCAGCACGGCGGGCTCCAGCCGATCTCTGAGCTGCTGCATCCACAGCTCCTGGCGCGGCGCGCCGAGGCCGCACCAGACCACGTCGGCCTCCGACGCGTTGATCATCGCGACGACCTCATCCTGCTCAGCGGGCGTCAGCGGCCGGAAGACGGGCCGGTGCGACCCCGCGATGACAAGGCCCGGGTGGCGGGCCTGCAGGCGGTCGATCAAGCGCTGCAGGGCGGTCGGATCGTCGTCGCGCCCGCCGTAGAGAAACCAGCGGTGGCCGCGCTGCGCGGCCCGCTCGGCCTGGTACGCCATCAGGTCGGGCCCGTAGACGCGGCGGTCGATCGGCTCGCCAAGCGCCTTGAGCCCCCAGGCAACCGGCTGGCCGTCGGGCACGGCGAACGAGCTGTCCTGGATGGCGGCCTTGAGCGCCGGGTCCTCCTGGGCCGTCATCACGGAGTGCACCGCGGTGACGCAGATGTAGTCGCCCACACGCCCGCGGCGGCCGACGTCGCCCTCCGGCAGCCGCGCTGGGTCGCCCGGCGCCGCGTCAGCGCCCGCGGCTGCGCGGCGCTCGCGGGCCGCCGCCACGCGCTCGTCGATCCAATCGAGGACCTGCGCGTGGTCGGTGACCGCTACCGGGAGCCCGAGCAGCGCTCGCGTACGGACCGCGGCGCCCGGGTAGCGGGCATCCGGTAGGTCAACCGGGTCACGCCACGGCGCATCCTCGATCGCGGCACGGGAGGGCACAGCCCGGAGTCTTCCAGGGAACGCAGGCAGGGGACTGGGAGCCCGACCCTTCCTTGGCCGGGCTCCCAGCGACGGCGGCGGCGCACCGGTCCGCTAGGAACCATCGGGATCAACGCGTGGGAGCATCGACGGGATCGCCTGCGGCGGGCTAGCCGCGGTCGTAGACGAACCGGTCGGTGACGCGAACCCGGCGCGCCTGCGGGCGCGACGAGGAGCTCACGACGATCAGCTCGACGGCCTGGAGCGTGTCGCCGGCCCAGGCGTAGCGCTCGCCAAAGCACTCGCCATCGGCGTTGACGTCGACGGTGTAGAGGACACGCCCATGCTCGTTCTGCCGGACGAGCTCGATGCCGGCCTGGTTCCCGGACTCGTCCCAGCGGTGGATCAGCAGGTCCCCGCCCTCGCGGACGTAGGCGTGGAGCAGCGGCCCGGATCCCCCGATCCAGGACCGCTGCGCCACGACTTGCCCGTCAGCCGCAAGGCCGTACTCCTCTTCGTCACGAGGAGCGGCCGGGGCCTGGTCGAGCAGATTGAGATCGCCGACGACGGGGTCGACGCCGCGGTGGGCCGTGCCGACGCGGCCGAGCTGAGCCCCCGCTTCAGCCCAGACCCAGCGGTCGACACCCTCGGTCACCTCGCGGGCGGCGGCCCAGGCGCCAGCGTCTCCAGAACGCTGCGTCAGCTGGACCGCCGCCTGCTTGAGGCGGACCACCGAGATGAGACTTGCGGTGGCCGGCACGCGCTTGCTCGTCGAAGCGGTGCGGGGGGAGGTCGGAGCGGCGTGCCGCCGGGTCCGGCGGCTGGGGATTCGTTGGGACAAGGCGGTACCGCCGGTGGCGCTGGACACGAGAGAGACCTCGGAGCAAGGGGTATGGACACGGAGCGGGTCAGCCACGGCGACTGATCAGCTCTGTTGGCAACCCTGCCGACCGGCGCGAAGTTGCGCACCGATGAAAACCCTGGGGTTGCACCCCAGGGTTGATCCCCGGGGTGCAACCCAGGGCCGCCCCAGGCCCCGCCTCAGCGGGTTTGGCGGACCCGGGGGCCGGACGAGGGGGATGTCCGGCGCCAGTGCTGGCCGAGGCGCTGCCTGGCTCCGCAGGAGGCTGGCCCAGGCGTGCTACCTCACGGGTGTTATACACCAGTATGTCGGTTAGTTCCAGTGCCGACACTGTGTCGATACGCACGGCAGCGCAGTCCGGCGGGCGCCGCGCCGCGGTCGCCGCAGGAGGCGGGCCCTGCGCCAGCGCCCACCGGCTACGATCGGCCGCGCGTGACGCGCGTCGCCCTCAATCTCACCTATGTCGATCCCGGCCGGACCGGTGGGATGGAAGTCGTCGCGCGCGACCTGCTGCGGGCGATGATCGACACCTGCCCGCCCGACCTCGAGCTGACGGCGATCATCAACCACCGCGGCATGGAGTCCTCCGGGCCGTGGCATGAGCTTGAGGTCGCGGTCGCCGACGTCGACATCGGCAGCCGCCCCAAGTGGGTCGCCGCCGAAGCGTTCGCGGTGCCGCGGCTCGCCAAGCGGCTGCGGGCCGACGTCGTCCACTCGCTCGGCAACATCTCGCCGCTGCACTCCTCGATGGCGCGCGGCGTCACCGTCCACGACCTGATCCACCACCGCGCGCGGCCCAGCGGCCTCGCCGCGCACTCGCGCATCACGGGCGCGATCGTGGCCGCCGGCGCGCGCCGCGCCGACCGCGTCGTCGCGATCTCCGAGCAGACGGCCGCCGATCTGCAGGCCGTCCTCGGGATCCCGCGCGAGCGCATCGACGTCGTCCCCAACGGGATCGCCCCGCCCGCTGTGGCGCCGACGCCTGAGGCCGCGCTGCGCGCCCGCCTGGAGCTCGGCGACCGGCCGCTGATCTTCAGCCCATCGGCCCGCCAGCCGCACAAGAACATCGACGGCCTGATCGCCGCCCACGCCCTGCTGCCCACGCCGCGGCCGCTGCTCGTATTGCCTGGTTACGTGACCGGCCGCGACGACCTGCTCCGCAAACGCGCCGGGGCCCTCGGCATCGGCGCCGACATCCGCATGCTGGGCTGGATCGACCAAGCCGACCTCGAGGGCCTCTACGCCTACAGCCGCGCGCTCGTGTTCCCGTCGCTCTACGAGGGGTTCGGGCTGCCGGTCATCGAGGCGATGCTGCGCGGCCTGCCGGTCGCCTGCTCGGGCCGCGGCGCGCTCGCCGAAGTCGCGGGCGACGCCGCGCTGTTCTTCGACCCGCAGAACCCCGGCGCCATCGCCCAGACGGTGAGCACGCTGCTCACCGACGACGCCCTCCGCGAGCGGCTCATCACCGCCGGCCGCGAGCGCGCGGCCCACTACACGTGGGAGCGCTCGGCGCAGGGCTACTTCGAGACGTTCCGGCAGCTGGCGGCCGGGCGCTGAGCGGACGACCCCTGTGCACCACAGTGGCATTGCCTACGGCTACATTCCCGCTTGATTAGGTCGGTCCGGCAGGGTAGGTTCCGCGCGGTTGTCATCAACATGGGGGACCCTGATGAATTCGACTACGCGTGTTGCGCTCCGCAATATTGCACCAGCCGTCTGTACCGCAATCGCGTTGTGGATCGCTCCTGTCGGCGCGGCCGCCGCTGACTGTCAGCCTGTCGGAGGCCAGGTCTCAGCCGACCAGGCGAGCCGCCCGTACCAAGGAGGCAGACTCCTGACGGAATTCTTGCCCGGTGGCAACTACCGCAGCACGCGTTGCGACGCGAACGGGAACGCTACCGAGACACAAACCGTCGAAGCGCTGCCAACCGAATCCGGGCGTCAGAAGCTCCGCCCCACCGAGATCCTCAGGCCGCAAGGCAAGCGGGGCCTACAGTCAACCTCGATTGACTACGACGCCACGGACTCTGCCACCAAGGCCACGACACGAGGGTTTCTCCCTCCAGCGGCACAAGTGTCACCGCTCGGCAAGCGGGTCGCGAAAAGCGGGGCGCGCTACCACCGCGCCGCGCCCGACCCGCACAAGGCCGAGCGGCTCGCCATCGGCGATAGCTGCAGCAATGCGTCGTACACCTATGCCGGTGGCCAGATCTACACGCAGTACTACCCGTACCACTTCAACCCCGACGGCATCCCTGGCGGCGGCACCAACGCCGTGATCAGCGGCCATACCGCCTGGAACGATACCTACAACGACTGCGCGTTCCCCGACGTAACCGGGATCAATGCCGCGTTCTCAGGCTACTCGTCAGCACTTCCTGCCGTGAACGACGGCGTGAACATCATCTACTTCGGTTCGCCGGTCACTTGGTGCGGCTCCAGCTCGGACTCCCTCGCGTGCACCAAGCGGTCGATGAGCGGCGGTTACTTTACGGACCTCGACCAGATCTATCGCCCCAGCGGCCCGTGGAGCACCAACGGCTCGCCCACGAGCAGTCAGTACGACCTCCAGAGCGTGGCCACGCACGAAAGCGGGCACGCCGTCGGACTCGGTCACTCTTCCGGCTCTAGCTACCTGACGATGAACTCGTCGACCGCTGCCGGACAGACCTGGATGCGAACGCTCGGCTACGGCGACGCACGCGGGCTCCGCTGCCGCTACGGCGTGACAAACGGCGGCTGCTAGGCCTCCGAGCCATAGCTCCTACGCGCCCTGCACATCGGCTACGAGCAGCACCGCCGCTCGTAGCCGACACCCTTTACTCACGAGGACACCCTTGTCTCTTAAACGTTCGCTGTACGCAAGTGCTGCACTGCTGCTTACGCTTGCCGCCGCTCCGGCTGCAAGCGCCGCCGAATGCCAGCCTCTGGCAGACCAGCCCGCCTCAGATCGCGTGGCTGCCATCGTCGCCGGCGAAAAACGCGTCACCGAGTACCTCCCCGCCGGGAGCTATCGGACCACCCGCTGCTCGTCGGCGGGAATCGGCTTGGAGACTCAGACGGTCGAGGGCCTGCCGACTCGGACCGGCAAGACCAAGCTGCGGGTCACAAAGCTGGTCAAGCGCGTCGGACCTGGGCGACTGTTCGTAAACGCGATCGACTACGACCAGAGCGAGAACTCCGCGTCTCCCGCCTCGGCAAGCCGACGGATGCTGGCGCCGCTCCGGCGCGTGTCACCCCAAGGAAAGCGGGTAGCGAGGACGGGAGAGCCGTTCCAGGGCGAGCAGAGCGCAGACCCACACGGACGGCGCGCCGCAATCGGCGACAGCTGCAGCAACGGCCAGTACACCTATGTTGGCGGAGAGATTTACACCCAGTACTACCCGTACCACCTGAATCCCAACGGCATCCCCGGTGGCGGCACCAACGCCGTCGTTGCGGGCCACAATGCCTGGAACAACACGTACAACGATTGCGCATTCCCAGACGTCACGAACATCAACGCCGCCTGGTCGGGGTATACGCAGGCCCTGCCAGCGATGAACGATGGCGTCAACGTGGTCTACTTCGGATCCGTGCAGACGTACTGCTGGACCAACGACGTGCTTGCGTGCACCCCGATGACGGCCGTTAGCTCCAACGGCGGTCCGTGGTACTTCACGGACATTGATCAGGTCTACCGTCCTAGCGCGCCTTGGAGCACCAACGGCTCGCCTGCATGGAACCAGTACGACCTTCAGGGCGTCGCCGCGCATGAGAGCGGTCACGCGGTCGGCCTCGACCACGCTGGCTCCCAGTACCTCACGATGTTCTCGTCGATTGCCGCCGGCCAGACCTACACCCGCACGCTTGGCTACGGCGATGCTCGCGGGCTGCGGTGCCGCTACGGCGTCACCTACGGCGGCTGCTGACGCCACCGACTCTCGCGGCCGGGGTGGGCGCCGCTGCGTGCCCACCCGCCGGTCGCTAGGTTCCTGCCGGTGACCTCTGCGAGCCGTCCGACTGCCTCGCCCCGCACGGTCACCGTGCTGCGGGGGTCCGCCGCGAATCCGTGGGACCTCGGCGCTTGGGAGCAGCTCGCTCCGGACTACGCCGTGCAGGCGCTGGTGCCCGACAACAACCAGTACGACGTCTCGGGCCTTGAGACGATCCGTGGCCGCGGGATCGCGACGCTCGCGTCGAAGGCGCACGTGAAGGGCGGCACGCTGCCGCATGTCGTCGCGGGTGACCACTACCTCGGGCTGCACCAAGCGCTGGCTGGCACCGACATCGTCCACGCCGCTGAGCTCAGCTACTGGTTCACGGCCCAGGCGGCGCGGCTCAAGGACGACCTCGGCTTCAAGCTCGTGACGACCGTCTGGGAGACGATCCCCTTCGGGCGCGCGCTGCGCAACGTGCGCAGCCGCCGCTACCGCAGCCAGGTGCTCAGCGCGACCGACCTGTTCGTCTGCGCGACCGAGCGCGCCCGCGACTGCATGCTGCTCGAGGGCGCCGACCCCGCACGGCTCGTCATCTCGCCGCCAGGGATCAACACCGAGCGCTTCGCCGCAGCCCGCACGCCCGTGCCGTCGGCCGATGGCGTCCACACGATCTATTCGATCGGGCGGCTCGTCTGGGAAAAGGGCCACCAAGACCTGCTCCGCGCCGTGGCGCTGCTGCAGCGCCGCGGGATCACGAACTGGCGGGTCGTGATCGTCGGCGTCGGGCCGGAAGAGAAGAAGCTCCGCGGCCACGCCGCCGACCTCGGGATCGCAGATCGCGTCGAGTTCAAGGGCTGGATCCCCTACGACGAGCTGCCCGGCGCCTATGCCCGAGCGTCCTGCCTGGTGCTCGCCTCGCTCGGCGTGCGCCAGTGGGAGGAGCAGTTCGGGATGGTGCTCGCCGAGGCGCTCGCCGCCCACGTGCCGGTGCTCGCGGCCAGCAGCGGCGCGATCCCGGAGGTCGTCGGCAGCGACGGCACCCTCTTCGCGTCGGGCGACTGGCAGGAGCTCGCGCAGCGCCTGGCCGACGGCCCCCTCGCGGGCGAGCCGGGCGCCCGGCGCGTCCCGAGCGCAGAGCGAGTCAAGCGCTACTCGACGACTGCGGCCGCCGCGCGCCTCAAGGCGCATTACGACGCGCTGCTGGGCTGAGACCACGACGGTCCGGACGTGGTCGCTATCGCGATCGTTCTTGGCGCGTTGTGGGGCGGGCTCCCCACGAACATCGTGCTCGCAGGGAACCCGCCTAGTGTCAGCCTCTGTAAGCCGGGTTGCCCGCGCAGATCGTCGGCGCACTCGCTGAGTCGGTCGTCATCGCACCGAGCCCGCAAAGGATCGGGCGTGCACGGCCAAGCGAGTCCGTCAGGGCGCTTTCAAACGGCGAATCGTTCGTCGTATCGATCGTGGTGAGTCCACCGAGGAACGCCGACGTGGCTTTCGTGAGCTGGCGATCGCGGAGCGCCTTACCGTATTGCCACGGCGTCGCGTTGGCGGACACCTGCGTGACGTTCCCAAGCTCCGTCAACCAGGTCGACGTGCCTCCCTTGGACGCGGCAGCGGTTTCGAACGCCGTGGTGTCCGGGAACAACGTGGACACGCCGTTGTTGGTCGCGTCTCCGTAGGGATGGAACGTCCAGTTCGGGATCCCGCGGCCAGCGCCGTCGTTGAACGCCTGGATGAGCTGCGCGTCAGTGACACTATGCGACTTGGCGAAGTCGCCGCCGCGCAGTCGCGCGGTGTTGCCATTGAGGATCGTGTACGCCTGGGCGTAATACTGGCCTGCGCGGTACGCGCCGATCCGCTGCTGATCCGTGTACCCGCCGATTGCCGGCGCGTGATACAGCGTGTAGTCCGGGTAGTTCGGCTCGTTCCACGGGGCGAACACGATGTCGTTGTCCGACCGGCCAAGCGTCTGCTCGACCTTGGTCTTGATCTCGCCGAACAGCTGCCCGTAGACGCTGGGGCTCGGGTACTCGCACGAGTTCAGCGCCCGGACCGTCGTGACCTGCACGGTCCCGTTGGAGCAGTTCGTGTAGTCGTGCGACATGATGCTGATGACGATCCGGTTGCCGGCGATCGCTCCCGGCATGCCGCTGCGGCTGGCCCGAGCTTCGTCCATCAACACCTTCAGGGCGTCGAGATGCACCTGACCCTGACCGGTTTTGAACGAGTCGATCGGGAACAGGATCCGGAGACTCGGCGCGGTGTTGCCACCGAAGGTCTTCAGGCAGTTGATGAGGTTGTCGTAGACGCCGCGACGGAAGGGGTCTTTCACGATCCGCTCGATGTTCTGACCGAGCGACAGGCCCACAAATGACCCCTGTTGCCAGGCACCCTGTTGTGCGCAGAGGCGGCCGGTCGTGGTGAACGGCGGCTGGTTCCCGAGCGAGCCCCAGCCGTTCCAGTTGCCGTTGCCAGCCCAGATGTGGTTGAGGTTGCCGTCGCTGCCGGTGCCGAAGACGTCGGCGTGGCCGTAGCCGGTGCTAACCGCGACCGGAGCATCCTGGACGACCCAGTCGCCGAGGGCCGACCAGGCCTGCCAGCTCTGGCCGTTGAACCAGCGGTGGAACACCTTGCCGTAGTCGGGTCCGGACTCGAACCAGCGCGCGGTGACGTCCATGTGGCCCGCGGTCCAGGAGAACGCCGACGGCTTCCCCCAGATCTTGCCGCCGAGGCCTTCCCAGCCGCTCCAGCCGCCGCCATTGAAGTAGATGTGGTTCAGCGCGTTGTCGCCACCGGCGGCGAAGACATCAGCATGGCCGTTGCCCCACGTCGCAGCCTCAGGGTCGGAGCTCATCGTCCAGTTGCCCAGAGGCTGATGGGTCGACCAACTGCTGCCGCCCCAATACGTGTGGTAGAGCTTGTTATCGGTGTTGCCGCGGTAGAACACATCCCAGTGCCCTGCCTGCCAACTGACTACGGACGGCTGACCGCCCACCCCGGCGGGTCCGCCACCGAGGGGCTCCCAACCGCTCCAGCCGCCGGCTGACGTGTACCAGATATGGCCAAGCGCGTTGTCTGTACCGCGCGCGAAGACGTCGATGCGGTCTGAACTCGACGCGATCGGCGCTGGGTCGCTGTTGAATTGCCAGAGCCCGAGTCGCTCCCACCCGACGCTCCAGCGGCCGTTGTCGTAGTACCGGTGGCGGATCGAGCCGTCGTTCCAGCGCACGAAGACATCGACATGACCTGCGCGGAGCGACACGGCCTGCGGCTTGCCGATGGCTTCGCGTCCGCTGATCGAATACCAGTTGCGCCACGCGCCGCCGGTGAACGAGCGCACGACGATCTCGCCCTGGACGTTTTTGAACGCGAACTCGTCACCGTTAGCGGTGGCGATCACGGGCTTCCCCGAAACCGCGGCCTGCGCGCTCGTCGCTGTCAACGACGAACCTGCTGCCAGTGCAGCGAGTCCTGCCAACGACAGTGACCGCAGCCAGCGTCTCGTGCTGCGCCCGCTCCCCACGGTGCGCACCTTCATTCCCAACATGCTTCCCTCCAATGCGATGTCAGAGCGCGGGAAGCTAGTGGACCACTCGGTACAGGTCAACAAATAGATCAACCTGTTTACCGAACAACACGTCAGAAGTTTATTCGGTCGTTGGCGCCCGTTTAGACGGCCGCCGGGCTGCGCCCTCGGCGTCAGGCGCTGACGTCAGTCCTGCGGTAGAGCAGGTCGTTCGGCGAGAGGCGCTGGTGCATGACGTAGCGGTCGCCGAAGATCTCTTCGATGACGGGGCGGTTGCCGGAGTCGTCGTGGACCTCGATGGCGATCCAGCGCGGCGCGTGGCGGTCGAAATCCAGGCCCGCGAGCACACCAGGCTCGAAGCCTTCGACGTCGAGCGACAGCAGGTCGATCTCGGGCGCGTCGATCTCGTCGAGGACCGAGGACAGCGTCCGCGCTGGGACGTCGGCGTCGTAGGCGTCGCGCCAGCCGACCGCGCGGCCGAGGTTGGTGTGGAACTCGTTCTCGTGCGGTCCGGCGACGGTCGACATGAGGTCGGCGAAGCGCATCCGCACCGTGTCGCCTTCGTGGTCGAACGGGACCAGCGCGGCGCGGACGACGGTCGCGCCGGGGCGCTCCTGGCGGCAGAGCGTGTAGAGCTCCTCCATCGGCTCGACGAGCAGGCCGGTCCAACCGCGGTAGCGCTCAAGCCAATACGTGTTGGACTGCGTGTAGCCGTCGTTGCCGCCCGCCTCGACGAAGAAGCCGCCGTCCTGGTCGAGGATGCGGTTGATGGTCTTGTCCATCTCAAACAGCGCCGGCGTGGCCAGCGGGTGTTCGGGACCCACGCCAGCACGGGCCTTCCGGGCGCGCATGATGCGGCCGTTGACGACGCGCTCGCGCAGCCCGAGGGCCTTGAGGATCCGCACGACAACGGTCATCACGGCGATGCGGACGCGCACCAGGAGCGGGAGCCGCTTCTCGCTCATCGAAGGCGTGCGGAGGGCCGGAGGGCAGCAGGCATGACGCGGGACTCTATCGGCGTGCCAGTGCCCCTGGACCCACCCCGGGCCGCGCGCCGGTACCGTCCCGTAGCGATGCCCTGCCGGATGCACACACCCGCTCCTCCGGCCGGCAGCCGCGCCCGGCAGTGGGCGGGCAAGGTTGGTGCGCACCGGTGAACCCGGGCACCGTTCCTGCGCCGGTCGGCGGCATCGATGTGCTGGTCGTGTCGTGGAAGTCGCGAGCGATGACGGCGCAGTGCCTGGAGCACCTGCAGCGCCAGACGGTGCCGCACCACGTGATCGTGGTCGACAACGACTCGCGCGACGGCACCGCCGAGGAGATCCGCGACCGGTGGCCTGAGGTGACGGTGATCGTGAGCGACGAGAACCTCGGCTTCGGCCGGGCGAACAACCTCGCCGCGCAGGCCGGGACGGGCGAAGCCCTGGTGCTTGTGAACAGCGACCTGTTCGTCGAACCGGACTTCCTCGAGCAGATCGTGGCGCCCCTCGCGGCCGACCCGCAGGTGGGCCAGGTCGCCGGCCTCACGCTGATGCCGGGCGATGGACCCGAGACGATCGACTCCGCGGGCGTCATCCTGGACCGGATGCTCTGCGGCATGAACCACCTGCGCCACGAGCCGGCCGCCGCGGCGTTCGGCGGCGCGTCTCCGCCATCGGTGCCGAGCGGCGCTGCAGTCGCGTACCGGCGCGCGGCATTCGAGCAGGCTGGCGGCTTTGACCCGCATCTGTTCGCGTATGGCGAGGACGTCGATCTCGGGCTGCGGATCGCAGGCGCCGGCTGGTCGTGCGCGTTTGCGCCGCGGGCGCGCGGCGTGCATCTCGGCGGCGCGTCGATGCGCAAGGTCAGCGACTTCCAGCGCGAGCTCGGCGGGACGTCGCGCGGGTTCATGCTGCGCCGGTACGACGTCGGCGCCGCGGCGCTCGTGCAGGCCGCGCTCACGGAGCTGCTCGTCGTCGCCGTCGACTTCGCGCAGCACCGCTCGCTGCACGCGCTGCGCGGCCGCATCAAGGGCTGGCGCCTCGCTCGCTCGATCGGTCAGCGGCTGCCGGTGCCGCCCGGGGTGCCGGACCGTTCGATCGGCCCGGTCAAGTCCCTGCAGCTGAGGCGCGCGCAGTGAGCGCCACGGGCGAACCGATCGCGACGCCGTCAGCCCCGGCTGGCGGGTCGGGCGCCGACGACGACCAGAACGTCGCGACGCGGCTGCTGCGCGGCGGCGGGGCACGCGGCGCGGCCTACATCCTGTCGAACGGCCTTGCCGCGCTGACGGCGGCCTTCCTCACGGTCTACCTCGGCACGGTCGGCTTCGGCGAGTACACGCGGATCATGGCGCTGAGCGCGGTGCTGTTCGTCGTCGCCGACTCGGGCACGAGCAACCTGGCCGCGCGCGAGCTGTCTGAGGGCGATCCGCGCGACCGGGTCGCGTCGATCATCGGCCTGCGCTCGCTGCTGGCGTGTCTGGCGATGCTGATCATGGTCGGCGTCGCGCTCGTCGCAGGCTGGCGGGAAGAGCTCGTGATCGGCTCCGCGCTGGCGGGCGCCGGGCTGATGTCGGCGGTGGCGCTGACCACCTATCTGGTGCCGTCATATGCCGACCTCGAGCTCGAGCGCGTGGCGCTCTACGAGCTGCTCTTCCCGAGCCTGTCGAGCCTCTTCATCCTCGGCGCGGTCGTCGCCGACGCGAGCATTGCGGTGATCCTCGCCGGGCAGGTGATCGTCGCGGTGCCGCTCGCGCTGTCGGCGCTGCGCCGCGCCCGGGGCCGCATGCCGCTCAGACCAGTCCTGCATCCCCGGCGGATCGCGCCGCTCGTCCTGGAGGGCGCGAGCTTCGCCATCGCCGTCAGCATCGGGACCCTGCTCTGCAACGCCGCCCAGCTGTCGGTCAGCGCCGTCGCCGACCTGCACACGCAGGGCGTCGCCGGGCTCGCGTGGCGCGTGATGGTCGCCGGGCTCGCCGCTGCGCCGGTGCTCGTGAATGGCGCCATTCCGGCGCTTACTGCCGCCGGTGCCGACGACCAGCGGCTCGCCACCGCCGTCGAGAAGCTCGTCGGCCTCGTGGCCGCCGCGGGCGGTGTGATCGCGGTCGGTGCGTTCGTCGCTGCGCCGACGATCGTGTCGCTGCTGTCCGACGCCCGCTACGACGGCGCCGTCGAGGTGCTGCAGGTCTACGCACCGGTCGCGCCGCTCACCTTCATGGCCGCCGCCGGTGGGATGGCGCTGCTCGCCGTGTCGCAGCATCGCAAGCTCGGCCTCGCCAACGGGCTGGCGTTCGCCGCGACCGTGGCCGGGACGATCGTGGCTGTCCAGGCGTTCGACGAGGTCGGGCTCGCCGTCGGCAATCTCGTCGGGGTCGTGGTGCTCCTGGTCGGCCAGGTGCTGATCTGGCGCTCCATGCGCCGCACGGCGACCCCGCGCCTCGGCGCCACGCTCAAGTGCCTGGTGATCACCGCCATCGCGATCGCCGTCGGCGCGCTCGCCCCGGTGCCGAACCTGCTCCAGGTGGCGCTCGCGCTCCTGGTCTACGTCGGCGGGCTGTTCGCCACGCGAGCCCTGCCGCCAGAGGCGACGAACCTGCTCGCACGGCTCAAGCCAGGCCGCGCCGCAACCTGATCCGCTGCACGCTCGGTCTCCGCTCCGAGCGCGTACGATCCGGCCCATGGCTCGCACCCTCGTCACCGGCATCTCGGGCCAAGACGGCTCCTATCTCGCGGAGCTGCTGCTGGAGCGCGGCGACGAGGTGATCGGCATGGTGCGCGAGGCGCCGGAGGACGCGCGGGCGCGGCTGATCCCGGAGCTGCGCGGCGTGGAGCTGGTGCATGGCGACCTGAGCGGGGCCGAGTCGCTGCGGCAGGTGATCGCGACGGTGCGGCCCGAGCGGATCTACCACCTGGCGGCGCCGACGTTCGTGCCGGCGAGCTGGACCGATCCTGCGGGTGCGCTCGCTGATGTGGCGGGAGCGACGATGACCCTGCTCGGCGCCGTCGAGCACGAGGTTCCCGAGGCCCGGGTGTTTCTGGCCAGCAGCGCCGAGGTGTTCGGCGACTGCGACGAGAGCCCGCAGCACGAGGAGACGCCGTGCCGGCCGCGGTCGCCGTACGGCGTCGGCAAGCTCGCGGCACTGCGCTCGGCCCACGTGTGGCGCGGCCGCGGCCTGCACGTGAGCGCGGGGATCCTCTTCAACCACGAGTCGCCGCGGCGGCCCGAGCGGTTTCTGCCGCGCAAGGTCACGCGCGGCGCCGCGCGGATCGCCGCGGGCCTGCAGGACGGGCTGGAGGTCGGCGACCGGCGCGCGGTCCGCGACTGGAGCCACGCCCGCGACTTCATGGCCGGCGCGATCCTGGCCGTAGAGCATGAGACGCCCGACGACTACGTCTTCGCCAGCGGCCTCGGCCACACGGTCGGCGAGCTGATCGAGCTCGCGTTCCGCCTGTGCGGCCTCGACGCCGACGACCACGTGACCGTGAACCCGGCGTTCGTCCGCGAGCCGGAGGCGACGGCGCCCGTCGGCGATCCGAGCAAGGCGCACCGCGTCTTGGGCTGGCGCCCCCAGGTCACCTTCGACCAGGTGATCGCCGAAATGGTGGAACTCGACCTGCAGCTCGCGCAGGCCGAGGCGGCCGCCGGCGCCTGAGCGTCAACCTCGGCCGGAATAGGCGGGTCTATCCCGCGGATCCCGGTCCGCGAGGCGGGCCGGGCCGCAGCGCTTAGCTGATCGGCGGCTCGCCGCGCAGCAGCGCCAGGTCGGCGCGCACCATCAGGCGGATGAGCTGCTCGAAGTTCGTGGTCGGCTCCCAGCCGAGCTTCTCTTTGGCCTTGGAGTAGTCGCCGATGAGCAGGTCGACTTCTGCGGGGCGCACGAACTGCGGGTCGATGCGCACGTAGTCTTCCCATGCCAGGCCGACCTCGTCAAAGGCGACTTCGACGCACTTCTGCACGGACTGGGTCTCGCCGGTGGCGAGGACGTAGTCGTCGGGCTCGTCCTGCTGGAGCATGCGCCACATGCCCTCGACGTAGTCCTTGGCGTAGCCCCAGTCGCGCTCTGAATCCAGATTGCCGAGGGCCAGCTCGGAGGCCTTGCCCTCCTTGATCGCCGCAGCGTGCCAGGTGATCTTGCGCGTCACGAACTCCAGGCCGCGGCGCGGCGATTCGTGGTTGAAGAGGATCCCCGACGACGCGTGCATGTCGTACGACTCGCGGTAGTTGAGCGTGATGAAGTGCCCGTACGCCTTCGCCACGCCATAGGGGGAGCGCGGGTGGAACGGCGTCAGCTCGGTCTGCGGAACCTCGCGCACCTTGCCGAACATCTCCGACGAGGATGCCTGGTAGAACCGCGCCTCCGGCGCCGCCTCGCGCACCGCTTCCAGCACGCGCGTCACACCGACGCCCGTGAACTCCGCGGTCAGCACCGGCTGCACCCACGACGTGCCCACGAACGACATCGCCGCCAGGTTGTAGACCTCATCCGGCTTCGACGCGCGAAGCGCGTCGACCAGCGACCGGTGGTCGAGCAGATCGGCCTGGTGCAGCGTGATCTTGCCCGTCAGGTGCTCGATCCGCTCGAACTTCTCCGTCGAGGCACGGCGGACCATGCCGTGGACCTCGTAGCCCTTTTCGAGCAGCAGCTCTGCCAGGTAGGAACCGTCCTGCCCGGTGATTCCGGTGATCAGTGCGCGCTTGGCCATCGCGGCAGACCCTACGCGAGCGCGCCGCCGTAGACCTCACCGAGGAGGTCGAGCGACCGGCCAAGCGACAGGCGCTCGGCGTTTGCGGCGAACCAGGCGCAGGTCGCGGCGCGCAGGGCGTCGCCGCCGTCGATCGCGTCCAGGAGCGCGCCGCCGAGCGCCGCGGCCGACACGTCGGCGGCGACGAAACCGTTCACGGCGTCGTCGACCAGCTCGGTCGCCGCGTTGTCTTCGGCGCGGGCGACGACGACTGGGACACCGCGCGCGGCCGACTCGACGACGACCATGCCGTAGCCCTCCCGGCACGACGGCTGCACCACGACGGACGCCGATGCGAAGACGCGGTCGACCTCCTCGGGCGCGACGAAGCCGGGCACGTCGACGACGTCAGCCAGTCCGGCCGCCTCTACGGCGGCGATCACGGCCTCGCGGTCCGGCCCGTCGCCGAGCAGGGTCGCGCGGACGTCGGGGCGCCGCTCGCGCAGCCAGACGAGCGCCGGGATCAGCGCCGGCACGCGCTTCTCGGGGATGTAGCGGCCCGCGTAGACCACGTGCGGCGGCACCGGCGCCGCCGTCGGCTGCGGGGGCTCGAGCGAGCCGGCGTACTCGCCGGTGAGGTGCACCACCTCGCGTCCAGGGACCAGCCCGCGCAGGCGGTCGCCGTGCAGCCGGCTGAACGCGAACGAGCGCTGCGGCACGCGCGCGCAGAGCAGCTGCACGAGCCAGCCGATCCGCCCGCCGACCGGCCCGAGGTACTCCTGCCAGTACTCCTTGCTCCAGACCTCGTGCCAGTCGCAGAGGATCTTGTAGCGGCCAACCGGCCACGCCACGGCGAGCGCGAGCACCGAGAAGAACGGGAACGACGCCGTGTGGACCACGTCGTAGCGTCGGCCGCGTCGCAGCAGGTGCCACAGCGCGGCGGCCCCGAAGAAGAGCGGCGGGCCGATCTTGCGCTTGCCGTCGCCGTCGTACAGCGGTCGCCGCTTGCCGCCCAGCGCGACGACCTCAACGCCCGGGAGCTGCGGCTCGTCGCCGTCCTCCCACTGCTTGAGCGTCACGTACGTGACCTGATGACCGTCGGCCGCCAGCCGCTCCGCCAGCGCCCGGTACCAGCGCTCGGCACCGCCCACCGTCCACGGGAACAGGCAGTCGTACATGACGCAGATCCGCATGCCGCCGATCCTGCCAGGTGACCGGCCGCAACGATCCCGCCCCAGCGGTGTTTGAGCGGGCACGCCCGACGCCGTCCGGTGGTGGGGTGCCTGAAAGCGGCCTGCATTGACTAACCTGTTCGCGGTGGCTGCACCGACCGACACCCTTGCGCCTGAGTCGCATGCGCCTGCCGGGCCCGACCAGCTGACCGTCTCGGTCGTGATCCCCTGCCTCAACGAGGAGGAGAACATCGAGGCCTGCGTCAAGCAGGCGCTGGGTGCCATCGAAGCAGCGGGGCTGGAAGGCGAGGTCGTCGTCGCCGACAACAACTCGACCGACCGCTCGGCTGAGATCGCCGCCGCGTCGGGTGCCCGCGTCGTGCCCGTGCCGCGCCCGGGCTACGGCGCCGCCTACCTCGGCGGCTTCGAAGCGGCGCGCGGCAAGTACATCGTGATGGGCGACGCCGACCTCACGTACGACTTCAACGAGACCCCGCGCTTCGTCGAGCACCTCGAGAACGGCGCCGACATGGTGATGGGCAACCGGATGAACAACATCCAGCCCGGCGCCATGCCGTGGCTGCACCAGTACATCGGCAACCCCGTGCTGTCGGGCTTCCTGAACCTGCTCTTCCACACCGGCGTGCGCGACGCCCACTGCGGCATGCGCGCCGTGCGCCGCGACGCGCTCCCCAAGCTCGACCTCCGCACGCCCGGCATGGAGTTCGCCTCCGAGATGGTGATCCGCGCCGCGAAGGAGAACCTCGTCATCGAGCAGTTCGACATCGAGTACTCCCCGCGCGGCGGCGAGTCGAAGCTGTCGACGTTCCGCGACGGCTGGCGCCACCTGCGCTTCCTCCTCGCGCATTCGCCCACGCACCTCTTCCTCATCCCGGGCCTCGCGCTGCTGATCCTCGGCGCGCTCGTGATGCTCACGGTGCTCACCGGCCTGGACGTGTTCGGCCGCTCGTGGAGCATCCACACGATGATCGTCGGCTCGCTGCTGACCGTCGTCGGCGTGCAGATCGTCTGCCTCGGCCTCACCGCTCACGCGTTCGGCACCTATTACATGAACGAGAAGGACCCCTGGTTCGACCGCATGCGGGCTCGGTTCCGGCTGGAACACGGCCTCGTGGTCGGCGGGCTCGTGATGCTCGCGGGCGTGATCGCGGCGATCGGCGTCGTCCTCGCGTGGGCCGGCGACGACTTCGGCTCGCTCGACGCGGCCAGTCCGGCCGTCGCCGCCGCGACGCTGCTGATCTGCGGCATCCAGATCTTCTTCTCGTCGTTCCTGATCTCCGTGATCGGGCTCCGCAAGCCGTAACCGGCTTGGGGGCGCCCCGCACTGTGCGACGCATCGCGCCCGCGGCGGTTCTGGCCGCCATCGCGGCGCTCGGCCTCCTGATCGCCCTCCTCACGGCTGACCCGCCAGGCGTGACGCTGCGCGCCGATGCGCGGCCCGCGTCGCCGATCAAGCTCAAGCCCGGCGAGCAGTGCTTCTCGCTCGCGGTCCTGCCGGACGACACCCGGCTCGTGCGGCTGCACGTGCCCGGAGGCAAGGCCGCCCCAACCACGGCGCGCGTGCAGGCGGAGGGCATGGCGCCGATCACCAGCGGGCCCGGCGTGCGGCGGGGGTCAGTGCCAACCGCCGTCGAGTACCGGCTCAGCCGCCCCACCGCCGGGGAGCACGGCGGGGCGCAGCTGTGCACCACGGCCGTTGGCGGGCGGACCGTCGTCCTCGGCGAAGGCCCACAGGCGTCGATCACGCTGCTCGGCGACCCGCATGGCAACTGGGTGTCGGCGCTGCCGGCGTTGGCCGACCGCGCGGGCTTCGGCCGCGGCACCGTGCTCGGGAGCGCGGCGTTGCCGCTCGCGCTGCTGCTGTTCGGCATCGCCTGGGTGCTGGCCGTGCTCGAAGCGTCCGGCGCTGGCCTGCGCGCCGAGCCTGTCGGACGCCGCAGCATCGTGCGCGTGGGGGCCGTCGGCGCGCTCGTCTGCGCGGCGTTCGCGCTCACCACCCCGCCGTTCCAGGCCCCGGACGAGATGGTCCACCTGCAGTACGCGGAGCTGCTCGCCGACCAGCAGGCGCTGCCGCAGACCACGGAGCAGAAGGGCGACATCACCTCACCGCAGGGGCAGGCGGCGCTCTTCGGCGTGGCCACCGGACGCGTGGCGTTCTCGCCGGACCGGCGCCCGCCGTGGTCGGCCGTCGAAGACCGCGCCCTCGACGCCAAACTCAAGACGCTGCCGTCTGGCGGCGCCGTCGACTCGTGGACGAACGCGTCGAGCCAGCCGCCGACCTACTACGCCGTCGTCGCGGTCGCCCAGAAGATCGCGGGCGGGTCGATCCTCGACCGGCTCCTGATCGGCCGGCTCATCTCGGCGCTGCTCTTTGGCCTGGCCGCGGCAGGCGCTGTGGCGTTCGCGCGCGAGGCGGTCCCGCGCGCTGGCGGCATCGCCGTCGCCGGCGGGTTGCTCGTCGCCACGCTGCCGATGTTCGGGTTCGTCGGCGGGAGCATCAACCCTGACGCGCTGCTCGTCGCGGTCGCCGCGTGGATGCTCGCCGTGCTGGCGCGGATCTTGCGGCGCGGACCCACCGTGCGGCTGGGCCTGGCGCTCGGCGCGCTCGTCGGGCTGGGCATGGTGTCGAAGGTGATCTTCGCGGGCCTGCTGCCAGCGGTCGCGCTCGGCGCCGTCGTGATCCTCGTGCGCGGCGCCCGCAAGGACGGCGACCTCAAGACCGCCCTGCTCACCGTCGGCGCGGCGCTCGGCGTCGCCGCGGCGGTCGCGCTGCCGTACCTCGGCTGGGCCATCCTCAGCGGCCGCGGCCTGACGTTCGGTCCGCCCGGCCCGCCCGCGCCGGTGTTCGGCATCCGCGAGAACGTGACCTATGCCGTCGAGCTGTTCGCGGGCCAGTTCGGACCCGTCATGGACCGCATCAACGGGAGCGGCCCGTGGAACATCTGGCTCTCGGGCCTCACCGGCAACCTCGGCTGGCTCGACTACGGCATGCCCGAGTCGACCGTCCACCGGCTCGCCTGGTTCTGGGGCGCGCTCGCGGTGCTGGCCATCATCGGCCTCGTGCGCTCGGCGCGGGCGCGGCGCGCGATCCCCGTCGACGCGGTCGTCTACCTCGCGGCGGTCCTCGGAATCGCGCTGCTCATCTCGCGCGCCGGGCTCACCGCACGGCTCGCAGGCTCGATCGGCTTCGAGCAGGCGCGCTACCTGCTGCCGCTCGCCGCCATCGGAGCTGGCGGCGTCGCCCTCGGCCTGCGCCAGCTGCCGAGCGAGAAGCTCCGCGAATGGGGCGTCGCGGTCGTCGTGGTGATCGGCCTGCTGGACGGCACCGCCGGGCTGCTGATCACCGTGGGCCGCTACTTCGCCTGAGCGGGCTGGCGCTCAGCGGTCGTACACGTCGCGGCGATGCGCGGCGCGAACGACGGTCACCACGAGCTCGTCGTCGAACACGTCGTAGATCACTCGGTAGTCGCCTACTCGCAGCCGCCACGCCGTCTTCTCGCCGACCAGCTTCTTGGCGCCGTGCGGGCGGGGCTCGTCGGCGAGGTCCTCAATCGCGTCGAGGACGCGGTCGCGCGCCGGGCGAGGCAGCTTCTTGACCTGACGCGCCGCCGCGGTGGTCAGCTCGACCCGGTAGCTCACGAAGTGAGGTCGCGGCGCAACTCATCGACGCTGACTCGACCGCCGTCGTCCTTCGCTTTCGCCTTCCGGTAGGCGGCAACGTCCTGCGACATCTCGAATGCTTCGAGCGCCTCGAGGTCGGCCGTGCTCACCACAACGGCGGCGAGCTTCCCGTTGCGGGTGATACCGATGCGCTCACCGGCGTACATCGCTCGGCCGAGCACATCGGAGAGCTGCGCCCGAAGCTCACGCGTCGAGATCTCTGTGCTGAGGGTGTCCATAGGTACATAGTAGCGGTCTGTGCATCTGTGTACACAATGCCTCGATGGATCAACGGATCAGCTACGGCGTCGCCGGAGCCAGTGCGGCGGTCGCCGTCAGGGCGCGAACTCAAGCCAGTCCAGCGGCTGGCCGCAGAGCTGACGGGCATCGGCGGGCGTGATGCGGACGGTGCGCGCGCGGCCCAGCGCGTCATGCGGCGTGGCGCCGAGCGCGCCCCACCACTCGCGGCGGTCGCTGGTTCCGGGGCCTGCCCCGCCGCCGGTGCGCTGGACCGTGACCGAGAGGGCGCCGCCCGCGTCCGTGCGGGCCGTGAGCACGCGCGTCGACGAGCCGACCGGGTTCAGCGCCCGCGGCCCGATGCCGCCACGCGCGTCGCCACTGGCCACCAGCACGCGCCGGGCGAAGCTGCCTTCGAGCCACACGTCGACGAGCGCGTTGGCCGGGAGGCCGTCGAGGCGGACCACGAACCGCCCCGGCCCGTTCGGACGCATCAGCTCAGGATGCACGCCGTCGGGCACCCAGCCGGGGGCCGTCGCGTAGGTCGGCGCGGGGACGACCGCGCTCGCCGGCCGCAAGGCCGCCACCAGGTCTTCGCCGGGCCGTACGCCCGCCGCGAACTTCACGATGTCCCCGCACTTGGGCGTCGCCAGGCCGCCGCTCGCCGCGTCGCCAAGCCCGAGATGCGTGCGTGGCGCTGGCAGCCCGCGGTCCTTCTGCCAGACCTCGTACCAGCGGCCGCGCCAGACGCGCGCGAAGTTGCTCGGCGGACGGCTCGCCGACGGACCGGTTCTCACGAGAATCAGCCGCGAGGACTGCACCAGGCCCTCGTCGAGCTGGTCCTGGTCGCCCGACTTGGCGAACGTCACGGTGCCGTGCTGGTTGCCGTCGACGCCGAACGGGTCGGCCGCGAACTCGCCGTGCGTGCGGCGCAGCAGATGGCGCGTGAACTCCTCGAACTCCGCCGTGAGCAGCGGACCCTTGCCCGCGAAGCGGCGGTCGATCGCGTCGAGCTCGGCGAAGCGGTCCGCGGGGGCCGGAGCGACCGCGGTGGCGGCGTAGGCGAGCGAGCCGGCGATCCCGGCGCAGACGAGCACACCCGCCATCGCGGCACCCAGCCGCACGGGGCGCGGCCAGCGCAGGCCCGAGC
>JAEYAL010000057.1 GCA_023404805.1 Actinomycetes bacterium | reverse complement strand
GGCCGGTGCTGGGACCGGTCGCCGGCGCGGCAGGCGCCGTGCGGGCGCGGCCGACGGGATCCGAGGGCCGCGGGAGGTCGATGATCGTCGCGCCGAGGCGGGCGGCGAACGCGAGTTTGCCGCCCTTGAGGACGTCGTCGGGGGCGGAGAACGCCACCCGCCAGACGCGGTGGCCGGCGCTCGGGGCGCCAGTCCCCGGGCCGGAGACCGGGGGGAGGTTGAAGTCGCGGCGGCCGTCGTCGATCACCAGCTCCGGCGAGCCGAGTCCCGAGACGTCGCCTTCCCAGCGGCCTTCGAGGCGCAGGGTCACCCAGCCGGGCGCCCCGGGGAGGCGTTCGAAGCTGTCGACGGTGAACTTGGCGGCGGCCATGGCTCAGCCAGCCACCGCGGCGTTGACGAGATCCTGGGTCTGCGCCCAGGCGAGATCGGCGACGGCTTCTGGGCTGCCGCTGGCATCGACCGCGCGGACGCGGCCGGGCTGCTCGGCGAGCAGGGCGTCGTAGCGCGCTTCGATACGCGCGACGACGGCGGGGTCGGCCAGCTCCCAGCGGTCGGGGGCGTCGCCGCGCCCGATCAAGCGCTCGCGGCGCACCGCCTCGGGCGCCTGCAGCAGGAGCGTGCGGTCGGGGTGCAGGCCGCCGGTGGTCAGTTCGGAGAGGCCGGCCGTGACCGCGTCGCCGAGCTGGCGTCCGGCGCCTTGGTAGGCGAGCGTCGAATCGGTGAAGCGGTCGAGGACCGCCCAGGCGCCGCTGGCGAGGGCTGGTTCGAGGACCGTGTCGACGAGCTGGGCGCGCGCCGCGGAGAACAGCAGCAGCTCAGCGCGAGGCGAGAGCGACGTGCCGGGATCAGCCAGCAGGGAGCGGATCTGCTCGCCCGCCGGCGTGCCACCGGGCTCCCTCAGGCTGACGACCTGCAGCCCGGCATCGCGCAGCCGCGCGGCCAGGGCCGCGCAGACGGTGGTCTTCCCCGTCCCGTCGAGGCCCTCGACGCTGATGAAACGGCCGCGCACGCGGTGACCCTATCGAGTGGGCTGGGCGCCACGGCAACGTCACTCCCGCGCGGGAAAGGGATCTTTCAGGGCGCAGGCGTTCTCATCTTGCGACGCCCCGAGCTGGAGTCGAACCAGCGGCCTACTCCTTAGGAGGGAGTCGCTCTATCCATCTGAGCTATCGGGGCAGAGCGCCAAGAGTAGCCGCGTGCCCGGGTGGGGCGAGGCGTCAGCGCAGGCGCAGGGCCGCGAGGTCGAGGCCGAGGACGGGGTGCAGCACGACTGAACGGGGCTCGACGAGGTAGCCGACGGCAGCCGAATCGACGGTCGCGGCGACCGGCACGGCCACGGCGCGGGCGAGCGCGCGGCGCTCGAGCTTGGCCCAGTCGCCACCGGCGCCGGTGAGCGGCATGGCGACCAGGCGGTCGGTTTCGCGGTCGATGAGGGCATCGAGCGGCTCGACGGGCGCGAGGTAGCCCGCGGGGTGCGGAAGCGACGGGCGGATCCGCACGAGCGCGGCGTCCGCGAGACCCTGGGCGAGCCACTGCTCGGCGGAGCGGCCCCGGCCGCTGCGGAGCGTCACGGCCGCGCCGAGGTCTTGGAGCGCGTCGACGGCGGCAGCGTCGGGCGTGCCGGGCTGGGTGAGCGGCGGAGTCGTAGGCGTCGTCGTGGACGGCGTATTGCCGGCCGTCGAAGCGGCTGGCGTGGTGGACGCGGGCGTGTCCCGGCCGGGCTCGTCGAACGCGACGAGATTGGCCGCCCGGACCGGGGTCGCGAGCCGCACCCGCACGCCCAGCAGCGGCGCGTCCTTCGACGTCGACGGCACCGGCGGGCAACCGTCCTGCGGTGTCGCGCCGGCGATCCACGCGGGGTAGAGCGCGCAGGCGGCGCGGTAGGGCGACGAGCCTTTGAACGGGCGGCGGTCGACGGCTTTGGCGAGCGCCTCACGCACCGAGCGCTCGGCGAACGGGCCACCCGCGGGGAGCAGCAGCGCCCAGACGGCGCCGCTCGCGGCCGCGACGACCTTCGCCCTCGGCGCTCCGGCCATGACCCAGTCACGGGGTTCAGCCGTCAGTGCGACGCCGACCGCCCCGGTCGCCAGTTCTCGCGAGTTCCACGAGCCGACAACGGCCACCTGCGAGGTCCGCGCCGCCGGAACGCTGTCGATCTTCGCCCGCAGCGGGTTGGCGACGAGCTCGACGGAGTCCTTCGTCACGCGCGCGACGCGCAGCGGCCCCGTCGACGACGGCAGCGCCCGCGGGTTGCCGCGCGGCAGCTCGGGCAGCGGCGCCGTCGCCGGGTCGGCGAGCGCGAGCGGCACACGGCCGTCGGGCGCCCGCAGCCGCACGACCACGGCGCCGTTGCGATCGTCGGACCGCACCCCGCGCAGCGTCTGGCCATCGGTGCTCGGCGCGCCGACGATGCTGCTCAGCACGTCGCGCAGCTCCTGATCGGCGGCCGCCTTCGATGCATGCGCGATCGCGCGCTCCACGTCAGACGCCTTCACGAGCCGCCCGTCGGCGTAGACCAGCCCCGGCCGCAGCGCGAACCGGTACTCCAGGCGGTCCGCGGTGAGCCGCGGCAGCGACCGCGCGAGCGCCGGGACCAGCGCCGCGGCGTCGTCGCCGGTGCGGTGCGGGTGGGTCAGCAGCGGCGTCTGGATCGCCGACGCGATGATGCGCTCGGAGCGCAGCTGGGCCCGCGCCGGGTCGAGCGTCTGGGGCGCGTCGCCCGCGGCGACCACGATCCGGTCG
>JAEYAL010000254.1 GCA_023404805.1 Actinomycetes bacterium | reverse complement strand
CCGCCACCCGATCCGCCGCGCCGGGCGGGGCCGCGCCCACGGTCGCGGGGGCGGGAACGGGCGGCACCGGGCCCTTCGCCGAAGTCGAATTCGCGCGTGTGGTCGAAGTCCGGGTCGCGGCGGTGCTCGTCGTCCCACGGGTCGTCGCCCGGCGTGCGGCCGGTGCCGCGCGGCCTGGAGCCGGCGGAGGACGGGGTGCTGTGGTCGCGCGGTCGGTCAGCGCTCATCGAAGCATCACCCCAGACGGTAGAAGGCCAGGGGGTCTCCAGGCGCCATCCGCCTTGCGAGTGCGCAGTCAGACGGTCGGCGCGGGCTCGGGCTGGCGCAGCCGCGCTGGTCCGGCCGGAGGCGGCGTGGTCTGGCCGCGGCTGCGGGCAGCGGCGGCCAGCGCCCCGAGCCCGATGACCGCCGTGAGGATCGCGCTGGCGCCGAACACCCAGCGCGGGCCCCACGTCGCGGCGATGAACGCGCCGCTGACGTAGGCGCCGAGCAAGGCGATGGCGTCGAGCGAATCCTTCAGTCCGAAGACGCGGCCGAGGATCTCGGGCGGCGTGATCGTCGTGCTGATCCGCTGGTCGCAGCTGATCGAGATGCCGTCGACGAGGCCGCCGAAGGCGAAGCAGACGAGCGCGACGGCCAGCGTGGGGGCGACGGCGATGCAGGCCATCACCGCTGCGCCCGCGAGGATCGAGCCGACGAGGCGCCGCACGCTCGCGCGGCCGAGCAAGGCGCCGACGGTGGCGCCGACGCCGAACACCGCGACGATCAGCGAGTAGGCCGCGTCGCCGCCGCCGAGCGGGCCGGTCGCCAGGAGCGGTTCGCCGACGTTGGCGAAGGCGAGCGAGTAGGTCGCGCACGCGGAGGCGACGCTGACGAGGACGAGCCGGGGGACGGTCCGCGCGGCTCGGAACCCTTCGCGGATCGCGTGCCGCTGGAAGCGCTCTTCGGCGAGCGCCTCCTCGAGCGTCATCGGGACCCACGGCTTGTCGGCGGGCTTCGGGCCGTCGAGCTGCAGGCCGAGCAGGACGTAGGCCGACACGGCGAACGTGAGGGCGTTGACCAGCAGCAGCGTCTGGACCGGTGCGATCAGCAGGATCGCTGCGCCAAGGGCCGGTCCGATCAGCGTGCCGGCCGAGCCGACGGTCACCACGGCGCCGGCGGCCTCGTCGGCACGGCCACCCGCAAGGTGCGGAATCGCGGCGCGGCTCGCCGGCCGGAACATGGCTCCGCCGAGCCCGGCGGCGAACGTGAGCGCGGCGGTCGCGGCGAAGCTGTGCGACAGCGCGATCCCGGCGAACGCGATCGCGCACAGGACGTCGGCGGTGACGCAGAGGGAGCGGCGCGGACGCCGGTCGGCGAGCTTGCCGAAGTACGGGCCCAGGATCGCCGACGGCAAGAGCGTGGCGGTGAGCACCACGGCGAGGGCCCACGCCGAGCCGAGCTGCTCGTGCGCGATGAGCAGCAGCGCCACGTAGCCCATGGCCGTGCCGATCGAGGACTGCGCCGAAACGAGCAGGAACCGGCGGAGCTGACCGGGGGTAGTCAGCAGGGGGAGCATGTCCGCCGACTATCGCCGCTCAGCCGGACGCGGTGGGACAGAGCAACGAATTCTGCAGAAACGGGGGACACGCGCAGGCGCGCCGCCGCGACGCGTCTAGCTGATCGAGACGATCGTCAGCGGGCGGCCGCCGCGCGGCGTCTGCACCTCGACGGTCTGGCCGACCTTGCCGCCGTCGAGCGCGAGGCCGACCGGGCTGCTCGAGGAGATCTTGCCTTCGGCGGGGACCGCCTCGGTCGCGGCGACGAGCGTGAAGGTGCTCTCCTTGCCGGCCGCGTCGGTCACGACGACGGTGGACCCGAAGCCGACGGTGTCGCCGCCGACCTGCGCCTCGACGATCTGGGCGTTGCGGTGCTTGTCGCGCAGGACCAGGATCTTGGTCTCGAGGTGCGCCTGGTCGTTTTTGGCGTCGTGATACTCGGAGTTCTCCTTGAGGTCACCCCATTCGCGCGCGGTCTTGATGCGCTCGGCGATGGCGCGGCGGCCGTCGCCCTCGAGCCGCTCGATCTCGGCGGTCAGCGCGGTGTAGTCCTCGGCGGTCATCAAGACGGGATCCGACATCCGGGTAACGCTACGCCCCTGGGGCGGCGCGCGTCGAACCGCGCCGGCGCAGGGCCACCGCAACCGGCGCCGCTGCGACATGCGCGGGGCCAGCGGCCGAGTTCGGTCTGACGGCCGTTTTCGTGTGTGAGACCGAAGTGGGTGGCCGGGCCAGTCCTCGAGTTCGGTCTGACGGCCGTTTTTCGCGCGTGAGACCGGAGTGGGTGGCCATCAGCGCGGCACCGGCGGCGCGAGGTTGGCGAGGACGAACTGCTCGATCCGGCGCAGCGTCGCTTCGCGCTCGTACTGGATGTCCTTCCAGCGAATCCGCAGGATCTCGAATCCGCGGTGATAGAGGATCTCCTCGCGTTGCTCGTCAGCCAAGATCTGCGCGAGCGATCGGTGGTAGTCGCGGCCGTCGCACTCGATGATCGCGCGTGTGCCCGGAAACAGCATGTCCGGCCGAAAGCCATCGACCAGGACGTTCACAACGGGCATCCCGATCAGGTTCGACGTGCCGATCAGCCGAGCCGCCTTGCGCTCGAACTTGCTGCGGAACTCGCCGCTCTTGTCGTCGAGGCGGCCGATGGCGGCGCTCAGGCGTTCCGCGTTCGGGAAGGTCCCAAGCTCCTTCGTGAGGCGGCTGAGGTCGCGTTCGTCATAGACCTGCAGTTCGACGGCACGGTCGAGGAGGTCGTCGAGGAACTCGTCGTCTGCGCGGTGCGCCGCGTCGAAGATCGAGCGGCCGACGGTGGTGCACGGCCAGCCGCGGACGACGAGACAGTCGCGCTCGGGCAGGTCTTTGGTGTGGTGTGCGATGACGCCCCGCGGCGGATCCCAGGTCTTCCCGGTATAGATGACATGCATGACCTGGCTCGACGGGCGGCAAAGGTCGAGCAACGCGCAGCTGCTCACGCCGCCGAGCCGTACCGATGCGGGGCCAGAGAGCACGGCTCGCCAGCGCCGTGCGTCGAGGTTGAGCGGACCTGAATCGCGCGCAAAGACACCGTTCGTGGGGAGGTAGGACGGTCGCTGCGCAGATCCGCCGCGCCGGGTGGACCTCGAACCCGGCGCCCCGGTTGCCCGGCGATCCGGTCGGCGCCGCGGTTCCGTCCGAAGGACGAGGTCTCCTGCTCTGACGCGGCTCGCGATCCGGGCAGGGCTCACGCCGATCTGTCGTAGCTGGTCGTAGCCGACCAATCCAGACTGTCGACGCATCAGCGTGTCGGTCGCTCGGTTCAGCGCTGCCTTGGAGAGACGCCCAGTCGGCGTCCGGTCGGCGGCGGTGAAAAACGTGTCAGGCGAAAACCACTCCATACCTATAAGAGGGTTTGAGCGACCAAAATTCGCCCCCCTTGATCCGAACGCCCACAGCGCGCGCCAGGCGTCGAGTTTGGTCTGACGGGCGTTTTTCGGCGCTGAGGCCGAACTGGGTGGCTGGCGCCGGCGTCGAGTTTGGTCTGACGGGCGTTTTTCGGCGCTGAGACCGAACTGGGTCGCTGGCGTGAGCGAGCGCCCCTGCCGTTGCGGCGCTCCCGTACCCTGTGGTGGATGGCCGACGCCCCGACCACGCCCGCGACGCCGACCGCGCCCGGACACCAGACCGCGCCCGAAGCTGCGGCGACCACGCCCGCTGCGGCGCCGACC
>JAEYAL010000199.1 GCA_023404805.1 Actinomycetes bacterium | reverse complement strand
CCCGGCGGCTGCCGCGGTGGCGCGGCCCAAGCGCTCGGCCGGCGCGCGGTTCCTGCAGATCGCGCTCGTCGGAGCCGTGTTCGCGGCCGCGGGCGGCGCGTTCGGCCTCTGGCTCAGCGACGAGCTGTCGACCACCTCTGGGCTCCCGTCCGACAGCAACGCCAATCTGCCCGCGCAGATCGAGGACTTCCAGAGCGCCATCGGCCAGTAGCGGGCGGCGCCGCGCCGGTCGGCGGCGCAAGGGCGCCCGCTCATCCGATTTGTCGCAAGCAGCGCGCCCGCTGACCGCGCCTGCTGCACAGCGCGCGCCGAGCCTCGCCTAGCGTCGCTGGTCGACGACGCCTAGCGGCATGGAAAGGCCCCGGATGACGCAGTACTGGTTCGCCGGCTCCACCGAGGAGTTCACTCCCCCGGAGCTGGTCGCGCAGGCCAAGGCGGCCGACGAAGCCGGCTTCGATGGGATCGGCCTGTCCGATCACTTCGCGCCCTGGTTCCCGGACGGCGAGGCGTCGCAGGCCTGGGTCACGCTCGGCGCGATCGGCCAGGTGACCAAGAAACCGCTGGCGACCGGCGTGACGCCCGTCGTGCACCACTACCACCCGGCGGTGATCGCCCAGGCGTTCATGTCGCTGGAAGCCCTCTACCCCGGCCGCGTCACGCTCGGCGTCGGCTCCGGCGAGTCCGTCAACGAATCGCCGCTCGGCCTCGACTGGCCGTCGGTCGACGAGCAGCACGCGCGGTTCGCCGCTGGCCTCGACGCGATCACGCGGCTGTGGCGCGGCGAGACGGTCACCGTGGAGACCGATTGGTTCCGCCTGAAGGACGCCAAGCTCTGGACCATCCGCGGGCGGCCGAAGCTGATCGTGTCGGCGTTCGGCCCCAAGGCCGCGCGGATCGCCGGCCAGTACGGCGACGGCCTCTGGACGCTCGGCGATCCGGAGTCGGCGCCCGAGGTGATCAGCGCCTACCGCGACGCGTGCGCGGAGTTCGGCCGCGAGCCCGGGCGCGTGATCCTGCAGACCGGGATGGCGTGGGCTGCCGATCGCGAGGCGGTCATCGAGGGCGCGCGGCGCTGGAAGCCGACGCAGCTGCCTGAGCTCTACACCGACGACATCTCGAGCCAGGACGAGATGCAGCGCCGCGCCGACGCGCAGCTCAGCGACGAGGACTTCGCGCGGCAGGGCTTCATCGTGAGCGAGGACCCCGAAGAGCATGTGCAGCGGATCCGCGAGATCGAGGCCATCGGCGCCGACGTGATCACGCTGCAGCTCATCGGCCAAGCCGACCCGGCAGGGACCATCGCGCTGTATGGCGGCGAGGTGCTGCCGGCGCTGCGCGGCGTCCACGCGCTCACGACCTGACGCGGTCCGCGCGCCGTACGGGTCGGATTACCCGGCTAGGTGCCGGGGAATCCGACCCGTACGTGTGCCGCCGTGGCGGTACATCGGGGTACCAAATCGCTCGCGCGTAAGTTACAGTGGCGTAATGGCTGAGCGCTATGACCTTGATGGACGCGTCGTTCTGGTGACCGGCGCTGCGCGCGGCATCGGCGCGCAGATCGCCCGGGCTTCGGCGGCGCGCGGTGCCAAAGTGGCGCTCGTCGGCCTTGAGCGGGAGCTGCTCGACGCGCTGGCCGAGGAGCTCGGCGGCCTCGCGCTGTTCGCCGATGTGACCGACCGCGAGGGCCTCACCACGGCCGTCGACGAGGCGGCCGAGCACTTCGGCGGCATCGACGTGGTCGTCGCCAACGCGGGCGTCTCGCCCGTCGGCACGCTGCGGGGCCTGCGCGACAGCGACTGGGACCGCACCATCGCCGTCAACCTGACCGGCGTCTGGAACACCGTCCGCGCCGCCGTCCCGCACGTCGTCAAGCGCCAGGGCTACATCCTCAACGTCGCGTCGCAGTCGGCGATCTCGCCGCTCCCCGGAATGGTCCCGTACACGGCGGCCAAGGCTGGCGTCGACAACATGTCGCGCGCGCTGCGGATGGAGCTCTACCCCACCGGCACGCGCGTCGGCACGGTCTACTACTCGTGGGTCGACACGAAGCTCGTCCGCGACACCGTCGACAGCGAAGCGGGCGGCGGCCTCCAGGGCGTGCCCGAGTTCTTCAAGAAGCGCATGACCGTCGAGGACGCCGTCGAGATCACGATGGAAGGCATCGAGAAGCGCCGCCAGCTGATCTTCGCTCCGCGCTGGGTGCGCTTCCAGTTCGCGATCCGCGGGCTGATGCCGCTGATCGAGCTCGCGATCGCCCGCGACAAGAACACGCGCAAGATGGTCGAGCGCGGCGACCGCATGGCCCAGGCCGTCAACGACCCGTCCGACGCGAAGAGCGAAACCCCCGCCTGACCGCCGGCGAGCAGCTCACCGCTGCGACCCAACCACGCCGCGGCGCCGGGCTCAGCTCGGCGCCGCGACCAGGCACGCGGCCTTGGCGCGGTACATATCGGCGTCGGCGAGGCGGAGCGCCTCCTCCGGCCCGATCGGCGACTCGGGGCTGAGCACGGCGATCCCGATCGCGCCGGTCACCGACGCCGTCCGGCCCTCGCTGGTCGTCGTGCCGTGGCGCGCGATCGCGGCGGCGAGCTTGGTCGCGACGCGCTCAGCGCCCTCGATCCCGGTGTCCGGCAGCAGGACCGCGAACTCGTCACCGCCGAGCCGGGCGACCGTATCTTGCGGCCGCACCGTGTGCCGCAGCGCGGCCGCCACCCGCACCAGGATGTTGTCGCCTTCGGAGTGCCCCAGCGAGTCGTTGACCGACTTGAAGCCGTTCAAGTCGATCAGCAGCAGCGCCGCCCGCTCGCCGTCGCGGACGCGGCTGGCTGCGCGGACGAGCTCCTGCTCGAGGGAGCGGCGCCCGCGGACGCCCGTCAGCGCGTCGTGCTCGGCGAGGTAGCGCAGGTGCTCCTCGGCCTCTTTACGGGCAGTGATGTCGACGGCCTGGACCACGCGCAGCAGGTCGCCAGAGCCGGTGCACACGCACGAGATGGCGACCTCGGCCCAGATGCCATGTCCGGCGCGGTGCTGCAGGCGGATCTCGCCCGTGGCCGAGCCGAGCGCGTCGGCCGTCGTGACCAGCTCGCGGTGTTTGTCGGCGTCCTCGGGGTAGATCAGCGACGGCCCGACGCGGTCGATGACGTCCTCGATCGTCGCACCGACCATCCGCGCGAACGCGGGGTTGCACTTCACGACGCTGCTGCGGCCCGGCCCCTCGATCCGGGTGATGACGTTGCCGACCAGCGCATGCTCGAAGGCGGTCTCCAGCAGCGCGACCTGCGCGTGCAGGTCGCGTTCGGCCTGCTCGGCGGTGCCGAGGGGGCTGCGGTCGGCTCGGGGGAAAGCGTCAGTCATCGATGGCCGGAGGGTCGCCCCTTGGATCGGAACATTGGACGCACTTCCAGAGTCCCCGAGCCCCGATTTGGGCAGACCGGCCGACGCGTAGTACCCGGCCGGCCCTGGCCGGACGGCCAGGCGCGCCGCAAAGGCGGGCGGCCGCTGCCAGCGACCGCCCTGCAGCGGGAGGCTTAGCGCGATTCGGCGGCGTCGCTGCCGCTGTACTCGATCGGGTCGAGCGGGTTGCCCGGTGCGATCGTCGCGCAGTTCTGCGGCGCCGGCGCTCCGGCAAAGCGCTGGCGAAGCCAGCCGTTGGCCGACGGCAGCCAGGCCGGCAGCGTGCTCACGTGGCTCCGCGATGCGTACTCGCGGTACTCGACCTTGGTCCCCGCGTCGCAGTACTGGCGGGCCAGCGAGCGCACGTCGCCGGCGATCATCACGCCGTCGCCCTTGCCGATGCCAGGCTTGTCGCCAGGCGTGCCCTCGAGCTCGCCCTTGGCGCCTTGCCCGATGAACAGCGGCGTGGTCGGCGTGCCGCCCGTGCCCATGATCAGCTGGTTGACGAGGTCGACGTAGATCTTGATGCTCTCGGCGGTCGGGTACTCGGGCTTGGCGAGCTGCTTCCAGCGCAGGCCTGGGTACGCGCCGAGGACTTCGCTGATCGAAGCCTTCTTCATCTTGTTGTAGATCTTCAGGCCGTAGGCGCTGAGGTACGGCGTGATGTCGACGCCGTAGGCGCGGGCGGCGCCGATGATCGCCATCGGCGCGACGCCGGCCCAGGTCTTGCTGCCCTCGATGTAGTGCAGGTTGTGGCCCGGGCTCACGAGCACGCCGCCCATCGCCGCACCGACGAGGTTGTCGTCGATGTCGGGCGCGTACGTCGGCGCGAGCTCAGCCGCCCACTCGGTGGCGATCGCGCCGCCCGAGTAGCCGATCAGGCCCGCCTTCGACGTGGCCTTGAGCCCGACCGCAGGCGACGCGAGCGCGGCGCGGAGGCCGTCGAGCGTGTTGAGGCCGTACTCCGGGCCCGCCGCGAAGTTGGCCTGCTGCCCTTCGGTGTCGGGAACGGCGACGTGGTACCCCGCGAGCAGCCACTGCGACGTCAGCAGCGTCTCGCCGTGGTTGATGATCCCGCCGAACGTGTTGCCGCCCGCCAGCGCGTAGGACGGCTGGTCGTCGGGGCTGAGCGAGTCGTACGCGGACTGGTACGAGAGCACGCGCGGGGTCTTGAGCTTGACCGGCGGCTGCAGGACCGACGTGACATTGACGGTCGGCTGGCCGACCTGCCCCGTCGAGCGGTAGAGCAGCTGCACCATGCGGATCGGCGTGGGGATGCCGATGATGTGGAGCGGCTTGGCGCGCGTCTTGAGGACGGTGCCAGGAGCGACCTGCTCGAGCGGCGTCTCGCCGGAGTAGTGGTAGAACGGGTCGTTCTTGGGCCGAGGCGGCGCCGCCTCGGCCGCCGGAGCGAGCGCGCCGCAGCTCGCGGCGAGGGTGAGGGCGGCGGCGGTTCGCCGCATGGATGCCGTGGGACTCAGCATGGGGACTTCCTTGGCCAGCAGACTGTGCCGAACGGTAACAAGCGTCGCACCGCTTTTGGGGACGACTTCGGTTTGAGTGGGGCGCGGGCGGCCGGCGCGCGCTGCGCCGCGGCGGATGCGCGGACCGGACAGGTGGCGGGGCATCAGAACGCCGTCCCGAGATCCTGGCGGATCACCGTCTGGACGTTGCGCTCGGCGAGCGCCGCGATCGTCAGCGACGGGTTCGCGCACGCGGTCGAGCCTGGGATCAGAGCGCCGTCGGTGACGTAGAGGCCTTTCTGGCCGAGGACGCGGCCGTAGTCGTCGCAGACCTTGCCGATCGCGGCTCCGCCCAGCGCGTGGAAGGTGTTCGGCAAGCCCGCCGTCAGGTCGATCGTGCCGACCGACCCAGCAGCGCGGGCCACCGCGTCGAGCTTGCGGTGGGCGTGCGCGGCGGCCGGCGTGCGCAGCGCGCCCGGCAGCTCGACGACCGCGTCGTTCTTGCGGCCGTCGTAGACCCACTTGCCGAGCTTGTCGGGGATGTACATCGCCACGGTCTGCATGTACGGGTTCGTCTTGCCCCGCGTCAGCGGCACGGGCGCGAACAGCACCGTCACCGGGCCAGCGGGGTCGTCCCAGTCGCAGCTGGCGACGCTCGCGGGCCCGCCGAGCCCGCCCATCGGCTTCGGCAGCACCTGGCCGACGATGAGGTCGCCGTTGGTGCCCCAGAACTGGCCGGTCTGGTCGGGGAGGCCGGTGATCGTGCCGCGGCCGCCGGCGTTCACGAGCAGCTTGGTCGTGTTCGGCGACCCTGCCCCGAGGAAGAGCGCGTCGGCCGTCAGCGTGATCCGCTCCAGGACCGCGCCGTTGTGGTTGATCCGGTTGATGGCGAGCACCCACCGGCCGCGGCGGTCGCGGGTGATGTCCTGCACGTGGTGGAGCGGCAGCAGCTCCACTTTGCCGGTCGCTTCCGCGGCCGGGATGTAGTTCGTGTCGAGCGAGTGTTTGCCGGGGCCGTTCGCGCCGAAGAGCACGTCGCCGTTGGAGAAGTACGGGCGCAGCTCGCCCCGGATCTCGCGGCGGACCACGTCCCAGTCGACGGTCATCGGCAGCGGCCTCGCCGGCGGCAGCCCCGCCTTGGCGACGAACTGCTGCCAGGTCCGGCTCGCGCTGTACTGGTCGGAGTCGAGCACGTCCTGGGGCATCGCGCCGATCTTCAGCATCGACGCGGCCTTCGGATACCACTTGGCGTCGAACTCCTCGTAGTCGAGCGCCCCGGGCATGACGCGCTCGAAGAGGTCGCCGCGCGGCTGGACCGACATGCCGTGGTACGGCAGCGACCCGCCGCCGACCGCCGCGCCGCAGGCCACGACGACGCCGCGCCCCTGGATCGCTTCGACCAGGCCGGTGTACTTGCGGCGGTCCGAGATGGGCCTCATGCCCGGCAGGATCGACGACGTCGACCCGAGCCAGATCGCGCGGTAGTCCATCGTCCCGATGCCGGGGAACGTGCCCTTCTGCCCGACCGGCCAGCGGCGGCCGCGCTCGATCATCGTCACGTCCACCCCGGCCTGCGCGAGCCGCAGCGCCGTGACGGAACCGCCGAAGCCGGAGCCGAGCACCACGACCGGGCGCCTCAGCTCCCGCGTCGGCACCTGCCGCGCCGCGGACGCGGTGCGAGGCAGCGCCGCCGCGACGCCGGTGGCCGCCGCGCCCACCAGGAGGGTGCGGCGCGTGATCTGGGGATCGGACATGGACTCGGGTGGCTTTCTGAGGGGGACCGGCCGACGGCGCCGGGTGACACGGCGCTGCACGGTCGCGATGCGTGACAGACATCACGTGCTCCACCCAAATGAAGCACGACCGGACAGCGATGCCCAGCTCGGCCGAGGGCGCGCAGTCCGCCCCGAACGGTGCTCGCTGCACCGAAATCGCCAGGCACGACGGGAGGAACCCGCCGGAAGCGGCCCCGCAGCCGGAGACCGCGCACGTGGGACAGGTCAGACGTCCGTCGCAGATCTCCCCTACCTGGCGAACGGTGCCCCGCCACGAGGACATATTGAAGAGCCGTTCATCGCCGCCAGCAAGAAGGCCCGCAGCTATGGGCGGACGCGCGCGTACCAGCGGGTACCACAGAAAGCACGGGCGTTTGACAAGCGTCACGCGAGCTTGCACACCCCGCCTCAGCCTGATTCCCTGCGGGTCACGGCCCTTCCCAGGCGAGCCGCAGGGCACGCCGGGCCGTGAGCCACTCGTCTGGAGGGACACCGGACGTTTGGCGTCGCACACGCAGCGGGGTGATTGGGACAGGTCACCCCGCTGTGCGCGACGCCTACTCCGCGGTTCGCTTGCGCGGCGCGCTCGACGCGCGCAGGCCGTCGAGGTACGGCCGCACGATGTCCATCGCCCGGTCGATGTCGATGCCGTCGGCGTGCACGCGCCGCACCGCGTAGAGCGACAGCGCGATGATCGCCTCGCTCGTCACGTCGGGGTCAAGGTCGGCCCGGAACTCGCCCTTGAGCTGCCCGCGGCGCAGCAGCGCCCGGCTCATCGGCGCGAACATCTTCACCAGCCCCTCGTCGGGCACCGGTTCATCCGAGATCGCTTCCGTCCAGCGGTGGCGCAGCGGCAGCGCGGCGCGCAGAATCTCGAACAGGTCGTCGACGGTGATGCCTTGGTCGTTGTCTTCGAGGAGCGGCACGAGATGGTCGCGCAGAAAGAGCCGGCCGACTTGCCCGGCTTCCTCCAGCAGCGCGGCGCGGATCGCTTCGATGTCGGCGAAGTGGCGGTAGGCCGTCGCGCGTGAGAGGCCCGCGGCATCGGCGATATCGGCGAGCGACGCGTCGGCGTTGCGCCCCAGCGTGACGGCCGCGGCGTCGAGGATCTTGTCGCGGTTGCGGCGCGCGTCGGCGCGCGGGCGGGCGTCCTCGGTCGGCTTGTCGTCGGCGGCCATCGGTCCCGCCACCCTACGCCGCCAGCCGGAGGGCCGGAATGCGCGCTACACGGCGGCGACTGCGGCGCCCTGCGGCGGGGCGCCGGGGTAGATGCTGCCATCGGGCGCTGTGAACACGCGCGGCGTGTCGCCAGCGCGCAGGTCGGCGATGCGCTGCGTCAGGTCGCCGTCGGCCAGCGCCAGCCGCAGATCGGCCATGAGCCGAGCGGTGTACGCGAGGTTGTGCAGCGTCAGCAGGCGCGGTCCGGTCTGCTCCTTCGTGCGGTGCAGATAGGCGAGGTAGCCGCGCGAGAAGCCCTCGCGGCACAGCGGGCACGGGCAGCCCTCCATCACGGGGCCTGTGTCGCCGCGGAACGGCGACCCGGTGAGGTCGACCCGCCAGCGCTTCTTGGGCTCCGGCACCATCGCCACGCCGTGGCGGGCCAGACGCGTCGGCATCGCGCAGTCGAAGGTGTCGATGCCGAGCTCCACCCCGCGCAGCAGGTCGTCGACGTCGCCGATGCCCAGCAGGTGCCGGGGGCGGTCCTCCGGCAGCACGCCCGTCGCCCATTCGACGACCTGGTACATCTGCGGCTTGTTCTCGCCCAGCGACCCGCCGATCGCGATGCCGTCGCAGCGGCTTTCGGCGATCACCCGCGCCGAGTCGGTGCGCAGATCCTCGTAGACCCCGCCCTGCACGATGCCGTAGACGAGCTGGTCCTCCGGGCCGTGCTCGGCATGCCAGTCCAAGCAGCGCTCAAGCCAGCGGTGCGAGCGCTGGGTCGACTTGTCGGTGTAGTTCTTGGTGACGTGGAACGGCGTGCACTCGTCGAACACGAGCGCGATGTCGCTGTGCAGGTGCGCCTGGATGTCCATCGACTCTTCGGGCGAGAGGAACTGCTTGGAGCCGTCGAGGTAGGAGCGGAAGCTCGCGCCCTTCTCGGTGATGCCGAGCGTCTTGCCGTCGCGGTCGGCGCTCGTCGACCGCCCCTTGACCTCGTCGGCGATCGTCCCGTGGCCCATCGAGAAGACCTGGAAGCCGCCCGAGTCGGTGATGATCGGCCCGTCCCAGCGCATGAAGTCGTGGAGGCCGCCGAAGTCCTTCACGAGCTGTTTGCCCGGCGAGGTCATCAGGTGGAAGGTGTTTCCGAGGACCATGTCGTAGCCGAGCTCGCGGATGTCGCGCGGCTCCAGCGCTTTGACGGTGCCCTTGGTCGCCAGCGGCACGAACGCCGGCGTGCGCACCGTGCCATGCGCGGTCGTCAGCACCCCTGCGCGGCCACGCGTCTCGGGATCGCGGGCGGTGATCTCAAAACAAGGTTGCGGGCGCAGCATCCCCGGAGACCTTATGGATTCGGAGCGGGCCCCGGACTTCCGTCGGTCGCGGGCGACTGACAGCCGAGATCGACGGCAGTCCAGGGAGCGGCGGCTCGCGGCCGGCCCTTAGAGCAGCGACTCGCCGGTCTCGCGCTCCAGCTCACGCAGGACGCGCGTGAACGCGGCGCCGATCGCGAGGAGCTGGTCGTCGTCGACCTGGGCGAGGAAACGGTGGCGGACGCCACGCAGGTGCGTCGGGCGGGAGCGCTCGAGCACTTTGAGGCCTTCGCTGGTGAGCACGGCGTACTGGCCGCGCCCGTCCTGCGAGCAGCGCTCGCGGATCACGTGCCCGTCGCGCTCCATGCGGTCGATCAGTCGCGTGGCGCCGCTGCGGCTCACGAGCAGGCGCCCAGCGAGGTCGCGCATGCGCAGGCGGCCGCCGGCGTTGGAGAGCTGGACGAGCACGTCGTAGTGCACGAACGGCACGCCGGTCTCGCGCTGCAGCTCCTCATCGAGGACGCGGCAGAGCGCCTGGTGCGAGCGGAGGAACCCGCGCCAGGCGTTGTACTCGTCGGCGGTGAGCTGATCGTCGGCGCCGTCGGCGACGCGCTCCGGCGGGGCGATCACGGCAGCAGGATCGGCCGGCACAGGGCCGGTCCCGGTCGGAGCGGAGACAAGCGGCGCGGGTGCGAACCCACCGGCAAGCCATCCGTGATCAAGGCCAAATCGTTGCATCCGCAATCAACTATAGGAGGATCCGCGGCGAAGGCAACCACCTTCACCCAACGGGGCACGGCGGCATTCAACCGCATCTGCGCACGATGGGCAAGAAGTTCGCATACGGCGAACCGGAAACTCCGACCGGTCATTCGTGCCCGGAATCAGAGACGCGCGGTATTTCGGTGCGTCGCGGGCGCGAGCACCACTGGCCCCAACCGGGCCAACCCTGGCACGTCCGCAGGCTAAACGGACCGCGGTCCGGCTATGCTGCCGGTCGTTGCAGTGTCAACCGCTCGCCTCCCGCCGGAGACCAGCCGCGACCGCTGCCACGGGCGCGACTGCGGAGCCATCCGAGTAGTCCGAAGCCAGACCGTTTTCCCTCCGACCGAGAGACGCCATGACCAAGATCGCCGTCATCTACTACAGCGCCACCGGCACCGTCCACGAGCTCGCGCAGCAGATCGCCGCAGGCGCTGAGGCGGAAGGCGCTGAAGTCCGCCTGCGCCGCGTCAAGGAGCTTGCCCCGGCTGAGGCGATCGCCTCGAACGAGGGTTGGCAGAAGCACGTCGAGGAGGTCCACCCGACCGTGCCGGAGGCGACCAACGACGACCTCGTCTGGGCCGACGGCATCGCGATCGGCTCGCCGACGCGCTTCGGCCTGCCGACCGCCCAGCTCAAGCAGTTCCTCGACCAGACCGGCCCGCTCTGGGCGCAGGGCGCGCTCGCCAGCAAGGCCGCGACGGCCTTCACCTCGGCGTCGACGACGCACGGCGGCCACGAGTCGACGGCCATCGCCATCGGCAACACCTTCTACCACTGGGGTTCGATCATCGTGCCCCTCGGCTACACGAGCGAAGCCGCCAGCGGCACGGGCACCCCGTACGGCGTCAGCGCGCTGACCGGCCCGCTCGACGAGGCGACGATCGCGGCCGCCAAGGCGCAAGGCGCGCGCCTGGCGACCGTCGCCGCGAAGCTCGGCGCCTAGACGAGCGAGGTCCCCGTCATCTCCGGCGGCTGCGTGTAGCCCAGCAGGGCGAGCACCGTCGGAGCGACGTCGGCCAGAATGCCGGTCCGGCCCGTAGTCTCCACGGCGCCGGACAGGCCGTTCGGGCCGGTGAGGGCGACCGTCTCCGGCTCGCCAGCGGCGGTGATGCCGTCGCCGACGAACACCACCGGCACCGGGTTGAGCGAGTGCGCGGTGTCGGGCGAGCCGTCGTCTTCGAGCATCTCGTCGGCGTTGCCGTGGTCGGCCGTCACGATGACCGCGCCGCCTGAGGCCGCCACCGTCTCGATGATCTCGCCCAGGCGGGCGTCGACGAACTCGACGGCGGTCGTCGCTGCCGGGATCGAGCCGGTGTGGCCGACCATGTCGGCGTTGGCGAAGTTGATGACGCCGAAGACGGGGTTGTCCTTCTTCCAGCCGTCGATGAACGCCTGCGCCACGCCGCGCGCGCTCATCTCGGGTTTGAGGTCGTACGTCGGCACGTCGCGCGGGCTCGGGACGACCTCGCGCTGCTCGCCCGGCTCGGGGCGTTCCTCGCCGCCGGCGAAGAAGTACGTCACATGCGGGTACTTCTCCGTCTCGGCCACGTGCAGCTGGCCGCCGCCGTGCTCGGCGATCACCTTCGGCAGCGTCACCTCGGGGCGGGCCGGCGGGAAGGCGATCGGGTACGGGTAAGTCTCGTCGTACTCGGTGAGCGTGACGTAGCGGTCGATCGGCGGCGCGCCGCGGCGGTCGATCTCGGCGAAGTCCGGGTCGGCGAGCGCGCGGCTGATCTGGCGGACGCGGTCCGGGCGGAAGTTGAAGCCGATCACCGAGTCGCCGGGGCGGATCGTGGCTTCCTCGCCGATCGTCGTGGCGGTGACGAACTCGTCGGTCTCGCCGCGCGCGTAGGCCGCGTGGATCGCGTCGGCGGCCGTCGGCTCGTGGTGGGCGGCGATGCCGTGCACGATCAGGTCGTAGGCCTGCTGCGTGCGCTCCCAGCGCTGGTCGCGGTCCATGCCGAAGTAGCGGCCGATCACCGTGCCGATGCGCGCGCTGCCGGAGGCGTCGCACCAGGACTGCACCTCGGCGAGGTACTGGCGCCCGCCCGAGGGCGAGGTGTCGCGGCCGTCGGTGAACGCGTGCAGGACGACATCGTCGACGCCGAGTTCAGCACCGAGGCCGATCAGAGCCTTGAGGTGGTCCCAGCCGGAGTGCACGCCGCCGTCGGAGACCAGGCCGACGAGGTGCACGCGCGGAGCGCCTTCAAAGGCGGCGCGCAGGACCGGGTTCTGCGCCAGCGCGCCCGACGAGACGGCCTCGTCGATGCGGGTGAGGTCCTGCTTGATGACCGCGCCAGCGCCGAGGTTGAGGTGGCCGACCTCGCTGTTGCCCATCTGGCCTTCGGGCAGCCCGACGGCCGGGCCGCTCGCCGTCAGCGTGGTCCGCGGGCCCGACGCCCACAGGCGGTCCATCACCGGCGTGTTCGCCAGGCTGACGGCGTTGCCGGGACCGTCGGGAGCGAGCCCCCACCCGTCCAGGATCACGAGGGCGACTTGGGGGAACGTGGACTCGATCGGCATACGCCGCGGAGTATCGCGCGGGGGCGTGCCGCGGCGCCGCCCGGCCCCGCCCCGCCCGCGCGGCTACTTCTTCTTTTTCTTCGTCTTCGGGACGTAGATGTACGACTCCAGGTACACGCCCTGCTGGCGCTTGTAGGTCGGGCTGGTGTCGAACTGGATCTCGTAGGTGCCGACCTTCGGCTTCTTGATCGGAAGCACCGTCACCTTCTTGGTGACGAGCCCGCCGCACGGGCCCTGGAGCGTGCCGAGGGCGACCGTCTTGGCCGGGATCTTCTTGGTCTGGGTCTTGGAGAACGTGTAGTGCGCGTAGAGCGTGCCGCCGCCCAGGAACCCGTCGAACGCGTACGTGACCTTGGAGGTCGGCTTCGCCGCGACCGCCGGCGCCTGCACGAAGGCCAGGTCGGTGAACTGGTAGGTGCCGCTGGCGGTGTTGCCAGCCGCGTCGGTCGCCGTCAGCGTGCGGGTCTCGCGGCCCGTGACGCTGTGGCGGCCTTGGAACCCGCCGGTGAAGTCGCCGCCCGCGCCGACCGTGACGACGTCGAGGAAGTCGGTGTTGTCGTAGAGGTTGACGATGCCGTCAGGCGTGAAACCGCCGATGCTGAACTCGATCCGCGACGCCGACTGCACCGCGCAGCCGGTCTGCACCGTCAGCGTCGCGGCCGAGGCCGGAGCAGCCACGGCGGCGGACGCCGCGAGCCCCAAGACGCCGGCGATGGGAGCGCCTGCGCGGCGTGGGCGGAGAAAACGGGCAGAGCGGGTCATCGGCGCACACGGTAGCCGAGCGGTGCCGTGCCAACGGTGAACTCGGCCACGGCCGTTTCCCACGCCCCCGCGACGGGGTAGCATGCCGCTGCGCGCTGGCGTTCCGGCCTCGGCCGCCCGTGCGCATCCGCCCAAACCCGCCCGAACAGAACCCAGGAGACCGCCGCATGGCTCAGAGGAGCAGCAAGACGATCGCGCTCGGCGCGATCCCCGTGATGTCACTCGCGTTCCTGGCGGGCTGCGGCGGCGAGGACGAGGTCGCGTACTGCGTCGATGGGGCCGACACGGTCGTCGACAACAGCTACTGCAACGACGACTTCAACGACGGCACGTACTTCTGGTCGTTCATCGCGGCGAGCCAGGCCAGCAAGATCGTCAAGGGCTCCAAGATCAAGAAGGCGTCCCAGAAGATCGCGTCCAACAACAAGGCAGCGCTCGCCAAGCGCGGCGGCTTCGGTGCCGCCACGGCGGCTGGCATCGGCGTCGCGGTCGCGCACAAGAGCGGTGGCGGGAGCTCCGGCGGCAGCTGATGCAGCGCCGCCCCAGTACCGCCCGGCCGGACTGGCAGAAGACGATCGAGTCCCAAGGCCTCGTCTACTGGCGGACCGATCTCCCCAGCGGCGAGTCGATCTCGTACTGGGATGAGGAGAACCACTACGTCCTCCGGCTCGAGGAGGTCCTCGAGATGGAGCGGGTCGCCCGCGAGCTGATGCAGCTCCTCGTCGAGGCCGGCGACCATGTGATCGAGCACAACCTGTTCGCGAAGATGGGCATCCCCGAGTTCGCGGCTGCCCGGATCCGCGAGACGTGGGAAGCCGAGCCGCCGATGCTCTACGGCCGCTTCGACTTCGCGTACGCCACCGGCGATCTCAAACTGCTGGAGTACAACGCCGACACCCCGACCTGCCTGGTCGAGACGGCGGTGCAGTGGCACTGGATGCGCGAGGTGTTCGGCGACGAAGCCGACCAGTGGAACCGCGTCCACGAAGCGCTCATCGAGCGGTGGACCGAGCTGCGCGAGGGCCTGCGGATCCCCGACGGCGAGGCGCACTTCATGCACTCGCACGCGGAACGCTCCGGCGAGGATTTCATGACGACCGCCTACCTGCTCCACACGGCGCGGGAGGCGGGGCTCAAGACGACGCTGCTCCCGATCGAGGAGCTCGGGCTGCTGCCGGACGGCGGCTTCGTCGACCACGAAGGCAACCCGGTCAAGACGGCGTTCAAGCTCTACCCCTGGGAGTGGATGCTCGAGCAGGAGTTCGCGGCGCCAGCCATCGAGCGGATGGGCGTGGGCCCCGGCATGACGCAGTGGATCGAGCCGATCTGGAAGCTGCTCTGGGCCAACAAGGGCATCCTCCCCATCCTCTGGGAGCTGAACCCCGGCCACCCCAACCTCCTCCCGGCGTGGTTCGCCGGCGAGGAGCCCAAGGACCTCTCGTCCTACGTGACCAAACCGATCTTCGCCCGCGAAGGCGCGAACACCACCGTCGTGATCGACGGTGAGGTCGCCGAGACGGGGCCCGACGAGCAGTACGGCTCCGAGGGCTACGTCATCCAGGAGTACGTCGACCTGGGCAACTACGGCGGAAGCCGCCCCGTGCTGGGCGTGTGGACCGTCGACATGGAACCCCAGGGGCTCGGCATCCGCGAGTCCACCGGCTACATCACCAACAACCAGTCCCGTTTCGTCCCTCACATCATCGAGGGCTGAGCAGGCGTCCCGCCCGCTCGTCCACCCGGCAACTCCCCAAGGAGACCCACCCATGTCCGACACGTCCACCCTTGAGCTCGTCGGCCAGATGCTGGCCTACACCGGCGTCGGCCTGGTGATCCTCGTCCTGGGCTTCTTCGTCCTCGACCTGCTGACGCCCGGCAAGCTCGGCGAGCTCGTGATGAACCGCAACAAGAACGCCGCGGTCATCACCGCCGCGACGCTGGGCTCCCTCGGCCTCGTGCTCTGGTTCGCGATCTTCTTCACCGGCGAGGGCTGGGACGGGCTCGACGAGGTCGCCATCTTCGGCGTCGTCGCCGTGCTCGCGCAGGCCGTCGGCTTCCTCGTGCTCGACGTGATCACGCCCGGCAAGCTGGGGCAGCACGTCACCGATGAGACGTACCACCCCGCTACTGCCGTGTCTGCCGCGGTTCAGATCGCGGTCGCGCTGATCATCTGCGCGTCGCTGACCTAAGCGTCAGCGGACGATCGCGAACGTCGTCTCCGACGTGGCTGAGCTCTGCTTGGCCGCGTCGGCCGCGACGGCCTTCAGCCGGTAGCTCGCCTTCGGCAGGGTCTTCTTGCCGATCTTGCCGCTGAAGGCGATCGCGTTCTTGCCCGCGACGCCGGTCGCGGTGAACGTGCCCGAGAGCGTGTAGCGCGTGCACTTCTTGCCCTTGCGGTTCTTCTTCGAGGGCTTCTTGCAGACGCCGCCCTGGGTGCGGCCCGAGCTCTTGCGCTCGGCGGTGAACGTGACGGTCGCGGCCTCCGAGAGCGTCAGCGAGATCGTCGTGCCGGTCTTGACCTTCTTCGAGGCGCCCTTGGGCCGCTTGCCCGTGCGGAACGACTTCGGAGAGACCGACAACCCGGTCAGTGACGGGGCCGGGTCAGGGAGCGGAGTCGTCGGCTGCGGCGTGGTCGGCTGCGGCGTCGTCGGCTCGGGCGTCGTCGGCTGGACGACGGGCGGAGCGGGGACCGGCGTCGGCTCACCGATCGAGAGCGAGTGCACCGCCAGCGTGCCCGTGCCGATGGTGCCTGCGTTCGTGGCTGCGCCGGTCGCGAGGTCGACGGAGTACAGGCCGGTGATCCCGCCGATCGTGAACCCGGCGAACGCCTTGCCCGTAGCGGCGGCGCCGCTCGACGTGATGGCGACGTCCGAAGCGATGTCGAAGCCGCTGCGGCCTCCGAAGTCCAGCGGGGAGCCGCCGAGCGTGATCGGCTTCTGAGTCGTCTGCGTGCCGGCGTTCGGCGGGTTCTGGATGAACAGCGCGTTGCTGTTCGGGTCGAGGGTGTACTGCGTGGTCACGCCGCCCGTCAGCGGCTGGCCGAACGAGTTCGTGTAGGCCGCCGCGCTGAGTCCGAACGACCCGCCAGGAAGGCCGTTCACCGCGCCGTCGGGGTTGGTACCCGTGACGTTGATGCCGCCGTTGTTGCCGTCGACCGGCCCGCCGGTGTTCGGGTTCAGGCGGAAGTTCAGCCCGGTCGTCGTAACCACGCGGATCCGGTCGACCGTGGGGTTGAAGTCCATGCCGTAGGACGTGACGGCCGGGTCAGGCAGGTCGACGGGAGTCGTGCCATCGGTCGTGAACGACACCGACCCGCCTGACCCGACCGCCGTGACGCTGCCGACCTGGGGGTCCACGATGTAGAGCGTCGCGTCGTTCGCCGCTGGATCGACCCCCAGCCCGAAGAACTGGCCGGTCTGCGGTCGCCGCGCGATCGCCACGAGCGTCTCCCCTGCGCCAACAGCTGCAAGCCCCTGCGTCGTCACCGTGGACGGCGATGCGCTGTTGAACCGCGCGATCCCCGGCGGTGCGTAGGCGACGACCGGGATACCGCCGGCCACATCCTCCGCCTGGACCGCCAGCCCGCGGACGGCGCTCCCGTCGCCGATCTTGCCGATCGTGGCGACCTCGCCGCTGGCCACGTCGATCGTCGCGAGGTTGGTCGTGCCGCCGGTCTGCAGCGCGGCGTACGCCTTGCCGGTCGCGGGCGCGTTGCTGCCGGGCGCCGTGACCTGCGGCAAGAAGTCGAGGCCGCTGACCGCGGCGACGTCGAGCGGAGCGCCCGCCGACTTCAGCGGCACTGGCAGCGTCTGCGTCCCGGCGTTCGGCGCGTTCTGGATGTAGAGCGAATCGGTCGCCGCCGACGCGGTGTACTGCGTGGTGACCGTCGCGTTCTGGCGGCGGTTGACGTAGCCCGTGGCGTCGACCGACGTCGTCAGGCCGTTCGTCGGGCCGTCGGTCTGGTTGCCGTTGCCGGCGTTGCCATCGGAGTCGACGACCCCACCGGTGTTCGGGTTCAGACGGAAGTTGAGCGCGCTCGAGCCAACCACACGGACGCGGTCCGCCTGCGGGTTGAACGCCACGCCGTAGCTCGTGCTCGCGAGGTCGATGGGGTTGTTGCCGAGGTCGACGAAGCCGGCTGCAGTCCCGACCGGTGTCGCGGTACCCGTGCGGATCCCCAGGTGGTAGAGCTGGACCGTGTCGGCCGTGGCGTTGATGCCGACGGCGTAGAGGTCGGCGGTCTGCGGGCGGACCGCGACGCCGACGAGCAGGTCGCCGGCGTTGACGCCCGTGAGCGCGGTGGTCGTGGCGGCCCCTGGAGCGGCGAGGTCGTACGTGAGCAGGCTCGTGCCTGCCGCGCTCAGCGAGAACGCGCGGGTGTTCGGGTCGGCGGCGCTCGCCATCGACGGCGCGGTCAAGGCCGCGGCAGCGACAGCTGCGGCCAGCGCCGGCCTGGCGCGGCGGCGGGAACGATGGGTGGGGCGCCCGTGGGTCATGGCAGAAGGCTCCGAGAGCTCGACGTGGTTCAGCCGAGCGTACGCGCGCCGCCCACCGAAGAGGTAACGGAATGCGAACGGATCGCAGACCGCGGGTACGCCAGCGCTGGCTAGCGCTTCGCGGACGCCGCCGCGCTGTGCGCCACGACCCGGCTCTTGCCGGTTTCCTTGGCCTGGTACATCGCCAGGTCAGCGCGGTGCAGCATCTCGTCGGCGGTCACGCCCGCTGCGAAGTCGGCGACCCCGATCGAGGCGCTCACCGAGCCGGACTGCCCATGATCGAACGCGGCGGCGTTCTCGCGGATCAGGCTGAGCAGGCACTCGGCGACCTCGAGCGCGCGGGCGCCGGACTCCTCGGGCAGGATCACCGCGAACTCGTCGCCGCCGAGGCGCGCGACGACATCGGTTTCCCGCAGCCGCTCGCGCAGGGCGCCTGCGACGCCGGCGATGAGCGCGTCGCCGGCCGCGTGGCCGAGCGTGTCGTTGACGGCCTTGAAGCCGTCGAGGTCGATCATCAGCACCGCGCCGGTCGGGCCGTAGCGCGCGACGCGCGCCGTGTGCTCGGCGAGGCGCGCTTCAAAGGCGCGGCGGTTGAGCAGCGTCGTGAGCGGGTCGTGGTGGGCGAGGTGCTCGAGCTTCCGCTGGTAGTCGTGGCGTTCGGTGACGTCGGTGATCATCGAGAGGTAGCTCACGAAGTTGCCGTCGTCGTCGTTCTGGCGGGTGCCGCGGACGTGCACCCAGCGCGTCTCCCCCGACTCCAGGATGATCCGGGTCTCCTGCTCGTACGGCTCGCTCGTCTCCATCGTGTGCTGCATCGCGGCGCGCGCCGACGCGAGATCGTCGGGGTGCGCCATGGCCGTCGCGCGGCTGTGCAGGTCGTCGCCAGGCGCCAGGCCGAAGATGCGGTACGCCTCGTCGTTGGCGAACGTGATCGTGCCGTCCTGGTCGCGGCTGATCACGCCGGCCGGCATCTCGACCGCGAGCGTGCGGAACTGGCGTTCGCTGGCGCGGACGGCCGCGTCGGCGTCGCGGCGCACCTGGTCGGCGAGCAGCTCGGCGCGGTCGATCTGGCGGACGCTGATCGCGGTGAGGCCGGTGAGCACGGTCGCGAGGATCGCCACCGCGACGGCCAAGCCAGCGGTGTCCGGCAGGCCGGTGAGCTCCTGCCAGTGTGGGATCACCATCGCGAGCAGCAGCGGCAGCGCGACCATCACGGGCACGAGCCGCAGCGCGAGGCGGCCGCCGGAGGTGCGGTCCGCCAGCCAGGAGAACGGCGGGAGCTCCGGCCAGAGGCTGAGCAGGCCGACGGTCATCACGCCGAGGAAGACCAGCGAGGTCGGCGACATTCCTGCGAGGACGGAGTCCCCAGGCCGGAGGCCGATCGCCCATCCGGTGACGCCGGTGAAGACGATCGCGCCGACCGCGGCCGCAGAGAGGTACGACGGCCAGGCGCGGCGTTTGCCGCCGTAGGTGACGAGCGAGACGCCGACAAGCAGGAATGCGACGACCGTCGGGATCGGCGACACGGCGCCGCCGTCGTTGGAGGCGCTCATGTGGCCGGAGGCGATGCGATCGAAGAGGCACCCGAGCGCGACGAGCAGGACGATCGAGCCGAGCGCGGCGCGCGGCTGGGAGGCGTCGCGGCCACGCAGCGCAGCGGCGACGAGCCCCAGCCCCGCCACCGCGAACATGGCGGACGTCGTGATGCGGGGCACCCAGGCGGTGTCAGGCGCTGCGTCGGCAAGACGGAGCACGAAGACGAGCACGCCCATCACCGCGCAAGCGGCGCCTGAGATCAGCGCGATCGACCGGCCGTCCGCGGCCCAGTGCTGCACGGTGGGGCGTGGCACACCCTCGTCATCGGCATTTCGCGGCGAAACCGAAGCTCCGAGGCCGCCGTCTCACTGGTGAAGCGCGGAGTTTGTTGGAGGCTTGTCCTGGCTCTAGGCGCGTTCACCAGCCGCCGAAGCCGAGCGGCGCGGTCGCCTTCGTCGTCGAACCGTCCTTGAACCGCACGGCGATCTCGGCGGAGCCTTCGGGGAAACTGCCGTCGTAGACCGCCATCAGCCCGTGCGCGGGCCCGCTGGGCTCAAGGGTGCGCACGTCGCGCGGCGTGCGGATGGTGACCGATGCGACGGCCGGGTCGGCGCGGCCCCAGAGGACGGTGCGGCCGGCGAGCAGGCGTTGCGCGGATGCGCCTGCGCTGACCCTGATCGGGTTGTAGGAGTTGCCCTCGGGCACCAGCGAGACCGGCCACCTGCGGCTCAGGCCGCCGGACCCGTCGCAGGCCGCGCTGCCGAGCCCAGGCGGCGCTTCGTAGAGCAGCCCCAGGTGGCGTTCGATGTCGCCGACGTGGCCGCCGACGAGGTTGCCCATGGCGCCGCTGCACCAGATGCGCGTGCCGCGGCGGCGCGCGGCGGTGGCCGCCCAGCTGGGTCCGCCGCCGGGATCGGGGCTGCGGGCGATGACCGCGGTCTCGCCCCACTCGACCTCGAGGTCGCGCGGGCGCACCCGCTGCAGGTACGACAGGCTGACGGCGGCCGACGGCAGCGCGTCCCGGTTGACGAGCGCGATCGACCGCCCCTCGGGCGAGCCGGTCCGCAGCCGCGCGTCGGCCAGCGACCGAGCGGGGCCGAACACTTCGATGAAGGCGCCGGTGCCGCGGTCTGGGGCCAAACGGCGGGCATGCCCGTTGGTCGTGAGCACGACCGGCCCAGGCTCGGAGCCGACGGCGCCCCACGCCACGCTGCCACGCACGGCAGGCTCCGGACTGGCTGGCCGGTCGAGCAGCGTCGCGAGCTTGAGCACCGGCGCGAACCCGCCGCCGGCGCGCCTCGACCGGCAGTCCTGCGGCGCGCCGCTGAGCGATTGCAGTGTGACCGGGCGGAACGTGTTGGCGCCGTCGATCCAGCCGAACCGGCCCTGGACCTCGCGGCCGAGCTGTGTGCAGCGCATGTGGGCGGCTCCAGCGCGGCCGCGCGGCGTCCGGCCTTCAAAGACCCGGACGACCCAGTCCGGGCCGCCGGCCGGATCGGCCGTGCGGGCGGCCAGGCGGACCGAGCCTTGGTCGATCAAGAGCCGCACGCCCGGTCCGCGGTTGTTGCCGCGCTCCCGCCTGCCGGCCGGCGCCGAGCGGAGCGTGCCCGACGGCGCCAGGTAGGCGCCGTCGAACGTCGCGCTCTCAGCCGCCGGGATCAGGGCGGCTGCGACGGTCCCGGCCGAGATGCCCGCCAGGACGGCGGCGGCGAGCTTGGAGTTGCGGTTCACCGCTTGACCTCCGGGAGCGGGTGGACATTCGAGGGCGCGCGCACGGTCTCCGTGCCGCCGCCTCGCAGTTTCAGCACGACCCTCAGCTCGCGTGGCGGGATGTCGGCCGGGAGGACGGCGGCGAAACTCGCGTTGCCGCCGCCGCGCCGGGGCCGTGCGACGATCTTGCCGCGGTACGTGATCAGGATCCGAGCGACAGCTCGGCGTTGCGCCGCGCCCCAGACCACCGTTCGCCGCTCAGCGAGCGGCCAGCGCCACGACGAGATCAGCCCGCCGTCGCGGCCATGCTCGCCGGGCCCGAACGTGCGGGCGTCGAAGTACCACGGGGCGCGCTTGCCAGCCCCGCTGCGCCGCGGCGGCTCGTGGGTGCAGACCGGCGGCGTGGCAGCGTTCCGCCTGCCCGGTGCGCGGCGCGCCGGGCGGACATCGACGCAGCTGAAGTTCTGTTCGTCCCGGACGCCCATGCCGATCCCCATCGAGAACACCGACCAAGCCGGACCGGTCGGATCCATTACGCCGCTGTCGGTGCGGCCGAGCGGATAGTCGACCGTCTTGCCCTCGGCGAACGTGAGCTTGAGCAGCAGGCGGGAGTCCTCCGGGTACCCGGCGACCACGGCCAGGAACGCCCCGTCATGCACTGGCACCGGCCGCGTCTCCCCGCGCACCACGAGCGCAGCACTGCGGAGCTGGCCGCCCGCGAGGCCATAGACGACGCTGCGCACGTCGGCGTAGTCCTTGGCGTCGAGCACCCGGGCTCCCGCGACGATCGCTTGGCCGGGAGCGGGCGAGCCGCACGCGTCGACGAGCTCGGCCGGCACCTCGCGGAAGCGGCCGTCGGTGCCGACGAGCCCGAAGTCGCCGCCGTCGACCTGGCCGACGGTCGCGCAGGTCAGACCGCCGGCCGACTGCGCGGTGCGCAGGGCGAACGGCAGGCCCCGGCCAGAGGGGTCGGCCGCGCGCAGGCCGTCGACCACTGCAGCGGTGTCGGCGCGGACGGTCATCGCAGGCTGCAGGTCGGCCGAGCGCGGCGCCGGGATCGGCGAGCCGCGCAGCAGCGTCAGCGTGGCTG
>JAEYAL010000178.1 GCA_023404805.1 Actinomycetes bacterium | reverse complement strand
CGCTGGTGTTGAGCTGCGCGCCGCCGAAGCGGCCCTGGCCGCGTTCGGCTCTGAGCACTGGCGCGCCGAGGCCGAGCGAGACCTGCGGCGGCTCGGCCACCGCGTCACCGCCCGCAGCGCGCCCGCGGCCGGGCATGCCGGGCTGGACTCGCTGACCGGGCGGGAGCGGGAGGTCGCTGATCTCGTCGCCGCGAGCCACACCAACCGCGAGATCGCGGGGCTGCTCTTCCTCAGCGAGAAGACCATCGAGACGCACCTGCGCAACGTGTTCGCCAAGCTCCGCGTGTCGTCGCGGTCGGCGGTGGCCCGCACCGTCACCGAAGAGGCGGCGCGGGCCAAAGCCACCTAGCGGCACGCGCCGCTACGTGGCCGCCGAACGGTCAGCGCTTGCGCGCGTCCCAGGCGACATCGCTGACGCGGCAGGTGCCGTCGACCCACGTGAAGGTGCCGCGCACCCGGCCGCTGTTGGTGAACCGGCCGTCCATCGTGACCCCCTCGTAGAGCAGGTGGAAGCGGCGCTCCTTGTCGAGCTGCGGCCCGTAGATCACCTTCTTCACGCTGACGCGCTTCGTGGTGCCGTCGTCGCACGCGAGCTCAGCCGCGAGCTCCAGGCGGGTCACGCGAGCCGGATCGCTGAACGGCCCGAGCGAGACTTTGACTTTGCCCGCGTAGACGGTCTTGCCGGACGCGTCCCGCTGGTGCGTGGCACCCGTGTAGGCGCCGCGGACCGGTCCTTTCGACTTGCCCGCAGCAGCCGGTGCGGCGGGCACGGAGAGCAGGACGGCGGCCGTCGCTGCGGGGAGCAGTGCAGTGGCGAGGCGCATCAGCGGCCGCCCTTTCTGGTGGTGGTGAACGTGGCCGTGACGGCCTTGGAGCGGTTGCCCGCAGCGTCAGAGGCCACAGCCGTGACGCGGTACTTGATGCCGCGCGCCAGACGCGTGCGGCGGTCGATGCGGCCCGTGAAGCGCACACCGCTGGTGCCTGCCGGGAGCTGCAATACGAGGGCGCGTTTCACCGCGCGCGTCTTGCCGCCGCGCAGCAGCGCGGCAAAGCGCAGCGTCACGGTGGCCGGCTCCGACAGCGTCAGCCGCAGCGGCGCGCCCTTGGACTTCGCCAAGCGGCGGACCGCGAGATCGCGGACAGCGAGCCGCCGCGCCAGCGAGAGGCTGGTCAGCGCCGGCGCGGTGCGGTCGGCCAGCGGCTGCTGCGGTCCGGTCGGGCCAGCCGGCTCGCCAGCGGGCGGTGTGCCGGGTCCGCCCTGCCCGGGACCAGCCGGCTGCGCCGCGACGAGGAACGCCTTGGTGGCGGTCGCCGTGAGCCCGACCGGGTCGGTCACCGTGAGCGTCGCGTAGTGCGGCCCAGCGGTCGCGAACGTGTGGACGGCGTCGGCGCCGGCGGCGCTCGTGCCATCGCTGAACGCCCACGCATAGGCCAGCAGCCCCCGTTCGCCCGGATCCGGGTCGTCGGCAGACGCCTTGAGCGTGATGGCGTGTCCCGCCTCGGTCTCGGTCGGCCCCGCGATCACGAGGTCCGACGGCTGGTGCGGCAGGTATTCGTAGGCGCCGATGTCGGCGCGCACCGTGCCGCCCGACCCGCCGACGAGCGCGCGCGTCTGGCCGTCGCGGTCGGTGTCGAGCGGGTTCACGACGGGGTTGGCCGCGTCGATCAGCGCCGATGGCGCGCGCAGGTGCAGGTCGGCCGCAAGCAGGTGCTGCGGATCAGGGTCCTCGCGGACGAACGTGGCAGCCGTCTCCGGCAAGTTGCCCGCGCCGAAGGTGACCGTGCCGGGGCCGCTGGAGTGCGTCTCGCCCGTCCACGCGTTGTGGTCGAGCGCGACGGTGGCCGGTCCGGCCGCGCCGACCGCGTGCCGGTAGACCGCTGTGGCGTAACCGTGGATCAAGCTGCTGGAGAGCGTCAGCTCGGTCGGGGCGCCATCGGCGTCGACGTCGATGCCAACGCCGGCCAGCGTCCCGGTCCGGACGATCGACAGGTTGCGCCCGTAGACCCAGCCGCCGCTCGTAGCCGACAGGCCCGCCCCGAGGCTCGAGCGGACCACGGAATTGGCGATCTCGACGTTGGCGCTGAGGCCGACCGCGTCCAGGCCCTCGACGCCGCTGAGCGTGGTGCGCAGCAGGCGCGCGGGGTGGGTCAGGTGCGCGGCTTTGCTCTGCGTCGCCGTGATGACCGACTCGATCACCTGCGCGCGCTCGTTGAGCGTGGCCTCGCTCTGGATGCCGAAGCCGCTCGTGGTCGCGACCTGGCTGTTGCGCAGCAGCGCCTTGGCCCGCAGCAGGACGCCGGTCGGGGTCCCGCCGCCGTTGCCGCCTGGCACCTGCTGCACGCGGATGTCGTGGGCGGTGCCTTGGAGGTCCAGACCGCGGTACTGGCCGTCGGAGCGCAGCTGGATCGCAACGCCGCTGACGGTGGAGCCGTGGCTGCCGCTGAGGGTGAGCGTCGGCTGGTTGGGGTCTTCGCTGGGCGCGAGCGTCGTGCCGCCCGGTCCAGCTCCAGCGCCTTCGATGTGCACGGCGTCGGAGCTGTTGTACGAGAACGGCGCGCCGGCGTATGCGGTGTCGCTGGGCCCGAGCGCGATGGTGTCCTCGCCGGGAGACATCGACGCGAGCGCCAGCGCCTGGTTCAGGCTCGGCTGCGAGGAGCCGAGCAGGCACGGCGAGACGTTCACGCAGAAGCGCTGCGCGCTCGCCGGGGCGACCGGCAGGGCGGCCAAGAGGGCCGCGGCCGCGAAGCCGGTGGCGGCGAGGTGGCGGCGGCCGCGCCGCGTTGCCGGGCGGCGGGTTGTCCGGACCGGGCTCATGC
>JAEYAL010000041.1 GCA_023404805.1 Actinomycetes bacterium | reverse complement strand
GGCGCTCGCCGAGCGCGGCGCCGACGTCACGGTCGCTGCCCTGCACCGCACCGAGCCGGAGCCGCTCACCGACGACGAGCTCGACGATCTGCGCTCCGCCGACGCCGTGCTCTTCGCCTCCGGGTCGGCCGCGCGCGCCGTGGCGGATGCGTTGACCGCTCAGGGGTCGGACGCCGCCGAGGTGCTCGGCGCGCTGCGCACGGTCGCCATCGGGCCGACGACCGCTGCGGCGCTGCAGACGCTCGGCGTGACCCCGGCCGCGGTAGCCGATCCGCATACGCCAGACGGGCTCGTCGACGCCACGCTCGCGCTGCTGAGCTGACGGACGAGCGCCCAAAAACTGGTCAAACGTCCAGACGCGGGTTGAACGGCCTCCAAAAAGTGGTCAAATGGGGATATGTCCCCCGACAGAGCTACTCCCACGCGGCGCCATGGACGGCGCCTCGGCGTGATCCTGGCCCTCCTCGCGACGCCGCTTGTCGCCGCCGGCCCGGCGAGCGCCGCTTGCGCGACCACGCCGACGAAGAAGGCGTTCTCTTCGTTCGGCGACCAGCGCGACTACAGCCTGCTGCCTGGCGGCGGCTTCGAGAGCGGCACCACGAGCGGCTGGGCGCTCGGCTCCTCATCGATCGTCTCCGGGAACGAGAGCTTCCTCATCGGCCAGAAGACCGACGCCAGGTCGCTTGCCGTCCCCGCCAAGAGCGTGGTCGTCTCGCCGAAGTTCTGCGTCGGCATCGAGCACCCGACCTTCCGGATCTTCGCCAAGAAGCGGAGCGGCACCTGGCAGACCGTGCTCGTGAAGCTCCGCTGGACCGACGCCAAGGGCAAGGTCAACGACACCACGGTCGGCGCGCTCAACGGCTCCGACTACGCCGCGTGGAAGCCGACGCCCTCGTTCAAGCTCGCTGAGACGCTGCCGCTCTGGCAGTCCGGTCAGACGCTGACCGCCCAGATCGTCCTCGACCCCGAGGACTACGGCGGCGACTGGCAGATCGACGACATCTACATCGACCCGTACCGACGGACCTGATCCGCGCCAGCGGCGCCGCCTGAGCAGTCAGGCCGCGGGCGCGGCCGGCGCCGCAGGGATCGTCGCCGGGCCGTCGTCGGCGAGGCGCACGCAGTTCTTGCCCTGGTACTTGGCCCGGTAAAGGGCGGCGTCGGCGAAGGCGATCACCTTGGCCGGGTCGGGCGCGGCCTCACCCATCAGCGCGACGCCGAACGACGCCGTGACGGTGATGTGCTCGCCCGTCGGGCCGACCACCTCGACCTCCTCCACGGCGCGGCGCATGCGCTCGGCCAGGCGCGCGCACTCGTGCATGTCGGCATCGCTCACCACGACGGCCAGCTCTTCGCCGCCGTAGCGCGCCGGCTCGTCGGTCGAGCGGCAGGTGTCGCGGAGCGCGGTCGCGACGCTGCGCAGCACCTGGTCGCCGACCTGGTGGCCGTAGCGGTCGTTGACCATCTTGAAGTCGTCGATGTCGAGCAGGATCAGGCCGACGGGCGTGCCCGACTCGTTGAACCGCTCGTGGCCCTCGGTCAGCAGCTCCTGGAAGCGGCGGTGGTTCGCCAGGCCGGTGAGGTCGTCGGTGAGCGCTTGGCGGTGCAGGCTGGCGTGCCGCGCGACGTTGCGGGCCGCGACTGACGCCTGCTCGCACAGGTACGTGAACAGCTGACGCTCCTCCGCGGTGAACTCGTGCGAGTTGCGGGCCACCGCGACCACGCCGCCGGCTTCGACATCGCCGACCGGCGCGGCCATCGCGTAGATCCCGCCGACGATCGCGTGCGCCAGCTCCTGTCCGTTCACGGCGCGGTCTTCGACCGCGGTGAGGATCGGCGTGTTGTTCTCGTCCTCGTGGATCGTGACGCGGTGGGTCATCTTGCGGCCCAGGCCGGTGGTCGAGCTCGCGCGGCCCGCTTCGGCGTCGACGGCTTCCACGGCCGCGCGCGTCGTGATGGTGAGGAGCGCGTCGAGGTCGAGCGTGCTGGCGAACGCGTCGCCGATGCGGTGCACGGCGGCGCGCAGCCGGGTGCGCTCGCGGGTCACGTTGCGCAGCTGCTGGCGGGCCTCTTCTTGGCGAGCAGCGCGGTCGGCGGAGGCGAGGGCGAAGAGCGCGACGACTGGGAGGAGGGCGAGCGGCGCCCAGAGCGTCACGGCGGCGCCGAGTGCGATAGCGGTCCCGACCGGGGTGAGCAGCGCGTCGACGCTCCACACCAGCAGGTACGGGCGGATCGGGAAGCGCTGCTCGCCGCGGCTCACCCACCGCTCGCCGATCCAGGCTGCGATCGCATCGAGGATCAGCTGCACGCCGAACGCGAGGGGAATCAGCCACCACTGTGGGTTGAGCCCCGGTGATCCGGCGGCGAGGAAGACCGCGGCAGGGCCGATGGAGTGGAGCGCGTCGCCCCCGGCGGTGAGGACGCGCTTGCGGCTGCCGCCGCGATAGATCGCAGCGGCCAACGCGGCAGCCGCGATCGCCGTCACCACGAGCACCGGGACCAGGGCGGGCGGCCCCAGCATCAGCATCGGGAACAGGACGAGCTGGGTCGGGATCGCGATGTTGCGCTCGATCGGGAAGCCGATCCGCGACGTGACCGCGAACGTGCACCACAGCAGCGCGAGGATCCACGGATGCGCGACTTCGAGCGGCCCGATGATGAGCAGCGTGATCGCGCCGACCGCGAAAACGCCAGACAGCGCGAACTCACCGATCAGCTCGCGCGCAGGCGTGTGATCAGCCGCTTCCATGCGCTGGGCGCGTTCAGCGGCCTGGAGGTCGAGGTAAGAAAGCTCGGTTTCGTCGTCGATCACGACGAAGACCTCAGGTACGGCGGTGGCAAGGCAGGTAGCGGTTCAACAACGGGCCCGATACCCGAGAAGTCGGTGCGGCCAATCACAACTTGAACGCGTTCGGTCCAGGGTAACGGGACGAGCGGAGGGCGCTCGTCGGGGGACGGCCGTTTTGCGAACCCGCCCAGAACGACCGAGGGCCCAGACGGTAGTAACCGGCTGGACCCTCGAACTTGCAACGCACTGGCGCGTTAGCGAACAGACCTAGGCATAGGGGAAAGTCCTCGGAGGGGAATACCGCTTGCGCGGCACTCGGACTGTTTGACGGGGGAAGTGAGACTGGTAACCAACCGGTCTCGGGGCCCAATGTAACGCCAGTTATGGTCGCGCGCAAGTCGGTTGGCATGGCCTGCATCTGAAGTCCCAAGCCGTCAGACTCGACGTATGACCGATGTCGCGGGCCAGCCAAAGGACGCTTCCGGGCCAACCGGGGGACCTTTTGCGCTCATCGCCGCGTTGACGGACTACGGGACGGGCCCGTACACCGCTCTGCTGCAGGCCGCTGCGCGCTACCCCGCGGCGCCCGAAGTGAGATGGCTCGACCTTGATCACGGCGTGGCGCTCGGTGACGTCCGCGCTGGAGCCTTGACGCTGCGTCGGACCGTCCCGCACTTGCCGCGCTGCGTGGTCGTGGCAGTCGTCGATCCCGGCGTCGGGACGGAGCGCCGCACGGTCGCGCTGCGGACCGCGAGCGGGCACGTGCTCGTCGGTCCGGACAACGGATTGCTCGAGCCGGTCACGCGGCGGCTCGGCGGCGTAGCGGAGCTCGTCGACCTGGCCGGGTCGCCGCTGCGGGCCAAGCGCGCCGCGCGCACGTTCGACGGCCGCGACCTGTTCGGACCGGTGGCGGGGGCGATCGCCGCGGGCGCCGCGCTGCGCGAGGTCGGCGCTGAGGTCGAGCCGTCGTCGCTGATGGTCCTCGCGCTGCCTGCGCCGCGGCGCACGGTCGACGGCTTCGACGCGACCATCCTCGAGGTCGACCACTTCGGCACCCTGGTGCTGGCGCTCGACGACCACCTGCATGGGCTCGGGCCGCTGCCGCCGGTCGGCGGCAGCGGCGAGGTCGCCACAGCCCTTGGCGGCACCCAGCCGTTCGTGATCGGGCAGACCTTCGCCGACGCGCCGCACGGCGGGCTCGTGCTCTTCCACGACAGCGACGGCGCGCTCGCGCTTGCGCGCCGCGACGGCTCCGCGTCGTCGCTGCTGCACGTCGGCTCCAGCGCTGCGCTCACGTTCGTCTTCGGTGGCGACGACGAAGACGGCGACGCGCCGCTGATCGCCTGAAGCCGCGGGCAGCTCAGCTGCGCCGCCCACTTGCTCTCCGAGCGGCACGGAGTTGGTGTCGTCTCCCAGCCCAAGCCGCGCGGACGGGAGCGGACGGGATGGATTCCCCGGCTATACGACGGGAAATCCATCCCGTACGACGCGGCTTGGGACGTACGGGTCGGATTACCCGGCGAGAGGACGGGAAATCCATCCCGTACGCCCGAGACCGGGCTAGGGTCGGGCCCATGCCGATCGGAGCACCGCACCACCGCCTCGACGAGACGCCGTCGACGAACGACGTCGCGCGTGAGCTCGTCCGCGACGGCGCCGACCACGGGACGACGGTCTCGACCGCGCGCCAGACCGCTGGCAAGGGCCGCCAGGGCCGCACCTGGGACGCGCCCGACGGCGCGATCGCGGTCAGCGTCGTGGTGCGCGACCCCGTCGACCGGCTGCTGCCGCTGCGCGCCGGGCTGGCCGTCGCCCGCCTCGCCGGGCCCGCTGCGCGCGTGAAGTGGCCCAACGACGTGCTCGTCGACGGCCGCAAGGTCGCCGGCGTGCTCGTCGAGCAGGAGGGCGACGCTGCCGTCGTCGGCATCGGCGTGAACGTGGCCATTGACGTCGACGCGCTGCCGGCCGACGTCGCGGGCCGCGCCGGCACGCTGGGCCTCGACCAAAGCGAGGTCGACGACGCGCTCGCGGCGCTGCTCGAGCACCTCGGCTCCACGCTGGAGCTCAGCGCGGCTGAGGTCGTCTCAGCGCTTGCTGCGCGCGACGCGCTGGTCGGACAGGCCGTGCGCTGGAACGGCGGCGAGGGCACGGCCACCGGCATCGCGGAGGACGGCTCGCTGCGGGTGCAGACCGACGACGGCGCTGAGCAGCTGCTCGACGGCGGCGAAGTCCACCTCCTGTAGCCCGCGCTGCGCGCGGGGCCCGCTCGCGGCTACTCGGCCGCTGGGGCGGCCGGGGCGTCCGCGGCAGCGGGCTTCTTCGCTGGCGCCTTACGCGTCCGCGGCTTCGGCGCGGGCTTCTCTCCCGCGGCGGTCTTCGTGGCCGCGGCGGTCTTCGCGGGGGTCGGCTTCGTGGCC
>JAEYAL010000334.1 GCA_023404805.1 Actinomycetes bacterium | reverse complement strand
GCGTCGGTTTGGCACGACGACCAGCGAAGGAGCAGACCTATGGCCGACGAGCTGACTGGACGGAAGATCGCGATTCTCGCGACAGATGGCGTGGAGCGCGTCGAACTCGAGCGACCGCGGCAGGCCGTGACCGATGCGGGTGCGGAGGTCACGCTGCTCACCATCGACGACCTCGAGATCAAGGTGTTCGAGCACGACGAGGGTCCGGCCGCGACCGAACAGGCCGACGGCCTCGTCGAGGGGTTCACGCAGGCGGACTTCGACGCGCTGCTGCTGCCCGGCGGCGTCGCAAACCCCGACAAGCTCCGGGCCGACGAGCAGGCGGTCGCGTTCGCCCGCGGGTTCTTCGAGGCCAAAAAGCCCGTAGCCGCCATCTGCCACGCCCCGTGGCTGCTCGTCGAGGCGGGCGTCGTGGACGGCCGCAAGGTCACGTCGTACCCGTCGGTCAAGACCGACCTGGTCAACGCCGGCGCGAACTGGGTCGACGAGGAGGTCGTCGTCGATGAGGGCTTCGTCACCAGCCGGAGCCCTGACGACCTCGACGCGTTCTGCGCGAAGGTGGTCGAAGAGTTCGCCGAGGGCCGCCACGAGGCCCAGCACGCCTAGCGCCCGAGACCTGGCGCCCACCCCGCCTTGGCCCGACTGACCCGCAGCGACCCCGCCAGCCCCGGCTGGTCGCTGGGGCGCCGCGGCCGCGGCTTTGAGCTCTTCGACGCCCGCGGCCGCAAACTCACCGGCGACGCCTCGTACGAGCGAGTCCGGGCGCTCGTGATCCCGCCCGCCTGGAGCGACGTCTGGATCTGCCCATCCGAGCGCGGCCACATCCAGGCCACGGGGCTCGACGCCGCCGGACGGCGCCAGTACCTCTACCACCCAGACTGGACCGCGAGCCGCAGCCGCCGCAAGTTCACGCGGATGGGCGAGTTCGCCGCGGAGCTCGCCGCGCTGCGCGAGCTGGTCGAGCACGATCTCGGCGACGGCAACGGCCTCCAGCGCTCGGCCGTGCTGGCCGGCCTGACGCGCCTGCTCGACATCGGGTTCTTCCGGGTGGGGAGCGAGCGCTACGCGGCCGAGAACCGCACCTTCGGCCTGACGACCCTGCTGCGCGAGCACGCGCGAGTGCGCCGCGACGGGACGATCGTCTTCGACTACACGGCCAAGCACGGACGGCGCCGCGTGCAGCGCGCCTCCGATCCCGAGGTCGCAGAGCTGGTGGCGCGGCTCAAGCGGCGGCGCGCCGATCCCCACCCCCGCCTGTTCGCCAGCCACGACGACGACCTGTGGAGCGCCGTCCGCGCAGCCGATCTCAACGCGTACCTCAAGGACGCGACCGGCGCCGACATCACGGCCAAGGACTTCCGGACCTGGAACGGCACCGTGCTGGCCGCGGCGCTGCTGTCGCAGGTGGAGCCGCCCACGACGAAGACCGGCCGGACCAGAGCGGCCGCTGACGTGCTGCGCGAAGTCGCAGATTCGCTTGGCAACACCCTCGCGGTGACGCGGTCGTCCTACGTCGACCCGCGCGTGATCGACCGATGGGCGCGCGGTGAGACGATCGGCGTGGCCGCAGGCGACGTGCCGGCCGATCCCGAGACCTGGACCCCGGGCGAGCGCCGCGAGGTCGAGCTCGCCGTGGTCGACCTCCTCGGGCTTGGCAAGGCGGCAGGGAAAGCCGCCGCGCGGGCGCCTGGGAACGCGCGGAGCTGACGCGAGCGGCGCGTCCCACCGTCGGCCGACAGCGGCAAAACGTGCGCCGACATCACACTGCGGACTGCCGGTGACAGACCGGGGTTTGGCGCATCAACGTTCAACGGGCAATAGTGCCTGCGCGCCACGATCTACTAGAAACCCGCCGAGAATCCGGACGCGAACGCCCACCAAAAGTTCGGTGGCCAGGCGCGTCGGCGCTGTCTACGATCGGCGCCAATGGGGGCTTCATCCGACCGTCCTGCGGCTGCCAAAGGCACCGCCGGCAGCAGCACGGAGGACAGCTTCAACCTCGACCGTGAACGCAGGCGCTTCACGGGCCACGCCGACCTGGTCCTGGCAGGAGGCGGCGTCAAGGGCGTGGCGCACGTCGGCGCGATCCGGCAGCTGCACAGCGCCGGCTACACCGAACACCCGCGGGTCGCCGGGACGTCGGTCGGCGCGATCGTCGGGGCGCTGCTCGTCGCCACTCGCTCGGTCGACCAGCTCGACGAGCTCCTCGCCTCGCTGAAGTTCCGCGACATGCGCGACGCCGGCCGGGATGTCGGGCCGGTCGGGCATGCCAAGTCGCTGGTGTTCGACCGCGGCCGCTACGAAGGCAACGCGTTCGTCCGGTGGCTGGCGCCTCTGCTCGACGGGCTCACCTTCGGCGACCTCAAAGCCGAGCGCCAGAGCTGGCAGCAGGCCAACGGGCTCGAGGTCGACGACGAGTCGCCGCTGGTGATCATGGCCACCGACGTCACCAAGGGCCGGCTCGTGCAGTTCCCGCGCGACTATGTCGATTACGGCCTCGATCCCGACGAGCAGCTCGTGGTCCATGCGGTCCGCGCGTCGATGTCGGTGCCGCTCTTCTTCGAGCCCGCGAAGATCGCCAGCTCGTCGTTCGTCGACGGCGGCGTCCTCGCGAATTTCGCCGTCGACGTGCTCGACCGCGCGCTCCCGCAGGACCCCGACATCGTCAGCAGCCGCCACCTGCAGCCACGCTGGCCCACCTTCGGGATCACGCTGATGGAGAACGCGGAGCCCGGGGAGATCGGCGGGGATCTGATCAACGGTGTGACCTCGCTCGGTTTCGCGCAGAACCTGCTGCTCGGCCCGCTGTCGCCGTTCCTCAACGAGCTCATCGGCTCGCTCGTGATCGGGCAGGACGCCGACCGCGGCAGCCGCTGGTGGATGTCCGAGCGCACGATCAGAGTCGACACGACCGCCGTCGGCATCGTCCAGTTCGACGTCACGGACAAGGCTCGCGCGGACCTCGTGAAGTCGGGCAAGACCGCGGCAAAGAAGTTCCTGAAGTCCACGTGGCCGGCGCATGCCGACGAAGGCTTCGGCTACGACGGCCGCGCGCAGTTCCCGCTCCCGGGCACCGTCACCTTCGGCGGCCGGGGCAACCCCGTGAAGCCGACGCCAAGCCAGCCGCCCACGCCGGCCGTCCCGTTCCAGCCACCGTCATCCCGTCACGATCGGGAGCAGGAGGACGCATGAGCCTGCCTCGCCCGCCCATCCCCGGCCTCGGGTTCCTCGAGGATTTCATCCCCGGCCGCGGCCATAGCAACGGCAATGGGAACGGAAACGGGAAGACCGCCCATTCGACGCAGACGCGCGCGAATGGCAACGGCAGGTCCGCGGCCAAGCGGCGCTACGACGCCATCGTGATCGGGTCCGGCTTCGGAGGCGGCGCAGCGGCCTGCCGGATGGCTGAAGCGGGCCTCGATGTCGCGGTCCTCGAGCGCGGCCGGCGCTGGGAGCGCACCGACTTCCCCGAGAGCATCGAGGACGCCCCTGCACTGGCGTGGCATCCGCAGGCGAACCCGCGGGGCCTCTACGACCTGCGGTGGTTCGAAGACGGCGTCGTGCTGACGGCCGCAGGCGTCGGCGGCGGGTCGCTGCTCTACGCCAACGTGCAGCTGCCCGCCAAGAAGGAGGTCTTCGAGTCGGGCTGGCCGGAGGACATCACCCTCGACGAGCTCCTCCCCTGGTACGCCAAGAGCGAAGAGGCGCTCAACCCGGTCACCACGCCGAAGCCGTACCCGGCGAAGGTCAAGGCGTTCACCGGCACCGGCAAGCAGTTCGGCGACCGCACCTCAGAGCTGACGCCGATCGCGGTGCACTTCGGCGAGCCGCGGATCCATCCGCTGAGCGGCCGCCCGCAGGAGGGCTGCGACAACCTCGGCAGGTGCCTCACGGGCTGCCCGCTGCACGCCAAGAACACCGTCGACATCTCCTACATCGCCCGCGCCGAGAACCTCGGCACCGACGTCTACCCGCTGCACGAGGTGGTGTCGCTGGAGCCGCCGGCGCGAAAGGGCGGCCTCTGGCGCGTGCACTACCGCGACCTGCAGTACGACGAACACGGCGTCTTTGAAGCCAAGACGGTCGTCGTCTCGGCCGGGACGCTCGGGTCGGCGCGGCTGCTGCTGCAGAGCAAGGCCGCGCTGCTGCCGAAGCTCTCCCCCGCGCTCGGCACGAAGTTCTCGGGCAACGGCAACGCGCTCGGCGCGATCTTCGACCCCAAGGCGCGCGGCACGACCGACGCCGCCGTCGATGTCGGCCCGTCGATCACGAGCGTCATCGACCTGTGGGAGGAGCGCGGCTTCATCCTCGAAGACCTCGGCCTGCCGCCGTCGTACATGGTGCTGCTGGAGGCCCTGCGCGGGGTCGACCAGATCGGCGCAGGCGCCCGGGCGCGGCTGCGGGCGAAGGAGGTCGCCGCGCGCGTCGGCGCCCCCGACCGCCCGACCTCGCCGGACGACCTCTCGGTCAAGCGCAGCCGCGTGGCCGCGCCCGATATCGAGGACGTGCTCACGTTCCTCTTCATCGGCAAGGAAAACCCCGCGGGCCGGGTGAAGCTCAGCCGCCGCGGGCAGATCGACATCGACTTCGACCCGAGCGACAGCCAGCTGCTGTACGACCGCATGGAGGAGACCCTCGAAGAGGTCGCCGAAGCGGTCGGCGGAGACCCCGTGTTCAACCTGCAGCACGGGCCGCTCGGCAAATACATCATCGCCCACCCCCTGGGCGGCGTTCCGATGGCCGACGACCCCGCCGAGGGCGTCGTCGACAGCTTCGGGCGCGTCTACGGCTACGACGGGCTGCACGTGCTCGACGGGTCGATCGTCCCATCCCCGCTCGGTGCCAACCCATCCAAGACCATCGCGGCGCTCGCCGAGCGCGGCGCCGCACAGCTGATCGCTGACAGGAGCTAGAGACCATGGCCACCGCCACCGCTGCCACCACCTCCACTCAGACGCCGAAGGCTGCGGCCAAGCCGCGCGCCGCTGCGGCCGCCAAGCCCAAGAC
>JAEYAL010000302.1 GCA_023404805.1 Actinomycetes bacterium | reverse complement strand
GAGCCAGGCGGCGCCGGCGCCGCCGCCGACCTCCCGGCTGCGGCGGCCGCTGAGGCCATCAAGCACGCGCTGCTCGCCCATGCCGCGTCCGCGCTGCCGGACTACATGGTCCCGTCAGCCGTCGCGTTCGTCGACGCGCTCCCGCTCAGCCCGAACGGCAAGCTCGACCGGCGCCGCCTGCCGGCCATTCCGCGCGAGGGCGCCGACCTCAGCGGTGGCACCACCGGCCGCCCGCCGGCGACGCCGCGCGAGGAGCAGCTCTGCGAGCTGTTCGCCGAGGCGCTCGGCCGCCCTGCCGTCGCTCCGGACGACGACCTCTTCGCGCTCGGCGGCGACTCGCTCCTCGCCGCCCGCCTGGCGGCCAGTGTCCGCGCGCGGCTCGGCCTCGACCTCCAGCTCGGCGCGGTGTTCGCCGCTCCGACTCCCGCGGCGCTCGCCGCCCGGATCGACGAGGGCCACGACCTCGCCGCGCTCGACCCGCTCCTCACGCTGCGCGGCCATGGCGACGCTCCGCCGCTGTTCTGCCTCCACCCGGCCGGCGGGCTCGGCTGGGCGTACGGCGGCCTCGCCCGCACGGTCGACGACCGCCCGCTGCTCGCGATCCAGTCGCCGCTGCTCAGCGGCGGCGCGTTCGCGCCATCGCTCTCCGCGCAAGCCGAGTCGTACGCCGACCTCATCACGGCGCGTGCTCCCCTTGGCCCGCTGCACCTGCTGGGCTGGTCGGTCGGCGGCGTCCTCGCGCAGGCCACCGCACGCGCCCTGCAGCGGCGAGGACGGGAGACCGGCATCGTCGCCCTGCTCGACGCGTACCCCGGTGAGCAGTGGGCTGGGCGCCCGGAGCCGACGCCCGCCGAGACGCTCGTCGCGCTGCTGCACATGGGCGGCCTCAGCGAGGCCGCCCTCGACGGCGAGGCGCCGACGCTCGAGCGCGTCTTGGCGGCGCTGGCCGCAGAGGGCAGTGCGCTGGCGAGCCTCGGCCCGGAGACGTTCGCGGCGGTCGCCGGCTCAGTGCGCGAGAACAGCCGGCTCATGCGCGAGCACCGCACCGAGCCAGTGAGCGGCGACCTGCTGTTCTTCGCCGCCACGGCGCCCCGCAGCGAAGACTGGCTCGACGCCGGCGCCTGGCACGCGCACGCCACCGGCCGGGTCGTCCGCCACGACCTGGCGGTCACGCATCCGGAGCTCCCGCGCCGCGGCCCGATCGACACGATCGGCGCCGTCGTCGCCGCAGCGCTGCGCGACTACGAGCAGGCCGGTGCTCAGCGCAGGAGCCCGTCGTCGGCCGACCGCTCGTCGACGGCGAGCGGCAGCGCCGCCGTCGGCGCGAGCAGCGCGAGCGACCCCGCGTAACCGGCGTCGAAGCGCAGCGGCGCGAGGCCGCACGCGCCGACGAGATCGGGGCGGCTGCCATGCGCGACGAGCCGCGGAGCTCCGTCGAAGCCCTCGACCTCGACCGTGTGCGGGCTCACCGAGAGCCCCTCCCGGGTCGCCTTGAGGACCGCCTCCTTGTAGGTCCACAGCTGGAGCGCCGCGCGCTCGCCAGCGCCGCCGAGCGCGGACAGCGCGGTTCGCTCGCGGGCGGTCGTGATGCGCTCGACCACCGTGGGTCGCAGGCGCCGCTCAGCCTCCTCGATATCGACGCCGACCGGCGCGTCGCTCGAGAGCGCGACGGCGACGCGGTCGCCGCTGTGCGAGAGCGAGATCCACGGCGCGTCCGCGCCGAGCACCGGGCCGCGGCTCCAATCGACCGCGAACGACGCCGGGGCAGCACCGAGCGCGTCGGCCAGCGCGGCCCGCACCAGCACGCGGGCCAGCGCCGAGCGCTCCCGGGCCGGCTCCGTCGCGAGCCGGTCGAAGCGCGCCCGCTCCTCGGCCGACAAGGGCGTCAGATCAAGCTCCCGCAGCGGTCGGCGGGTCGCCCACCACACGCGGACCACGCCTGGGTCGAGCGGCCGGGCGGTCGGCGGCTGAGGCGGCACAGGCACCGCCCCAGCCTAGATCAGCCGGAACTGGGCGGCGGGCCCCTGACGGACCCGGCCACCGACCAGGCCCGCGGCCAGACTTGAGCGCGGTTCGATTTGGTACCAAAGCGTTCCCAAACGGGGCCCGCCGGGGTAGACTCGCGCGATCATGGCGAGTTCCAAGCTCCTGAACTACCACCGGGAAGGGTCGGGCACGCCGCTCGTGCTCGTCCACGGCATCGGCGCGACCTGGCAGTGCTGGCTTCCACTGCTCCCCGGGCTGGCCGCCCGCCACGACGTCATCGTCCCCGACCTGCCGGGTTTCGGCGGCTCCGTCAGCCAGGGCGTCGACAAGCCGTCGCTTGAGCACTTTGCGCAGTCGGTGCTCGACCTGCTCGACCATCTCGGCATCGACGAGTTCCACCTCGCCGGCAACTCGCTCGGCGGCGCCGTGTCGACCGAGCTGCTCAAGAGCGGCCGCGTGGTCAGCGTGCACCTCATCTCACCGGCCGGCCAGACGTACGGGCCCTATCTGACGGCCACCAAGCTGCTGCTGCGTGGCGCCTACTACGGCTCGCGCCTGATCGCGCCGATCGCACCGGCCCTGCTGAAGGTCCGCGCGCTGCGCGGAGCCTTCCTCGCCCAGATGCTCGGCAAGCCCTGGCGCGTCACGCCCGAGTACGCCCTCGAGCTCGTGCGGGGCTGCGCCGTCGGCCGGGGCTTCGAACGCACGCTGGCGTCGACGCTGCCGGGAGACCGAGGCATCGACGTGCCGCCCTACGACGGCCCCGCGCAGATCCTCTGGGGCACGCGCGACCTCATCCTGCCGCTGAGCTCCGCCGCGCGCTGGACCGAGAAGTGGCCCTCGGCCGACTTCATCCCGCTCCAGGGCCTCGGGCACGTGCCCATGCAGGACGACCCGCGCCTGATCAACGACCTGATCCTCACCCTGACGCGCCGCACCGACGCCGCGCGACAGGCGACCGCGGCGGCCTGAGCGGCGTCGGACCCGCTTTGGCATACCGGTGGAATGCCAGTACCATCGGCACCTCGTCACGTTATGAGGCCCTCCGATGCTCGATTCACCGCTGTCCGCGTTCACCCGCGATCCATGGTCGGTGCCCGACCTCGGTGATCGTCTGCGCCTCTCAGCCGCGGACGGCGGGCTGACCGATACGCCCGAGGCCAAGGCCTGGGGCTCTCTGCACGATCCGTGCATGGAGGCGGGCCTCTACACGTGGCAGCTGCCGCTGCAGCAGCGGGCGGCGCCGTCGAGTGTCGCGCGCGGCACCCCGCTGACGCTCTTCTCGATGTACGGCTACCTCGACCTGGCGGGGCACCCGCAGGTCGTGGAGGCGGCCCGCGAGGCGCTCGAGCGGTACGGCACGTCGCCGTCGGGCGCCCGCATGCTCACGGGGACGCTCGACGTCCACCTCGAGCTTGAGGCCGAGCTGGCCAGCTTCTACGGCGTCGAGGCCGTGACGACGTTCGTGAGCGGCTTCGATGCGAACGTCGCCGCGGTGGCATCGCTCTTCGGCAAGGACGACCTGGTCCTGCTCGATGCGCTCGCCCACCGCAGCTTGAACGACGGCGCGAAGCTCAGCGGCGCTGAGGTGCGGCGTTGGGCTCACAACGACCTGAACGCGCTTGAGGCGCTGCTCGTCGAGACACAGGGCCGCTCAGGCCGCACCCTGGTCGTGGTCGACGGGATGTACTCGATGGACGGCGACCTTTGCCCGTTGCCGGAGCTGGTCGAGCTCAAGGAGCGCTTCGGGGCGTTCCTCCTGGTCGACGAGTCTCACGCGATCGGCACGACGGGTGAGGGCGGCCGCGGCACGTGGGACGAGTTCGGGGTCGACCCGAACCGCATCGATGTGATCACGGGGTCGCTCGCCAAGGCGGTGCCGTCGGTGGGCGGGTTTGTCGCGGGCTCCCACGCGCTGCGGTTTCAGATGCAGCATGGCGCGGCGATGTACTTCTTCTCGTCGGCGCCGGCGCCGAGCGCGGCGGCAGCAGCGACGGCGGGGCTGCGGGTCGCCGTGCGGGAACCTGAGCACCGGGCGGTCATGCACCGCAACGCCGACCGCATGCGCGATCGCTTGCACTACCGGGGCTTCGACGTGTCGTCGTCGGCCGGGCCGATCGTGCCGCTGCTGCTCGGCGACGAGGGCCGCGCGTTCACGTGGGCGCGCGACATGCTCCTCGGCGGCGTGGCCGTGTCGGCGATCCCCTACCCGGCGGTCCCGGCGGGCGAGTCGCGGATCCGGCTTTGCGCGACGGCCGGCCACAACGACGACCACCTCGACCACCTTTTCCGCGTGATCGACGCCTGCCTCGAGGCCGAGCGCAGCTGAACCCAGAAACGGCGAAGGCCGCCGCCCCGAACCCGGGACGACGGCCTTGGCGCATGCGGCTAGCGGGCTTGCCCGCGACGGCAGGTGCGTCTATCGCGCCGCAGATTTCGTTCGCGGACGATCCACAAAGTACGGACGTACATGTGGATCGGCTGCGGACGGAAGATGCAAGCGAGAGGCGTGCCTGACTAGCGGGCGTACTTCTCGATGACGAGCTGCTCGGTGACGGGCATCGCGATCTCGGAGCGGACGGGCACGCGGAGCACGGAGCCGGAGAGGGCGTCGTGGTCGGCGAGGAGCCACGCCGGGACGCGGCCGACGTCGGCGGCAGCCTGGCGGGCGAGCGGCTCGATCGGGGAGCCGGAGCGGACCGAGACGACCTGGCCGGGCTTGATGCGCATCGAGGCGATGGTCGCGCGGCGGCCGTCGAGCAGGATGTGGCCGTGGCCGACGATCTGGCGGGCCTGTGCGCGGGTGGCGGCGAAGCCGAGGCGGTAGACGATGTTGTCGAGGCGCGACTCGAGGGCCTGGAGGAGGGCCTCGCCGGCGGTGACGTCGCGGCGGCCGGTGGCGGCGGCGACGTAGCGGCGGAACTGCTTCTCGCGGACGCCGTAGGCGATCTTCAGCTTCTGCGTCTCGCGCAGCTGGACGGCGTAGACCGACGTCTTGGTGCGGCGGCGCATGCCGTGCTGGCCCGGGGGAACCGCACCGCGGCGCTCCAGGGCGGTCTTGCGAGCGAGGCGGCGCTGGCCCTTGAGGCCGAGGTCGACGCCTTCGCGGCGCTCAAGCTTTTCGACAGGTCCGGTGTAGCGGCCCATGGTTCTCCTTGCGCGGCACTGGTTCCCTGCGCGCTCTGGGAGGCGCGGGGTGGCCGGCTATCAGTGCTCACCGACAGTGGGTGAGCGATCACGACTCGTGCTCACGCGGCCGGGCGAGGTAGCCGAACCGCGCGGTGAATCGCCAAGAGTAGCGGGCCGGCGGGGCAGGATGCGGCGCGCCCTGGCGGCCGGTGCAGCCGGCGCGGACGCGCTAGGGGAGGCGGTGGACCGCTTTGGCGAGCTGCTTGACCGTCGCCACCGCCTCGTCGGCCGAGCCGTTCCACGCGCTGAACTGGATGTCGTACACCTCGTCGCCGTGGCGCCAGGCGGCGGTGAGTTCGGCGTCCTCGGCGTTGATGGCGATCTTGCCGTCCTCCCCGATGCTCGGCGCCTCACGGATGTCGTCGGCGCCGTTCATCGTCGCGTCGCTGAGCGCCATCTCGTACATCGCGCCCGGGGGGAGCTTGGAGGTGCCGGGGCCTTCGCCCATGTGCTCGGCCACGCGATCCGGCGACGCCGCGTGCAGGATCACGTCGCCGCCGTCGGCGGCGTAGAAGCAGTCGTACGGCGTCGGCAGTGCGGTGTCGATCTTGGCGCCAGGCAGGATCTCGGCGACGGTCTCCACGGGCAGCAGGCCGCAGACTTCGGACTGGTCGTAGCTCTTCCCGGGGACGGCCGCCGTCGCGGGGCCCTCATCGTCGCCGCAAGCCGCGAGCGTCAGCGCCGCGGCCAGGGCGAGCGGCAGAACGGAGCGGACGGCGCGGAACACCCGCGCGACCCTAGCTGAGCGGGGTCGTCAGCTCGGCGCCGGAGCGCCGGCCCCTGGCTAGGCGCCGGGGTGCTCGCGCTTCGTCGGGTCGTCGAGCGCTTCCATGTTCATCGACGCGGCGGCCAGGAAACCGTGCTCGAAGGTCGGGCGGCCGCCTTCGAGGGGCGGCGTGCCTTCCATGACCGCGTCGATCTGCTCGCGCTCGAGCACCTCGTGCTCCAAGAGCTGCTGGGCGAGGGCGTCGAGCTGCGGACGGTGCGTGGTGATGATGCCCCACGCGATGCGGCGCGCCTCGAAGGCGAGGTCGCGGCGCTCCTCGTCGCGGACGCGCCGCGTGGCGTCGGACACGAGGTGCGCGTCGTCGACGGCGCGCTGAGAGCTCTCCTCGGTGCCCATCGCGTACTCGTAGATCATCGCGTGCGTGATCTTCGCGACGGTGGTCAGGTCGCTCGCGGCTCCAGTGGTGATCGAACCGAACACGACCTCTTCGGCGACGCGGCCGCCGAGGGCCATCGCCATGTAGTCCACGAGCTCTTCGCGGCTCTTGAGGTAGCGGTCCTCCTCGGGGAGGTTCAGCACGTAGCCAAGCGCTTTGCCGCGCGGGACGATCGAGATCTTGTGGAGGCGGTCGACGGTCGGCAGCAGCTCGCTGCAGAGCGCGTGCCCGGCCTCGTGGTAGGCGACGATCCGCTTCTCCTGAGGCTGCAGCACCCGCCGGGACTGGACGCCGGCGATCACGCGCTCGAGCGCGCGGTCGAAGTCGTCTTGCCTGATCTCGGTGCCCTTGCGGCGCGCGCAGAAGATCGCGGCTTCGTTGCAGAGGTTGGCGAGGTCGGCGCCGGTGAGGCCGCTCGTGTGCTGCGCCACAACGCTGATGTCGACGTCCGGAGCGAGCTTCTTGTTGCGCGTGTGCACGCCGATGATCTCTTCGCGGCCCGCCACGTCCGGCGGCGAGACGTAGACCTGGCGGTCGAACCGGCCGGGGCGCAGCAAGGCGGGGTCGAGCGAGTCGAGGAAGTTGGAGGCGGCGATCACGACGACGTCCTCGGAGCCTTCGAAGCCGTCCATCTCGACCAGCAGCTGGTTGAGGGTCTGCTCGCGCTCGTTGCTGCCGCCGTCGCCGCCGCCCTGGCGGCGCCCGCCGACGGCGTCGATCTCGTCGATGAAGATGATCGCGGGGGCGTTCTTGCGCGCCTCGCGGAAGAGCCGCCGGATCCGGGACGCGCCGAGGCCCGCGAACTGCTCGACGAACGACGACGCCGACTGGGAGAAGAACTCAGCGCCCGACTCATGGGCGACGGCCTTCGCCAGGAGGGTCTTGCCGGTGCCGGGCGGGCCGTGGAGCAGCACGCCCTTGGGCAGCTTCGCGCCGACCTGTTCAAACCGCTTGGGCGCCTTGAGGAAGTCGACGACCTCCTGGAGCTCGTCCTTGGCCTCGTTGACGCCTGCGATCTGGTCCCAGCGCACCGCTTGCTTGGCCGACGGCTTCAGCTTCTTCGGCGCGGTCTTGGGCATCGTCTTGGCGTAACGCCAGATCAGCCAGATCACGATCAGCAGGAAGAGCACCTGGATCGTGGTCGCCCACATGTCGAAGAACTGGCGCACCTGCTCGCCGAGGTCGAGCTCCGGCTGCCGCGGCAACGACGCCGACCCTGGAAGCGGCCCTACCGCTGGATACCCCGCTTTCGCGGCTGCGGCGGCCGCTGTGGCCTGGTCGGCAGCGGGTCCTGCGCCCCATGAGGCGAAGAACTCGGCGAACTGATCACTGATGGACGAGGCGTCGGACACGTGTACCTGTCATCGGCACCGAGGTCGGTGCCCTGAGTGCAGCTTGACGTGCGCGCGAGCGGCGGTGCAAAAGATGGGGTCCAGACCCGGCGCGCGTTGGCGAAGCCGCAGGCCGCGCGGAGCCCGCACCCGCCTTATCCGGCGCGGCGCTCGTAGCCGCCCACGGGCGGTTTGGGGCGGCGGCGACGGTCGATCAGGGCGGGCGCGGGGTTGCGCGGCCGCCCCTCCTCGTCGCGCGAGGACTGCGCGAGCGCCGACGCGAGCGCGTGGTAGACGGCGCTGCTGGTCGCCATGCCGACGTGGCTCGCGGCGACCTCGACTGCGTGGTAGCCGGGGGCCACGCAAGCTTTGGCGCGGATCAGGCCGTCGCTGCGGGAGTAGACGGCGGTACCGAGCACGCTCTCCGGGAGGGCTGCCTGCAGGTCGGGCCAGAACGCCTCACAGCAGGTGCGCGTCCGCTCGGGGTCGAGGACTTCGGGGTGCTCGTGCGCCGTCTCGGTGTCGGGGACCGGGCTGCCCGGCGCGCCGACCCAGCAGCTCGTGGCGATGTAGCCGCCGCGGGCGTCGCCGAGGCGCGAGAGCCACGTGAGGTTGCGCTGCAGCAGCGGATGGAAGTCGTCGATGGTGCCGTTGATCGGGCTGCCGAGCGTGGTGACCGAGGCGATGAGGTCCGGGCGCCGCACGCCCAGCACGTGCGCCAGCATGCCGCCACGGGACTGGCCGACGACGTGGATGCGGCGGCCGTCGAGGCGGTACGCCTGCTCGGCGCGGGCCTCAAGCGACGCCATCACGCGCTCCGAGCACTGGATGTTCGTGCGGATCCCGCTGCTCTCGGCGTGGTAGCCGATCCGCGACAGCCAGCCGCGCATCGGCCGCAGCGAATCGTCGCCCACGAGCAGGCCGGGGATGGCGAGGATGCGCTGGCCATCGCCGCGGCGCACGCCGCGCCCGCGCCAGATGTCGGAGCGGATGAGGGACCCCAGCTCGAGGGGGATTCGAAGTTCGCCGAGGATGTTCATCGTGGTAGCGCCGGTTGGCTCCTGGGACTCCAGCGGGGGGAGGGTCGCGAGGGCGTCGCAGCTACCTGGTTCATCGACCTGCGAGTGGACAGACCACAGCCGGGTGGACCAGTTCCATACCCGCCTGCGCCCGCGAGGGGACGAGTGGACGGGTGCATCCCGCCACACCGGCAAACTTGGCGCAAACGAGCGCTCAGCAACTGTCTCGGCGCGTCGCGGGCTCGGTTGCTGTTGAATGAGCAGCAGTGCAATCCGGCCCCCCTGGTTCCCAGCCCTCGCCCTCCCGCGGGCGCGGCCGACCCCCCACCCTGGACCGACCCGCGGCACTCGACGCCGCGTGGCGAGTCGTGGCCGAACGCGGCCTTGAGCGCACGCGGTATGCGGATGTCGCCCGCGCGAGCGGCGCGCCCGTCAGCACGCTCCAGAACGCGTTCGGCAGCCTCGACGCGCTGCTCAACGCGGCCATCGACCGGGCTGCCGCGCGTGACGCCGAGTACCTCACGACGCTGCCGAGCGCCAGCGAAGCCACGGCGCTCGAGCGCCTGCGCCTGATGATCGTCGGCTCGTTCGACGAGCCCGACGCCTTCGACAGCTGGCTCGTGTGGCTCGAGCTATGGCGGGCCGCCGCGCGCGACACCGCGCTGGCCGATCACATCGACGACGCCTACGCGCCGTGGTGGGACACCGCCGAGGAGATCATCCGCCACGGCCAGCGCACCGGGGAGTTCAGCCCCGAAGGCGACGCCCGAGACCTCGCGATCGCCACGGTCGCCATGCTCGACGGCTGCGCCTGCGCGCTCCTGCTCCGAGCAGACAACCAAGACCCCGCCACAGCAGGCCGCATCGCGTTCGAGACGATCGCCCGCTCGCTCAAGCCCTAGCGCCGCCAGCCCTCAAGGAGTTGTGGAGGGTCTGACGCCGGTCCAGACTCCCCCATACGCGGACCGGCGCCGCACGCCGCGCAGACCTAGTTTTTGGCAAAGCGGACGGTTGTCGTACCGCGATACGGACGGCTGGTACGTTGCCGTACAGGCTTTTGGACTTGCGCCGGGGCCTACCGCTCGCGGGAATCCGCATACGCGTTGGGGGACGCAGCGACGTTCCCGCCGAGCGCCCCGAGGAGGCTGTCCCCACTTGCAGGTAGGGGGTGGCCTCCTCGTCGTTGGGCTAGGCGGCTTTGCGCTCAGGCTCAGCGCCGAGCGGCAGGCCGTCGCCGAGGTGGCTGGCGATCTCGCCCGCGGGCAGCGGACGGGCGAAGTGGTAGCCCTGGCCGGTCTCGCAGCCCCAGCGGGCGAGGAGCTCGACCTGCTCGCGGTATTCGACACCCTCGGCGACGACCGTCAGGCCGAGCGAGTGCGCGAGGCCGATGACACCTTCGACGATGGCGGCGTCTTCGGCGCCATCGAGCAGGCCGTCCACGAACGACTTGTCGATCTTGAGCGTGTTGACCGGCAGCAGCTGGCGCAGGTGGCTGAGCGATGCGTAGCCGACGCCGAAGTCGTCGACCGCGAGGCCGACGCCCAGCTCGATCAGCGCAGCGAGGGTGCGGGTCGTCGACTCGCTGTCGCCCAGGACCGCGGTCTCGGTGATCTCGAGGCAGAGCTGCGACGGCGCGATCCCGGTCGAACGGAGCGCGCGGCGGACCGTGTCGACGAGGCCTGGGCCGGCCAGCTGCTGGCTGGCGACGTTGACCGACACTTTGAGGCTCGGATCGCCCCAGGCCTGGAGCTGGCGGCAGGCCTCTTCGACGACCCAGGTGCCGATCGGGACGATCGTGCCGTTCTGCTCAGCGAGCGGGATGAAGTCCACCGGGCTCACGAGGCCGATCGTCGGGTGCTGCCAGCGCAGCAGGGCCTCCACGCCGGTGATGTGCCCGCTCGGGAGCTCGACGAGCGGCTGGTAGACCAGGAACAGCTCGTCGCGCTGCAGCACGGTGTAGAGCGCCGACTCGAGCTCGAGGCGCTCCATCGCCCGGCGGCGCATCTCGTCGTCGAAGACCTCGCAGCGGCCCTTGCCGAGCTGCTTGGCGCGGTACATCGCGGAGTCGGCGTCGCGCAGGGCGATCTCGGCATCCGCCGTGTCGCCGGCGGCCAGGATGCGCACGCCCATCGAGGTCGACACGTAGATCGGCTCGCCGTCGATGAACACCGGGGTGCGGAGCTCGTGGCCGATGCGGTCCGTCACGGCCGTCGCATCGTCGCTGCTCGACACGGCACCGAGCAGGACCACGAACTCATCGCCGCCGAAGCGCGCGACCACGTCCTCCGGGCCGAGCGCCGACTGCAGCCGCTCAGCGAACGCCTTGAGGAGCTCATCGCCCGCGCCGTGGCCGAGGGAGTCGTTGACGATCTTGAAATCGTCGAGGTCGAGGAAGATCACGGCGGTTCCGTTGTCGTCGGCCAGCGCGCCCTCGAGGCAGCGCATGAACATGACGCGGTTCGGCAGGCCGGTGAGCGCATCGTGGTGCGCGCGCCAGATCAGATCGGACTCGAGGGTGCGGCGGCGGGTCACGTCGATGCAGTGGCTGATCCAGCCGAGCTGCTTGCCGCTCGCGTCGTGCATCGGCGCGTGGCGCCACTGGCCCCAGCCGGAGCCGTCGGCGTGGCGGAGCTCGACTGACCGCGGGCCGGGGAAGGCGTCAGCGCCCAGATCGGAGGTGTCGATCAGCTCGCGGAGCGGGCGGCCGACGACCTCCTCGTCGGCACGAGCCGCGTTCCAGCGGCGCAGGAGCGCGCCGTTGACCTCGCGGATCTCACCGTCGATGCCGACGAGCGCCATGCCGATCGGCGCGTCGTTGAATGCGCTGCCGAAGCGCTCTTGGCTGCTCACCGCAGCCCGGCGCGACAGCTCGTTCACGCGCCAGCCGACCAGGCAGATGAAGCCCTGCGCAGCGATGAACACCGCGTGGATCACCGCCCACTTCAGGGGGTGCTCGACGGCGTCGGGGTGGTTGAAGACCGAGGAGGACGACGCCAGGCTCATCGAGATGTGGTGCAGCAGCACGTAGGCGAACGCGAGCAGGTACGGGAACCACTCTTCGTAGAGCGCGAGCAGCGCGACCATGATGAAGAAGTGGAAGTGCGCTTCGACCGCGCCGTCCATGAGGTGCACCAGGATCGCGGAGGCGCTGAGGAGCCCGAGCGCGACGGCGGCTTCGCGGCCGTGGCGCGTGAGGCGCGGGTTCATCGCGAAGAGCGCCGGGACCAGGAGCGGCACGATGTCGAGGATGGCGTGGAACACGCCAAAGCCCTTCAGCAGGCCCCACAGCAGCATCACCGGGATGTGCGCGAGGAGCACGAGCGTCATCCAGTGATGACGCGACTTCCACTGGTCGTAGGGAAGCTCGTGGCCCTGGGGGAGCCAGTCACGGATCGAGGCGAGCGCACGGGTCATGAGGCCCCACCTGGATCGACCAGTCCACTTCCTTGTTGATCGGTTCGGGGAATGAATTCACAAACGCCCGTAGCGCTTCACTCCGACGCGGAATCGTTATTCCGGCCTTTGAAATCAGCGATTTCCAGCTATTCTGGACGTTGCGCCGGCAAACAGGTTGGACCGGTTAGCCCAGGCCGTTCAGCCCTACCGGGCGGCAGCGCAGGCTGCGATAGTTCCGGGCGTGACGAAGCCGGAGGACCCGCTGAGCGGGACCAAACGGCGGCTCGGGCGGCCGCCGACGTTGAACCGCGACGCGGCGCTGCGCGCTGCCCGCGGTGTGATCGCCGAGCGCGGCTTCGACCGCACCCGCTACGCCGATGTCGCTGAGGCGTCCGGCATCCCCGTGACGAGCCTGCAGCACGCGTTCGGCTCGCTGAAGGCGATGCTGCTGGAGTCGGTGCAGAAGTCGACGGCGTCGGAGATCGCGGTCTTGCGCGAGCTCTCGCGCGACACGTCGCTGACGCCGTGGGAGCGCCTCTGCGAGTTCATCGCGGGCGCTGTCCATCCGCCCGACGAGCCCGACTCGTGGCTGCTCTGGCTCGAGCTGTGGCGCCTCGCCGGCCGCGATCCCGAGATCGGCGCCGATGCGGGCGTGATCTATTCGCACTGGTACGACTACGTCGAAGAGCTCATCACCCTCGGCGCGGCCGCCGGGGAGTTCAGCGGACCCTTCGCCGAGTCGCCGCGGGACGGCGCCGTCGCCGCAGTGTCGATCATCGACGGCCTCGCGATCGGCCTGGTCGTCCGCGCCGACGGACCCGACTACGAGCGGCTGCTCGAACTCGCCCAGCGCGTCATCGCGCAGGCCCTCGGGCACGCCAGCGCCAAGTAACACGCGGGCCGCGACCGGCGGCCGCGGCTTATCGTCGCCAGCTCGCCAGCGCCGCTGCGGCGAGGTCGTCCATCGTGCAGGGCTTGGGCACGATCGCGTCGACCCTGCAGCGCGCGGCGTCCGCGCGGTCCTCGCCGTCGAGATGCCCCGACGTGAGCACAGCAGGCAGCGCCGGACACGCCTCGCGAGCGGCGACGATCAGCTCGATCCCCGACATCCCTGGCATCGCGAAATCGGTGATGAGCACGTCGACGCCGCCGGGATCGGCCTGGATCGCGGCGAGCGCCTCCAGCGGACTGGTGAAGGACCGCACCGCGCAGCCCGAATGCGGCAGCGCGCGCTCAGCGAGAGTGGCGAGCGCCGGCTCGTCGTCGACGAACACGATCCGCGGCTGCTCCTCGCCGCCGGCCGGCGGACCGGTTTCCTGCGCTGCGGGCACCGGAGCACGGCTGCCGGGCGCCGCGGTTGCAGGAAGCCTGACCGTGAACTCCGCGCCGCCGCCGATCCGGTTGGCCGCCGTGATCGTCCCGCCGTGCCGCTGGACGATGCCCTGCGTCGACGACAGGCCGAGCCCCGTGCCCTGCCCTACCTCGCGGGTGGTGAAGAAGGGGTCGAAGATCCGGCCGATGATGGCGTCCTCAATGCCAGGGCCGCTGTCTGCGACGCGCACACAGAGGTGCACGCCATGGGGGCTTGTGCTCGGCAGGCCGCCGTCCGCCGCATCGACCGACACGCGGATCTCACCGGCGCCGTCGGCGATCGCCTGGCGGGCGTTGGACAGCAGGTTCACCACGACTTGGTGGAGCTGCGTCGGATCGCCATCGACGTGCGGAACACCCGGCGCATACGCCTTGTGCAGGGCGACGTGCTCCCCCATCACCGGCGCCATCAGCGCGCAGGCCTCATCGACGACCGCCGCGAAGTCGAAGGGCTCGCGTCGTGGCGGGTCGTCGCGGCTGAACGACAGCAGGCGGCTGACGGTGTCGGCCGCCCGGGTCGCGCCGCGCTCGATCTCGTCGAGGCTCTCATCCGGCGACACCCCCGCCTTGATCTCGTGCCGGGCGAGCTGCACGAAGTTGAGGATCGCGCCGAGCACGTTGTTGAAGTCGTGCGCGACGCCGCTCGTGAGGGTGGTGAGCGCCTCGAGCTTGTCCTGGCGGAGTTGGGCATCCGCGGCGGCACGCCGGTCAGTGACGTCGCCGAAGACGCCGACCATGTGGCTCGCGGCGCCGTCGTCGAATTCGACGCGGCCGATCACCGAGGCCCAGCGCTCCTCAGGCTCGCTACCCGGCCGCGGCAGGATGAGCCGGTGTTCGGATCGGAACTCGCCGCCGGGCCGGAGACTCGCGGCCAGGCGCTCCTTGAACGCGCTGCGGTCGTCGGGATGCACCAGCTCGAGCATGCGGCGCAGCGCATCTCCGGAGTGGTCCCGCATGAACGGGACGCCGAGGATGTCGTCGATCGTCGAGTCTTCGCTCAGGCGGTCGCGCGGGATATCCCAGGTGAAGACGCCGTAGCCGACGAGCTCGCGGGTCGCCAGCAGGTACTGCTTGAGCCGGCCGACGTCGTTGGTGAGGCCGCCCTCGCGCAGGCCGGCAGCGTCGCCGGCCGTGGCGGGCCTCGGGGGACTGGTGGGCTGCCTGGCGGAATCCATGCGCGACCAAGGCGGCAAAGCTGTGCTGAACAGCTTGCAACCTTGTTGCAACCCTAACCTGGCGCGACGGCGTCGTGTGAAGCCTTTGCTGGCCCCTGGCCGCCCGCTCGGTCAACTGCGGTCACCGAGGCTCCGCCGGGCGCTCTCACGACGACGGGCGTGCGGGCTGGGCGCGATCCCTCGGCGGTGAAGAGGCGATCGTTCTCGGAGACCAGCTCCCACTGGAGCTCCAGCTCGGCCGGGTCGCGGGGCAGCGTCACCGCGCAGAGGAACGTGGCGATTCCGCCGGGCGGCGTGGCCCTCGGCACCTTGAACCGCAGCGGCCCACCCGCGTCGGCGGGGAGCTCCAAGAGCCCTCCCTCGCGATCGGCCATCCGGCACGCGAGGTTGATGACGGGCCACGCGTGAGGCGAGTGGTCGTGCGGCGGCCACAGCAAGCGCCCGGTGTTGCGGGCGCGGACCTCGACGTAGATCGTCGCGCCCGCCTCGGCGTGCGCCGGGACGCCCTCGACGGTGAGCTCCGCCGCCCAGCCCGGCCCCGCGTCGAGCTGGTCGAGATCGACCACGCCGGCCTCGACGACGG
>JAEYAL010000269.1 GCA_023404805.1 Actinomycetes bacterium | reverse complement strand
AGGCGTCCGCGGCTCAGACGCGCGCGTGCGCGACCTTCTTGGGGCCCGAGGCCTCATCCTGCTTGCGCAGGGCGCGCACGGTGACCTCGGCTTTGCCCGGGACGATGACGTCACGCAGGACGACCTTGCGGCGCTTCGTGATGTCGGAGTAGACGGTGCCGTCCGGCAGCCGGACCTGCACCTCGTAGCTGCCGGTCGCGCGCTGAGCCTTGGACCACGTCACCGTGACCGTCTTGCCCTTGCGCGTGACCTGGACGCGCTTGACCTTGCCGGGCTTGGCCGGGGCCGGGGCGCCGTAGCTGCCGACGACGACCTCGCGCCGCACCTGGCCGTCTTGCGACACGACCGCGACGATCTCGCGCTTGCCGGCCGGGCCGAACGCCGGCGTGAACCGCGTCTCCCCCTTGCCGCCGCCGCTCGTGGCGATGTCGCTGAGGACCGCGCCCGCGCGCTCGACGAACCGGACCGTCTGGCCCGGCTGCGCCTTGACCTCGTGGCGGAGCACGAAGCCACCGGCCTCACGGCGCACCTTCGCCGCGACCTCGGGCTCCGGCAGCACCTCGGCCAGCTCGACCGCGCTCACGGCCCCCGACCCTTCCTGCGGCTCGACCCTCCAGCGGCCCGCCTGCGGCTTGGCCAGCGAGAACGTCGTCGCATCGCCGAGGCCGGTGATCACGTTCACGAGCCCGCCGTAGTTCGCGACCATCTTGTCGGCCGGCGTGGCGTAGCGGGTGCCGTCGGGCGCGACGAGCGTCACGGCCGGCGCCTTGCCGCCAGCGCCGCGCACGACCACCGCCTGGCGGTCGGTCCCGGGCCGGATCGTGAAGCCGTCCGTCGACGCGGCCGCGGTCTGCGACGGCTTGGCCCCGTAGTCGGCCACGTCACAGGCGTGCGTGATCCACTTGATGTCCTCCGTGAGGTTCTTGCCGTCGACCTTCCACGACTTCGAGAAGCCGACCGAGAAGTCGCTGCCGGTGATCAGGTTCGACTTGATGCACGCGGTGAGCGTGAGCGGCTGCCCCGCCCACTTCGTGAGCCGCAGCTGCGTCTGGCCGACGCAGGTGACTTCCTCGTAGGTCTTGATGCTGAGCTCGCCCTTGAAGCAGCCCTGGACGCTGGCGCCGATGTCGAGATCGCCGGTCGTGCTGAGCTGGCCTGCGAGCGTGCCCTGCGGGATGACCCACAGCTTGTCCGGGATGACCGCGAACGAGCGGCCGAGGACGACGGAGAACTTGCCGCCGACGCCTTCCTCGTACTCCAGCGAGCCGCTGCCGAGGCCCCAGTCGACGACCGAGAACACGCCGCCGAGCTTGAACTTCCAGGGCGTGCCCCAGCCGACCGTGAGCTCGCCGTCGACCGACGCGATCATCTTCTTGTCGATCTTGCGCTGGAAGCTGAAGGTGGTCGCGATCAGGATCTCGAGCTGTTTGCCTTCGCCGAAACCGCTGACGCCGACGCCGAACCGCTGCAGAAACCATCCCGACGTCCACAGCGGGAACTGGATCCCGTTGAACTCGCCGTAGACCGACGACAGTTCGCCGTTCTTGAAGCCGACCTTGAGTTTGACGCCGAGGCTGCCGACCGCCGGGAGCTTGGCTTCGAGCTGCAGCTTGAGCTCGGAGTTGACGCGGTCGTACTCAAAGCCGATCGAACCTTCGGAGCGGAACGGGCCGAACCGCAGGGAGCCGCCGAAGCTCGCGGCGAACTTGTCGAGCTGCAGGCCCGTGGCGTTCGACGTGCCGACCGTCGCCGCGAACGTCGTCGCCTTGCTGCGGTCTTCGAAGTCGCCAAGCGGGTTCTTGTCGCAGTCCTTGTCTGCGAGGTCGCTGTCGCCGTCTTTGTCGTCGTCGATGCCGTTGGAGCACTGCGGCGCACCGCCGCCCGGCGAAAGGTTCGAGCTGAAGATCCCCGGCAGGGCCACGGACAGGTCGAGGGTGATGTTGCCCTTGCCGACCTTGAGCGCGATGCCGCCGACGGTCTTGAGGCCGAGGAGCTTGAAGTCCGGCGAGACCCCGGCGAACACGGTGCCGTCGTCGGTCTGGATCACGCCGTCGGCTGACGGGAACTTCCAGTTCAGGTCCGGGAGGAGCATGCTCGGGAAGTGCCAGAGCGGCGCGCGCGTGTTCTGCGTGATCGGAAGGGTCGCGATGACCTTGCCGCGGGTCCGCTTGACGGTGCGCTCCTTCACGTTGATCTCCAGGCGCGAGTCGTTCTCCTCGAGCTGGAAGTCGATGCCGTTGATCCGCACGAACTCGCCGTTGCCGGACACGTAGAAGACGTCCTTGTTGACCTTCGGATCGGTCCGGAAGCAGTTGGCGACGGCGTCGATGTTGCCGGCCTTCACGTTGCGCACGGCCTGCGGGTCGCCGCGCCAGCCGACGTACTGCGGCGTCAGCACGATCGTGGATCCACCCTCGTTGTAGCCCGTGCAGCCCTGTGCGTAGGCCGGGCCCTTGCCGCTGGGGTCGGCGCTCACGCCGAACACGAGGTCCTGGGCGACGCGCTTGGTCACGTGCGGCCCCTTCGTCGTGCGGGTGAACTCGGTCTCCGGCGCGTGCTGGAAGCGGAGCGTGGCGTTGTTGTTGTCCTCGTTGTCGGTGAGCGCCTTCTGGAGGGTCAGGCTGTCGTCCTCGTAGACCGTCTTGTGAGCGGCGTCCATCCCCGTCGCCGTCTCGGGCGGCGCGAAACGGTCGCCGGCGAAGCCCATCACCGACCAGTCGGTCGGCTTGATGCCCTGCGGGTTGCGGCCGTCCTGCTCGGCGCTGTCCATCAGCTGCCAGTGGATCGGCTTCGGGTTGGGGGCCGCTGGGCGCACGAGGTCGTCGCAGAGGGGGCCGCCGCCACACGACGCTGGCGCGAGCGCCATGCCGTCGAGGGCCGACCCCAGCGTGACGACGTCCTCGATGTCGAGGCGCGAGGCGAAGAACCCAGCCCCGAAGGCGAGGTTCCCGGCCCGCTTGCGCGCTGACATCAGCATCGCGTAGCGCAGGACCGGCCCGCCGGTGCCGATGGCGACGACGTCGATCGCGGTCTTCTCGCTGTAGGCCGCCAGCTGCTTCGACAGCAGCCCGGCAGCCTCTTGGATGCCGCCCGCCTGGATGCGGACGGAGCCATCGCCGGCGCAGTCGTTGCCCTGCGGGTTGATCTGGATCTCCTTGAACGAGCCGCTCCAGCGGACCTCCTTGCCGCCGATCGTCGGCTGGTACTGCTCGATGCCCCAGCGGAGCTTCTCCAGCGTTCCGCACGCCGTCGGCGTCTCCGGGCCGGTGACGAACACCACCGGCTTGCTCATGTCGTTCGTCCGCGGCGGCTCGGCTGCCCCTGCGCTGCCGGGCGCCATCGCCGCAGCGATGGCGGCGACCGCCGCCTGCACCGCGAGGCGGCGCTTGGATCGGAAGGGACGGTTCATCGGGCGCTCCCGTTGCGGGTGGTCTTTTTGGTGGACTTGGAACTCTTGGGCTGCTTCTTGACGCGCAGCTGCTTGACGGCGGCCTGGCCCTCGCGGGTGTCCAGGCGCATGCCGCGTGCCGTGACCTTGGCCGCGACGAACGCGCGCACGCCGGTCAGCACGACCGCCCCCGCCCTGTTCGCGGGGCGCGTGAAGAGCACCCGGCGGCCGTCGCTCGTCTCGATCACGACGTTGACGTCGCGGGCGCCGCTGACCCTCTTCCAGGACACGCGGACGGCGCCCGGCTTGCGGGTGACGGTGATGCGCGGTTTGGCCGGGAGGGCGTCGTCCGGCGCCGTGTAGGTGGCGACGGTCGCGGAGTCCGACGGCTCGCCGTCCTTGAGCACCGACACGTGGATGTCGCGCTTGCCCGCGCCGCCGTCACCGGGGGCGAAGGCGAGCGTGCCGCAGACGCGCCCGGCGCGGCGGTCGCTCTCGCGGCGGCAGGCCGTGCGGCGGCCCGCGCC
>JAEYAL010000225.1 GCA_023404805.1 Actinomycetes bacterium | reverse complement strand
CACAGGTATCCTCACCGGGGCTATGGGGCTCATTCTGGCGCCACTTCGCCCGCGCGTGGTTGGCGGCGAAATCCCTGCAAAACAGCGATTTCTTAGAACCGCAACCGAACGTCCATTTCGGCGCCTTCGCGGTCAAGTCGCCGCCCAAACGCGCCGAATCCACCCGTACAACCGGCGGCATGCAGCCGCCGGCGGGATAGCAATCAACCTTGACAAGGAGTCAAGCGATGTCCCTTCGCATCAACAGCAACGTTGACGCCCTTCAGGGCTACAACAACCTCAACAACACCTCGAGCGCAGTCTCGAAGTCGATGGAGCGCCTGAGCTCCGGCTTCCGGGTCAACCGGGCGGCTGATGATACAGCTGGCCTGTCGATCTCGGAGCGCATGCGCGGCCAGATCCGCGGCCTCGCTCAGGCCACGGCGAACATCGGCGACGCCGTCTCCTTGGTCCAGACCGCGGAGTCGACGCTCAGCGAAGTTCACGGCATGCTTCAGCGTGTCCGCGAGCTCGCCGTGCAGTACCAGAACGGCTCGCTGCAGACGACCGACAAGAACGCCATCCAGAGCGAAGTCGCGCAGCTCTCCTCGGAGATCGCGCGCATCGGCGGCTCGTCGAAGTTCAACGGCATCTCGCTGTTCACTTCGGCTGGCGCGGTGACGTTCCAGGTCGGCGCCAACGACGGCGACTCGATCTCCGTCACCAACGTCAACATGGCTGCCATGGTCACCGCTGCGAACCTCGTGTTCGACGGCACCGGCGACCTCGCGGCCGTCGACGCCTGCATCAACTCCGTGTCGGATCAGCGTGCCGTGTACGGCGCGATCCAGAACCGGTTGGAGTACGCGAGCAACGCCCAGAAGAGCTACCACGAGAACCTCGTGTCGGCCGAGTCGCGCATCCGCGACGTGGACATGGCTCAGGAGATGGTCTCGCTGACCAAGAACCAGGTGCTCGCCCAGGCTGGCACCGCCATGCTCGCGCAGGCCAACCAGGCCCCGCAGTCGGTGCTCTCGCTCCTGCGTTAGCACCACCTTCGCCATCGGTGATGCGACGGGGCGCCTGCGGGCGCCCCGTCGTCGTTCTGGCCCGAGAACCGGGCGTCCAGGCTGGCTGGACCACTCGTCAAGACGGGTGTCGCAGTTGCCGATAACAAGAAAGAACCGGCCGCATGCAGCGGCCGGGGGATAGCCATCAAATCTTGACAAGGAGTCAAGCGATGTCCCTTCGCATCAATTCAAACGTTGACGCCCTCCAGGGCTACAACAACCTCAACAACACTTCGAGCGCTGTCTCGAAGTCGATGGAGCGACTGAGCTCCGGCTTCCGGGTCAACCGGGCTGCTGACGATACAGCTGGCCTGTCGATCTCGGAGCGCATGCGCGGCCAGATCCGCGGCCTCGCGCAGGCGACGTCGAACATCGGCGACGCCGTCTCGATGGTCCAGACCGCTGAAGCGGCGCTGGGTGAGGTTCACGGCATGCTCCAGCGTGCTCGCGAGCTCGCCGTCCAGTACAAGAACGGCTCGCTCTCGACGACCGACCAGGCCGCCATCGCGTCCGAAGTCGGCCAGCTGTCGGCTGAGATCACGCGCATCGGCTCGTCGGCCAAGTTCAACGGCATCGACCTCCTGAACAACACGAACACCGTGACGTTCCAGGTCGGCGCCAACGACGGCGACTCGATCGCCGTCACGAACGCCAACGTCGCGACGATGGTCGTCCCGGCCAGCCTCGCGGCTGCCGCGCTGGCCACCTCCACGGCGCTGGCTGGCATCGACGCCGCCATCAACAACGTCTCCAACCAGCGCGCGGTCTACGGCGCGGTCCAGAACCGCCTCGAGTACGCGAGCAACGCCCAGAAGAGCTACCACGAGAACCTCGTGTCGGCTGAGTCGCGGATCCGCGACGTGGACATGGCTCAGGAGATGGTCTCGCTGACCAAGAACCAGGTGCTCGCCCAGGCTGGCACCGCGATGCTCGCGCAGGCCAACCAGGCCCCGCAGTCGGTCCTCTCGCTCCTGCGTTAGGCCCAGCTCGCCAGACGGTCGCGGCTTCGGGCCGCGGCTGAAATCGCTCTGATGATTTCGACGAGGCACCTGCGGGGGCCTCGTCGTCGTTCCTCTTTGCGTCCAGACTGGAGGGACCAGTCTTAAGGGGGAAGGCTCGAGTCCGATATCCGGAGGGAACCGGCTGCATGCAGTGGCTGGGGGATACCAATCAATCTTGACAAGGAGTCAAGCGATGTCCCTTCGCATCAACAGCAACGTCGACGCCCTCCAGGGCTACAACAACCTCAACAAGACCTCGAGCGCCGTCTCGAAGTCGATGGAGCGACTGAGCTCGGGCTTCCGCGTCAACAGCGCGGCGGACGACTCCGCCGGCCTGTCGATCTCGGAGCGGATGCGGGGGCAGATCCGGGGACTCTCCCAGGCGACACAGAACATCGGTGATGCAGTCTCGTTCGTGCAGACGGCAGAAGCGAACCTCGGTGAGGTTCACGGCATGCTGCAGCGCGTCCGCGAGCTGGCGGTTCAGTACAAGAACGGCTCGCTCTCGACGACGGACCAGGCGGCAATTCAGAGCGAGGTCAACCAGCTCGCTTCCGAGATCAGCCGTATCGGCACCTCGGCCAAGTTCAACGGCATCGGCCTGCTCGACAACAACAACACGATCTCGTTCCAAGTGGGCGCGAACGACGGCGAAGCAGTCGCCGTCGCGTCGATCACGCTCTCGTCGGCTCTCGGTACTTCGTACTACGCGCTCAGCGCGGCCGGCACCCAGGACATCGCTGAGATCGACACGGCGATCAACGCCGTCTCGAACCAGCGCGCAGTCTTCGGCGCCGTGCAGAACCGCCTCGAGTACGCCGCGAACGCGACGAAGAGCTACCACGAGAACCTCGTGGCGGCCGAGTCTCGAATCCGCGACGTGGACATGGCACAGGAGATGGTCTCGCTGACCAAGAACCAGGTTCTTGCGCAGGCTGGCACCGCCATGCTTGCTCAGGCCAACCAGTCGGGTCAGGGCGTCCTCTCGCTCCTGCGCTAGGAACGGTTTCGCCGGGGCTCTGGGCTCCGGACTGGGGCGCCTTCGGGCGCCCCTTGTCGTGGGTGGGAGGTTTGCAAGGGCTCGTGGGCGCTGTGTGGCCGGAGCGCTGCGTGGTCGGCGGGCGCTGCGTGGCTTGGAGCGCGCTGCGTGGTCGGCGGGCGTCGGTGGCCGTCGCCTGCTGGGCGCTGCGCGGGTCTGTGATCGCGGTCAACGGGCCGCAATCCGGTGACGGCGGCGGTGCCAACGCGCTGCGCCGGACTGGAGGGACCTGTCGTTGCTGCCGATAACAGCGGTGATGAGCCTCGAAGCTGTCATCTCGCGCGTCACGCAGCTGCAGACCGCAATGGCGCCGCAAGCGGTGCCGATCCAGCAGGGCACCAAGTTCGGCCAGGTGCTGAACGCGGCCAATGCGGGCCTCGCCCCGGTGGCCAGTGTGGCGCCGGCCGGCGGGACCGTTGGGCAGAAGATGGTGGCGCTGGCGCAGAAGGAGATCGGCGTCAAAGAGGAGCCGATGGGCTCCAACGACGGCACGCGCATCAAGGAGTACCGCACGGCGACCGCCGGTTCCGGCGTCGGGCCGTGGTGCGCCTACTTCACGAGCTGGCTGGCGAAGTCGGCGGGCGCGCCGGTCGGCGAGGCCGGCCAGGGATTCGGCTCCGTCGACGCGCTGTACGCGTGGGCGCAGCGCACCGGCAAGGCCGTGCAGAACGGCCCGGGCGTCAAGCCCAACCCCGGCGACCTGATCGTCTGGGACGAGCACATCGGCATGGTCGAATCCGTCGACGCCGACGGCACCGTCCACACCATCGAGGGCAACAGCTCCGACCAGGTCATCCGCCGCACGCACGCTGCCAGCAGCGCGCTCGGCTACGTGAAGATGAGCTAAGGCGCCGCGGCGGCGGTTGGCGGCTCGGCCGGGCCGGCGTTCTCGTCATGGTTCGTGTCCTGTGCCGGGCCAGACGTGACGAGAAGGTTTGGGCGAGTCGGGCTTCGGCGTTCTCGTCATGGTTCGTGTCCTATGCCGGACCAGGTCTGACGAGAAGGCTCGGCTGACGAGAACAGCGCCCCGACCAGAAGCGGGCTCAGTAACGAGAACAGCGGCGTTTCGTGTGCGTTGCTGCGCAGAATTGGCACGAAGCGGGGCCCCGTTGCGCATTTGGCCGGGCACGCTTGATCGGTGCTCACAGGCTCCGACATCGACGCCGCGATCGACCGCCTATCGGCGCCGTTCGAGGGCACCGTGCGTGCGGTGCGGCTGGAGGAAGCTGGCATCGGACACGGCGCGATCCAACATCGTGTCGAAACCGGCCGGCTGATCCCGATGTTCGAGGGGGTCTACCTCGTCGGTCATCGCGGACTGACCGAGCGGCGGGTCTGGTGGTGCTGTTTGATGGCGGGCGGGGTCGCGAGCGGGCTGTCACGGCGCACGTCCGCGGAGGCGCGCGCGCTGGTGCGCGACCCGCGACCCTGGGCGGTGTCGGTCGCCGTCCCGCAGACGGCGAGCGTCCGCGAGCTGGTCGGATCGGTTCCTTGGATCGACGGCCGGGCGGTCGTGTTGCTGCTGCATCGCAGTTCGGCGCTGTCGCGAGCTGCTGTCGAACCGAAGTTCGGGCACCGGCTGCCGATGCTGTCGGTGCCGGACACCATCGTCGACGTGGCTGGGTATTCGGCGGACGATTTCGACGACCTGTTCCGCAGCGCGGAGTACCGGCGCCTGACGACCGACGCGGCGATCCGCGACGTGCTGAAGAAGGGCCGTACCGGGGCGGCGGCGGTCCGCGAACGGCTGGACGAGCGGGTGTTTGGCTCGATGCGGTTTGAGAACGGCTTCGAGGAGCTGGGCGAGGCGCTGTTCGAAGTCTTCGGGCTCGGGCGGCCGCTGGTCAACTTCGTGATCCGCGCGGGCGGCAAACGGATTCGCGTCGACCTGTATTGGCCGGCGCTCGGGCTCGTCATCGAGCTCGACGGCGGCGGAGCCTACGGCTCGATCGGAGGCAATGCGCTCGACCGCGAGAACGAGGCGCTGCTGCGCGCGGCTGGGCTCGACGTCATGCGGTTCGACTGGAACCAGATCGTCCACCGGCCGGGGGAGGTGCGGGCTGCGCTGGCGGGCCGGGGCTACCTCGCGGCTGCGGCGTAGCGGCTTCGTGATGGCCGCGGCGCAGCCGTCCCGGGGTCCCCAAGGGCCGGGTAGGGGGTCAAGACTCGGGATGGGGTTTGGGGGCAGCCACGATGGCGTGGGCGCGGCGGGGCGAGATGGTGCTGCCATGTTCGCCCCACATTTCCAGCGGCGCTGGCCGTCCCAGCCCACCCGCCCCGCCCGATCTGCCACCGCTGACGTGCGCTCTGGCGTTGCGGGCGGTCGTGTCCGCCCTGTCGGCGTCGCCCGCTTCGCCCTTGCCGCCACTGTCGCGGTGCTCGCTACTGCCGCTGTATTGCCGCAGACCGCGGCGGCGTCATTCAGCGGCTCGGCTGGCAAGGTCGCGTGGATCCACGACGGGGTGCTGCAGGTCGATGACCCGTTCGACAACGCCGGGCCGCGCACGATCACGACGGTGCCGAAGGCCGAGACGCCGCTGAACTTCTTCGCGCCGGAGTCGGCGGTGTCGTGGTCGCCGGACGGGACGAAGCTGGCCTTCGTCAAGGCCGTCGACAACGGGGTCTTCCCCGACAAGGCCGCGATCCATGTGGCCGACCTGTCGCAGGCGACCAAGCCCGACGGCACCCCGGGGCCGATCACGTGGGAGCAGGTGTCGTTCCCCTACGCGGGCCGCGTGGAGTCCTGCCACCTCTGCGAAGACGGCGAGGTGACGTTCGACCACGCCCCGGCGTGGACCCCCGGCGGCGACCTCGCCTGGGTCCGCGCCGTGTACGCCGACGACAACGCCCCGCACGTCGGCGAGAACGGCGCGACGGTGATGGTCAAGCCCTACGAGGAAGGCCAGAGCGGCGCGGTGGCGTACATCCCGCACAAGCCCTACGGCATCGTCGAGAGCATGGTGTGGCCCACTGGCTCCCCGGAGCCTGCGGTGATCATCGCCAGCGCCAACGGCACACAGGTGATGAAGGCCGCGTCGAAGCAGACGATCACGTCGGAGCTCGGCGTGTCGGACGTGGACGCCTCACCGGACGGCTCGCGGCTTGTGATCAAGGCGGTCACCATGAGTGGCAGCCGAGCGAAGGTGATCCGCTGGAGCAGCGGCGAGGTCCTGTACGACTACCGGCTCGCCATCAGCGACACCGGGGTGCGCTACTCGCCCGACGGCACGCGGCTGATCATCGGCGGCTGCGCGGACGACCGCGGGTTCAACCAGCATTGCGGCTGGAAGACCCACACCATCCCCGATCCGGACGGCGACATCCGCCCGACGGATGAGGAAGAACAGCCCTACCTCGACGGCAACCCGGCGTGGATGATCGGCCACACCTCTGCGAACGGCGGCCGCTCGACGAGCGACATCCAATCGCAGGACCTGCCGGTCATCTTCGCGCCCGGGTTCCTCGGCTCGGAGATCGTCTGCGGCGGTGAAAAGGTCTGGATGCCTGGCGTGCCGCCGATCCACCTCGAGAAGATCGCCCTCGCGGCCGACGGCAAGAGCGAAGCGGCCTGCCCGGCCGCGGGCGGAGGCCCCGGCGCGATGCCGACCGGCAAGGAGGTCGACAAGTTCCTCGGGGCCGACGTCTACGGCCATGCCACCGACTGGCTCCGCGAGCTCAAGAAGAAGAGCAAGGGCCACGAGACCGGCTACTACAACATGGGCTGGGACTGGCGGAAGTCACCGCAGGAGAACCTCACTCGCGTCGACGAGCAGATCACCCGCCTCCTGGCTGAGGACATGCCGCGCAAGCAGGGCGCGAGCCGCGTCGCCGTCGCCACGCACTCGTACGGCTCGCTTCTGATGCGCACCTACATGGACGACGAAGCCCGCGCCAAGCGCGTCGCCCGCATCGTGACCGTCGGCGCGCCGTGGTGGGGAGCCCCCAAGCCGGTGTTCCCGATCGCGTTCGGCATCGAAGGCCCGGACTTCTCCGCGCTCGACCTGTTCATCAAGAACGAGAACCTGCGCAAGTTCATCATCAACTCGGGCGGCGCCTACCACCTGGCCCCGAGCGACAACTACGGCCCGTGGCTCACGTACGACGGCGTCAAACAGGACCAAGGCGGCGTCAGCCGGTTCCTCGGCTCCACGGGCGGCAACGAAGCGCTGTTCGCCCAGGCCCGCGCCACCCACGGGAAGATCGACGGCTTCAAGGACTGGAACGGCAAGGTCGACTTCCGCTCCGTCACCGGCATCGGCCTGCCGACGGTCGAGAAGGTCAGTGTCGCGCCGTCGTTTGACGGAGAAACCTCCATCGGGCTGTTCTTCGGCCAGGGCGACGGCACCGTCCCGGTCCGCAGCGCCACCCAGGGCGACATGGGGACGCTGTCACCGCTTGGCGACCCTGTCCACATCCAGTACCGCTGCGGCGTCCCGCATATGCGGCAGACCGCCGACGAGTTCACCCAGCGCGCCTATGCAGACTTCCTGCTGACCGGCGCGATCCCGCGGCGCATGCCCCACACGAACTGCCCGATCAGCGGCCAGCTCGTGAAGGTGTTCCGCAACGTCGAGATCGGCCAGCCGACGCCGCGCGCGCTCGGCCGCGCGGTGCCGACAGCCGGCGGCAGGAGCCTGGCCGACGCTGAGCTCGCCGACGAAGTCGACGTGATCCGCCTCCCCGGCCAGACCGTGATCGTCACCAGCGACGGCCTCGGTGGACCGCTCGGCTTCGACGCCCAAGGCGACAAGTTCACCGTCAGCCCGATCACCGACGCCGGCGAAGGCACGCCGCGCACCTACGGGCCGGTCACCGGCCGCGTGGTGCTCGGCGGCACCGCGGCTGACCCGCAGGTCACCGTCGACGGCCAGCCGGTCGCGCCCGTCAGCACGAGCGGCAGCGGTGGCAATGGCAACGGCGGCACGGGCGGCAACGGCAGCGCAGGCGGCGGTGGCAGCAACGGCGGTGGCGGCCAGCCCGGCGCCACCGACCGCATCGCCGCCCAGCTCAAGGTCGGCAAGACCCTGCGGCCTGACCGCAAGGGACGGGTCACCGTGAACGTCAGTGCCGAGACCGCCGCGACCGGCACTGCGACCCTCGTTGGCCAGGACGGCAAAGCGCTCGCCAAGGCCGTCAAGGTCAAGCTCAAGAAGGCCGGCCGCATCACGGTCAGCTTCACGCTGAACCGCGCGACGCGGGCCAGACTCCGCCGGGGCAAGATCGCCGCGACGGTCAGCGTCACCCTCGACGGCGCCGGCAGCGCCACCAGCCGAGCGACCGGCAGGACCACCGTGCGAGGCCGCTAACCGAGCAGCGGGCGGCCGACCTCGAGGCCGCTGCACCGGACAGTGGGCTGCCCACCTCAAGGCGCTGCACCCGGACCGTGGGCCGCCAACCTCGAGGCCGCGGGACGACCCGCAGGACGTGCCGTCAAGGCCACCGAAACCTCGGGCGGCAGCGCTCCGGCATACGGCTTCCCTGCCGCCGGAGCGTTGCCGCACTGCCTTTTCGTCCAATGCATTCACCCCGACGAGGCGACCCGTCCAGCAACTGGTACAAGCAAAGGACCACACGGGAATCCACCGGCACGGAGCAGGCGCTCCGAAGGGGGCCGGGCCCGTCACCACAGGGGAACAAGGGGAACCGACCCGCGCCACGCGCGGGTTCGAAGACTTACGAGGCTTGCGCGCCGCAACACACCGGTCGGGACAGCCGGGGCAGCGCGCGGCACTGACGGGCGGCGTGCGCTTGGGGAAGCCTGTGCGCCACCCGTCACGTGATCGATAGGGGTGCGTGGGCTGGGGAGCCCACGCACCGCCTGTCCGTGGGGCACCGGCAGCGGCGCCTCGCACGCACGCTGAGCCACCCGGCGAACGCGCGACCGCCTACGAAGCCGCGCGCTGCGTGAGCCAGTCGACGAGCAGCCGCAGGCCGTACGCCGAGCCCCCACGGGCGGCGTAGGGGCGGCCGAGGCCCCAGGCGGTGCCGGCGATGTCGAGGTGCGCCCACGCCGTGTCGCCGGCGAACCGGGAGAGGAAGTACCCGCCGGTGATGGTGCCGGCCTTGCGCTCGAGGCTGCCGTTCACGAGATCGGCGTCCTGGCTGTTCATCAGCTTCGCGTACTCCGGGTGCAGCGGCAGGCGCCACGCGAGCTCGCCGGTGCGCTCACCGGACGCAAGCAGCTCGCCCGCGAGCGCGTCATCGGTCGAGACCAGCCCGGCATGCGTCGAGCCGAGCGCGACCACGACGGCACCCGTCAGCGTCGCCACGTCGACGAGCACCTCGGCGCCCTCCTGCTTGGCCCGCCACAAACAGTCCGCGAGCACCATGCGGCCCTCGGCGTCGGTGTTCGTGATCTCGATCGTGGTGCCGTCGGCGGCGGTGATCACGTCGCCGGGCTTATAGGCGGTCGACGACGGCAGGTTCTCGGTGGCGCCGACCACGACGACGAGATCGAGCGGCAGCCCCAGCGCAGCGACGGCCTGCAGCGCGCCGAGCACGACGGCGCCGCCGGTCATGTCGAACTTCATCTCGTGCATCCGCGCGCTCGGCTTGATCGAGATGCCGCCGCTGTCGAACGTGACCGCCTTGCCGACGAGCGCGACCCGCGGCCCGACGGCATCCGGATGGCGGTAGCGGGCCGTGATCACGGCCGGCGGCTCGGCCGACCCCTGCGACACCGCCAGCAGCGCGCCCATGCCCTTGGCCTCAAGCTCCGCCGTCGACTCGACCTCGACCGTCAGATGCGGCAGCGCGAGCTCGGCGACCAGCGCCTTGGCCCGCTCGCCCAGCTCCGTCGGGGTCAGCACGTTCGGCGGCTCATGCTGCTGGGTCCGCGCCCAGTTCGCCGCGCCAGCCACGATCTGGGCCGCCTGGGCGGCATCCTCGTCGCCGCCGACGACCACGAGCGCCTGCGGCACCGGATCAGGCGCCGGATCGCCCTTGCGCTTGGCCGCGTACTTCCACAGCCGCAGCAGCGTGCCCTCCACGATGGCGCCCGTCGCGGCGCCGGCATCGATCTCGAGGCCGCCCGGGACGACCCAGTGGATGGCGCCCGCGCCGATCGACGACGCCCGCGCCGCCGTGTGGGCCGCCGCCGAACGCAGCGACTCTGCGGTCACGCCCTTCGCGTCGCCCAGCCCGTAGACCAGCACGCGGGTTTCGCCATCGCTGAGCTGCGCGAGATGGCCGCCCTTCGTCTTGACCTCGCCGCGCGCGCGGCCGGCATCGACCAGGGCCGCGAACGGCTCAGGGGCGGCGGCGTCGGTGGCGAGAGCGAGGACGACCGTGTCGAGTCCAGCGGAAGGGAAGGAGGCGGCCGTGGAGACGTTCATCGCCCATAACCGTACGTCCTCCGCCCGCGAAACTTCCAGCTCAGTCCGCGGCGGACGGCGGCTCAGCGCCGCCCGGGCTGCGTTCCTCCTGCAAGAGCTCCTCGACGATCGCCATCAGGTCGAGCCAGCCGGCGAAGCGCAGCGGCTCCCGGCCATCGACGATCAGCGTGCCCTGCGGCGCGTCCCGGCCGGCCGACCGGGCGAACCGGGCCAGGATCTCGATCGGGTTCGATTCGGGCTGTTCGGCAGCCGTCATACGGCCACCGCCCGGCAGGGCTCGCGCGGCATTCGCGCCAGTTCGCGGTCGCTGGGAATGAGGATCCGGTCCATGCAACCACTCTGGGCCTTCGCGGACCCCCTGCCATCGGGGATGTCCCCAGACTTCACCCCCAAGGTTGCCTAAGGGGCGTGCGCGCGCCCGGCCGATCGGCCGCCCTACGTGGGCTGCGCTGACGGGACGCGCGGCCAGGGGCCCCTCGCGGCCTAAGCCGTCAGCGCCGCAGCCAGCGCGTGCCGCGACGCGATCCCGAGCTTGCGGTAGGCCGCCGAGAGGTGCACCTCGACGGTCTTCGGCGTCACGAACAGCTCCTGCGCGATCTCGCGGTTG